>CAYZQL010000058.1:0-17462 GCA_964480555.1 uncultured Lentisphaeraceae bacterium | reverse complement strand
TGCGGTCGCACAACCCCCCGTTGCGCTCGAAACTGCGCAGCAGCGTGTAGATATCCAGCAGCGCCTGCGTCGGGTGCTGGTCCTGCCCCGAACCCGCGTTGATGATCGGGATCGGCCGCTCGGAATGGGAAAGCACCCACGCCATGTGCTCGGCCAGCCCTTTCTCAGGCGTGCGCATTATGATCAGGTCGAAGTACGAGCTGAACGTGCGTACGGAATCCTCACGCGACTCGCCCTTGAATTCCGACGAGATCGAGGTGTCGCGCACCTCTCCCGTCGAGACGCCGAGAATTTGGCACGCGGAAACGAACGACAGGAACGTGCGCGAACTGGGCTGGGAGAAATAGAGCATCGCCCGCTTGTGCGCCACCTGCGACCTCAGGAACTCCGTTCCCGAGCGCGTCTTGGCGATCGCCCGGATCTCATTCGCCAGAAGCGCGAGCTGCTCCAGCAGCTCATATCCGAACTGCTGCGCGAAAAGCGTGTGATAAGGTGTCCCGTCCGCCTGCATCAGGTACGGCGTCTTATCGACCAGCGACAGCGTTTGGAACTGATCCCACGTGATATCGAATATCCGCTTTGACATGACCCCTCCTTTGCGCGTCCCTCGACTCGTTGTTACAGAGCGGAAAGATCCGCCAATGCCGAGACATACAGCGCTTTGATCGTGTGCATGCGGTTCTCGGCCTCGTCGAACACCTTCGAGAACGGCGCCTCGAACACCTCGTCCGTCACTTCCAGAGCGCCGGACTCCGCCGTGACGGCCGTCTCGTGGTCGTGGAACGCGGGCAGGCAGTGCAGGAAGATCAATCCGCTCCCCGCATTTCCGGTTGCCGCCACGAGGCCCGCGTTCACCTGATAGGGCCGCAGCAGGCGCAACCGCGTTTCTTTTTGAGCCTCCTCGCCCATCGAAACCCAGACATCCGTATAAAGCACATTCGCTCCGGCCACCCCCGCCTTCGGGTCGTTGCAGATCGTCACCGTCGCGCCATTTCGGGCCGCGCTCGCGCTAGCCTCCTTGACAAGCACGGGGTCAGGCATCAGCTCGGCAGGGGTGCAGTTCACATAGTTCACGCCGGCTTTCGCGCATCCCAACATCAGCGAATTCGCCACATTGTTGCGCCCGTCGCCGACGTAAGCGACGTTCAGTCCCTTGAGCCGTCCGAAATTTTCCTGAATCGTCATCAGGTCGGCAAGAATTTGAGTCGGATGATAATCGTCCGTCAGTCCGTTCCAAACCGGCACTCCGGAATATTTGGCGAGCGTCTCCACCGTTTTCTGAGCGAATCCTCTGAAAAGAATGCCGTCAAACATGCGGCCCAGAACGCGGGCCGTATCTTTCACCGACTCTTTGGCACCCAGATGGATGTCGTTCGTCGTAAGGTATTCCGCCGACCCGCCCTCGTCGCGGATGGCCACCGATGCGGCATTACGTGTACGCGTGGAGCTTTTCTCGAAAATCAGCGCGACCTGGCGGCGCTTCAGCAGATCGCCCCGCACCCCCGCGCGGCGACGGGCCTTTAAGGCCACGGACAGCTCGATCAGGTTCAACATCTCCTCGTCGGTCAGATCGGCCAGCCTGAGCAAGGAGCGTCCAAACAATTCGGGATTCCATTTCAACATCGCTTATACTCCAATCGGGTATAATTATAGGTCACTGCCCCTCAGCACACAACTAGATTACGTGTGATTCCGCCCGTTCCGCTTACGAGGCTTGTCAGAGCATCCCCGTCTATGTTAATTTTCTCCCGTTACAAAAGGCCAGTAGCTCAGTAGGACAGAGCACCAGATTCCTAATCTGGGGGTCGCGGGTTCGACTCCCGCCTGGCCTACCATTCCTTCCGAATGACATGTGGGGATATTCAGTTTGGTAGTGTCGTGCGTCTGAACCGTCGGGAGACCGCCATGCAGGATTTCGAAAAGTTGGGAACGTTCTATCTCGGAAAAGAGTGCGACCCGGTCACCCGCGCAACAGGCGACAACGTGCTTTTGTATGATGCGAAGGACCTGACCACCCATGCAATGATCGTCGGCATGACCGGCAGCGGAAAGACCGGACTCGCCATCGCCCTGCTCGAAGAGGCTGCCATTGACGGGATTCCCTCCATCCTCATCGACCCGAAGGGCGACCTCGGCAATATCCTGCTGCAATTCCCCGAGTTGCGGGCCGATGATTTCCGGCCCTGGCTGGATGAGGCGGAGGTTGCCCGCAGCGGGGTTTCTCCCGACGTGTTCGCAGGGCAAATCGCCGAAAACTGGAAAAAAGGGCTCGACCAATGGGGCCAGGGCAGGGACCGTATCCGTCGTTTGAAAGAGGCGGCGGAAGTGGCTGTCTACACGCCCGGCAACACGTCCGTGCGTCCCTTGCAGATTCTTCGTTCTTTCGCGGCGCCTCCACCCGCCCTGGTGCAGGATGCCTCGGCGCTACGTGACCGTACCCTGTCTGCCGTCTCAGGTTTACTGGGGTTGCTGGGCATGGAAGCCGACCCTGTCCAAAGTCGCGAGCATATCCTGCTTTCTACGATCCTGCACCATGCGTGGCGTGAAGGCCGGAGTTTGGATCTTGCCGGCATTATCCAGGAGGTCCAGAAACCGCCGTTCGACAAAGTCGGCGTGTTTGACCTCGAGTCCTTCTACCCGGCTAAAGAGCGGCTCAGCCTGGCGATGAGCCTCAACAACGTGATCGCCTCGCCCGGGTTCCATGCGTGGATGGAGGGAGAGCCGATTGACGTGCAACGGATGTTGTTCACGGCCGAAGGCAAGCCTCGAATCTCGGTGCTCTATCTGGCCCATTTGTCTGACGCCGAGCGCATGTTTTTCGTAACCATCCTGCTCAATGAGGTGATCGCATGGATGCGCAGCCAGTCGGGCACGGGCAGCCTGCGCGCGCTGCTTTACATGGATGAAATCTTCGGGTATTTTCCGCCCAGCGCCAACCCGCCTTCAAAACTGCCCATGCTGACGTTGCTCAAGCAGGCACGCGCCTACGGGCTCGGCGTCGTCCTCTCCTCCCAAAACCCCGTCGATCTCGACTATAAAGGGCTTTCCAACTGCGGCACCTGGTTCATCGGCCGACTCCAGACGGAACGGGACAAACTGCGCATCATCGAAGGGCTTGAGGGCGCCTCGGCCAGCAGCGGCGCGGGTTTCGACCGTGCACAGACCGAACAGTTGCTGTCCGGGCTCGGCAAACGTGTTTTTCTCATGCGCAATGTCCATGACGAAGCACCTGCCGTTTTTCAGACACGCTGGACGATGAGCTACCTGCGGGGCCCCTTGACGCTGCCGCAGCTCGCCCCCTTTTCACGCCGTGATGCCGCCCCGGTCTCCCTTTCGCCAGCCGCACGCGCACAAGGGGTCGGGGCTGCGGAACCTACGCCCGGTGCAACCCTCCCCGTTCTGCCGTCCGACGTGCCTGTTTTTTTCCTGCGTCCCAAGTACCCGGCCGCAGGGAACCTCGTGTATAAACCCCGCGTGATCGGCATGAGCAAGCTGCACTTCGTCGACGCGAAAGCGGCACTCGACACGTGGCTGAGCCGTACGCACCTCGCCCCGTTCTCGGAGGATGGCCGAAGTGTCGCATGGGAGGAAGCCGAGCTGCACAGCGAACTCGCCGCAGAGCTTGAACGCCGGCCGCTTCCAGAGTCGTCATTCGCCGGACTGCCCGCCAGCGCGTCAAACCCCAGAAGTTACGTCACCTGGGCCCGCTCCCTCGAAGATTCGCTCTACCAGAATTTCACGCTTGATCTGTTGACCTGTCCCGCGCTGAAATTGACCGCACAACCGGAGGAAAGCGAGGGCGATTTCCGCGTTCGGGCCATGCAGCTCTTACGCGAACAGCGCGACGCGGAAGTCACGAAACTGAAGGCCAAGTATGCGCCCAAACTGCAGACGCTCACCGACCAGCTCCGCCGTGCGACCGAGCGCATGGAGCGCGAAAAAGCCCAGGCTGGCCAGCAGAAGATCAACACGGTGCTCTCTGTCGGCGCAACTCTGCTCGGCGCGTTTCTCGGACGCGGCATTGCGCGGGTCGGCAACGTCGGACGCGCGACATCAGCCATGAAAAGCGCAAGCCGGATCGGCAAAGAGGCGGCAGACGTCACCCGAGCGGCAGAGAGCGTAGACGTTGTGCAGGAACGGCTGACAGCTCTGCAGGCGCAATTCGATGAGGAGGTCGCAGCGCTGCAGCAGGGCGCCGCAAACGGATCGGTCGACGTTCAGAAACGCCCCGTTCATCCGCGCAAGTCGGACATTTCAGTGGGAATGGTCGGCTTGTGTTGGACTCCATGGAGACGTCTGCCGGAGGGAACCCTCGAACCCGCCTGAAACACCTGAGGGCACGAGCAACGTTTCTGTGATTGTGATCAGGAAGGCCCATTAAACACACCCATGCACATGCAAAAAGGCCATTTGTACGGATTTCTTGTCGCATCGGCATTGGTGTTGACGGTCGGTGTCTGGCAGTCTCAGCGACTCGGGCATGCCAGGGACACGCAGGAGCGTGAGGCGCTGCTGATTCGAGCGGCGATGATCGCTCAGACCATTTCGGGTGCTCCATGTCACCTCCTCTCCTTTACCTCCAGTGATTCTGCCCTGCCCGTTTTTCAGACCTTGCGGCTTCAGCTGGCCGCCGCTGCTGAACACCTGAATATCCTGGGCCTGTTCATGATCGCACAACGCGACGGGCAATTCTTTTTTGGTCCGGAGAGCTATCCGGAGAACCACCCGAATGCCTCGCCGCCCGGAACCCCTTACCGCCTGCCGCCACCGGAGGTAGCCCTCTCCTTCGCCACACGCCAGCCGCAATTGACGCACCTGTACACCGATGAGTACGACACCTTCGTCTCCGCGTTCGTGCCCGTTATCGACCCCCATACCGGCAACGTGCTGATGCTGGTCGGTGCCGATCTCGACGCCAAGTTATGGCGCCAGCACATTTTTTATGCACGCTTAATTCCCCTCCTTTTCACCCTTCTGTTGTTGATTCTGCTCGGAGTCGGGTTCGCCATACTCGCGAACCGGCCCCGTTTCCCCTCAGCCTTCCGCTGGAAGCTGCGGTATGCCGAAGCCGCTTTGTGTGCCGTTGTCATGCTCGCCTTGACAGTAGCGGCCATCTGGCGCACCGGCCTCGCTGAACGCCATGGCCGGTCGGACTCCTTTGCCTCGCTCGCCCATCAACAGGCATTAAGCATTGTTCATGAGTTGGATAACACCCGAGAAAAGTTTGACGATCTGACGCGGATGTGCCTTGCCAAACATACCGTTGACGCCGAAGACTTCCACCATTATGCCTCATCGGTCGACCCAAAAAGGGCCATTCAAGGGGTTGCCTGGCTGCCGGCCGTGCCCGCCAGCGACGTCGCCCGTTTCGAAGCTGACGCGCGTGCCGCGGGCTCCGAGGCATATCGCGTCTGGCAGTTCGACCAGCAGGGCGCACGCATCCCCGCCCAAGGCCGCGAAACGTTTTACCCGGTGCTATACCGCTCACCGGCGACGTGCCGTGAATTCGGGATCGGGTTTGATCTCAGTTCGGAATCAGTTCGTGCCGCCGCTTTATACTCAGCCGTTCGCCGTGCCGGCCAACCCGTCACAACCGAGCCCCTGACGCTCTTCGCCGCAACGAATCAGCCATCGGGGTTCTTGGCCTTCCAAGCGGCGACATCAAATTCGCAGACCAGCCTTGTGGCCATGGCTGTTTCTATAACCGCGCTCGTGACAGCCCCCATGAAACGGGTCGGCTACCCCGATTACGGTCTGACCGCCGACCTGTTTCTTTTGAAAGCCGGCGCGACTCCCAAGCTTCTGGCGACCTCCGATCCGTCGCACACGCCGGAATCTCTTTGCTGGAACAGGCCGACTTTCACCCTGCCGGTTAGAGTGCCGGTGTTCTGTTTCGGCAACGTCTACGCGGTTGTCATCCACACGTCACCGGCCTGGCTAGCAGCGAACCCTTTGCGCGAGAGTTGGGCCACGGGCGTAGCCGGCTTGTTTTTTACCCTCTTGATGACAGCGTTTGTCGCACACCTCAGCAACCGCCGGATTGCACTGGAGCGGGAGGTCCATAGCCGCACGGCCGACCTCCAAACCGCACACGACAATATGCGGGGTATCCTCGACGCCGCCCCCATGGCGATGATGGTTGTCGACCGGGAGGCCAAAATCCTCAGCACCAACCAACGGGCCGCCCAGCTTTTTCACTCCAAAGTGTCCGAGTGTCTGAATCATGGATGCGGCACTTTCCTGCGCTGTTTCAAACGGCATGAGGACGAGCGGGGGTGCGGATATGGTTCCGATTGCGCCGACTGCCCCTTGCGATGCGCCATCCGAGAGGTGTTCGACGGCGCCCCCAACATTTATGACCGGGATATGGAAACTCTTGTCGACCATGACGGCAAACCCGAAAACTTTCGCCTGCAGTTCAGCGTCGCACCGGTCATCTTCAACAACCGGCGCCAAATCATCGTGGCGGTCCATGACATTACCGCCTGGTATCGGACCGAACAGATTTATCAAACGCTCTTCACCGAAATGCATTACGGTTTTGCCCTGCAAGAGTTGATTATCGGAGGACACCCCAACCCCATCGATTTCGAATATCAAACGGCCAATCCGGCCTTTGAGCGTCTCACTGGAATCCCGGTCAGCACCCTGTCCAAGAAGACGATCCTGACGACCTTTCCCGACTTCCCGCCCGACCTTATTGCCACGTACGCCAAAGTCGCCCAGACCGGCGAAGCCTGCCGCTTCACCTTTTTCGCACCCAATCTCGCCAAACATTTCGAAGGCACGCTTTTCCGCTCGGGACCGGGGCAGGTCGCCAGCATTTTCACCGATGTCACCGACCGCAAGCAGGCCGAAGACAAAGCCCGCGCCTCCGCAGACGAGACGCGCCGTCTGCTCGACGAGACAAAAGCGGCGCAACATGACCTTCTCGTCGCCGTGGAGGAGCAGAAACGCGCGGACGAAGCGCTCATCCATGAGAGGAACCTGCTTTACGCGCTGATGGATAACCTGCCAGACCGGATCTATTTCAAAGACACCGAGTCCCGGTTTATTAAAATCAGCAAGGCGCATGCCGCTTCACTCGGCCTTGAATCTCCGGCCGAGGCGATCGGCAAGACGGACGCCGACTTCAAGCCGGCCGATGAGGCTGAACGCGCCAGATCCAAGGAACGCGAAATCATCTTGACCGGCCAACCTCTCCTGGCCCAGGTCGAACAGAAGCGGACCGCTGACGGCAGAATTCGCTGGGTTTCCGCCTCCAAAGCCCCGATCAGAGACAGCCAAGGCCGGGTCGTGGGGCTTGTCGGGATCTCCCGCGATATCACCCATGAGATTGAGCTGCAACAGCAACTCCAGCAAGCCTCAAAAATGGATGCCATCGGACGACTCGCCGGCGGCGTGGCTCACGATTTCAACAACCTGCTGCAGGCCATTCTCGGGTTTACTGAAATCCTGATTTCCGGCGTCGGCGAAAAGGATCCGCAATACGACGACCTCAAAGAGATTGAACGGGCCGCCAAGCGGGCCGCCGACCTTACGCGCCAGCTTCTGGCCTTCAGCAGAAAACAAAGGATCGAGCCCCAGACGCTCGACATTAACCACATCATTTCCGACACAGAGAAAATGCTGCATCGTCTGGTGGGCGAAGACATCGAGATCGTCCAGTTGCTTGATCCGATGGCCAAACCTGTTCTGGCCGACCCAAACCAGATCGAGCAGATCATCATGAATCTCGCCGTTAATGCCCGCGATGCCATGCCGCAAGGCGGAAGGCTGACCTTCAGCACGGAAACCGTCGAGATGCGTCCCGTCGATGTCACAATGATTCCCGAGTCTCACACCGGTGTCTTTACCTGTCTCTCCGTCTCCGACACTGGCTCGGGCATCAATCCGGAGTTGTTGCCACACCTGTTCGAGCCTTTTTTCACCACCAAAGGTCAGGGTAAAGGCACCGGTCTGGGTTTGTCGGTCATCTACGGGATCGTCAAGCAGAACGACGGATGGATCAATGCCTACAGCCAAGAAGGCCAAGGGTCCACGTTCAAAGTCTACCTGCCTGCGAGCCAGAAGGCGGTTGCCCAAACCGAAGTGCCGCCGCCGCCGGACACCCTGCCGGGTCTCGGCAAAGCCATTTTGCTGGTCGAGGATGAGCCCGGCGTTCGCAGCCTGGCCACCCTCGTCCTCCAATCAGCCGGCTTTAAAGTGACGGCTTGCGAGAACGCTGAAGTCGCCGTAACCGTTTTCTCCCGAACCCCTAACCGGTTTGATCTGTTGTTCAGTGATGTTGTGCTTCCAGGGAAAAACGGGATTGAACTCGCCATCACCCTGCGCGGTCTGGCACCCAATTTGCCGGTGCTTCTCTGCAGCGGGTACGCGGATGACCGCGTCCGCTGGGCTTCCATTGAGCAGGAAGGCTTTCGCTTCATCAACAAGCCTTACCCGACCGCGACGCTCCTGCGAGCCGTTCATGAAACGCTGCACGCCGCAAAAACCCCGCACGCTTAAAAGTATCTGCTTGCCGCTCCCCGCCCGCCACGTTAATCTAAAGGCTTTTTCAATCTGCTGGACTCTATCTTTTGATGAATCGCTCGAATCCTGAACTTCTTTTGGGGCGCGCTTCTTTGGGTGTGCGTCTGATTCTTCTGCGCGGCGTGGCCCGCCGGTTCTTCCTGAACCTTTTCCGGCGAGGTTACGTGCGAGAAAGTTTGTCACGACGCACCGGCGAGTGCGCGCGCTGCGGCGTGTGCTGCCATCTTGTCGCCAACAAATGTGGCGCTCTCCACCTGCACAAAGACGGCCCGTCAACGTGCAGGCTCTACTCCATCTACCGGTTGCCGAACTGTTGCACGTTCCCGATCGATCCGCGCGACCTCAAAGACCGCAACCTGGTTGCGCCCGACACGCCCTGCGGATACTCCTGGCCGACCGACCCGGAGTAGGTGCCCATCACTCCGCAGCTTTTTCCCTGACCATGATGAGCAGCATCTTGAAACGCTCCTCCGCGCGCAGCGCGTGCGGAACGCCTGCCGGCATGATCACCAACTCGCCCGCCCGCGCCACGACCGGCGTGCCCCCAATCACCAGTGTCGCCGCACCTTCAACCACCAGCACCGTCGCATCGTACGGCGACGTGTGCTCGCTCAACCCCTGCCCCTGATCAAACGAGAAGAGCGTCAGCGTCCCGGCCTTCTTGTCGAGCAGCGTCTTGCTCACCACCGCCCCGCCGGCGTAATCGACGAACGCGGCCATGTCGATCACCTGTCCACGCAGATCATGTGTCGTCATTTCGATACTCCTCTTTCAAGTCGCGGCATCCGGAAAACCGCGCCCCCTTAACTCAGTGCTTCACCTCGGCACGCGCGCCCTTGGGCTGGCCCAGCGACGCGAGCAGTTGCGTGAACCACGGCGTATCAATGTCGAACGGCTTGCCGCCTTTGATGCGAGGGAACTCACACGCCCGCAACTCGCCGTTCTTGTTCTCATCTTCGCCCACCACGCCGCCGATTCCCGCCAAGGCACACTCCACGGCTTTCTTGGCACACGCGTGGATCAGCTCCTTGTCTTTCGCGATCGGCGCCGCCGCACGGCTGAAGTAACCGCTCTTTTGCACCATCGTTTTTTCTGCGCCCAGCATTTCGCCGAACTGCTTGGCAAACCACCCGCCCACGTTCACCTTGTCCAGGCGCGGATGCCCGAATGCGTCGCGGGGCACCTCTTCGCCCTTTGCCTCGAGCTCGGCGACGATCGCGTCCACACAAGCCCCCTCCGACACGAAAATGTTCACGCAGTCGTTCGCGTCCATCACCGCCCGCAAGCGCGCCGCCTCAGCCTTGACGTCAAACGTCATCTCCGGAACGTAAACGGCATGAACCTCTTCGCGGCCCCGCGCCAGCCCAAAAGCCGGCAGGTAGTGGAGGCCATCCATCAGCTTGCGGTACGACGCAGCGGTCGCGGCCGTCAGCCAGCCGCAATTGCGCCCCATCACTTCGTGAATGATCAGCATCCGCGGGTTGGCGGTGTTCTCTTTGACAACATTCGCAAAATATCTCGCCCCTTCTTCCGCGGCCGTCCACGCGCCCAGACTTTGCCGGATCGGGTACACGTCGTTGTCGATCGTTTTGGGCAACCCCACCACCGTCAGGCCATACCCGTTCTTGGCAAGGTAGGCGGCGAGTTCTGCCGCAGCCGTGTTGGTGTCGTCTCCACCGATCGTGTGCAGCACATCCACGCCGTCCTTGATGAGCTGCTCCGCCGCGACCCGCTGCGGATCCTCGCCCTCTTTCACCAGACCTCGCTTGACGCAGTCTTTGACGTTCGTGAGTTTCACGCGGCTGTTCCCGATCGGGCTGCCGCCATGCTCGGTCAGATAGAGCGCATGCTGACGCACCTCCGGCGTAACCGGAATGCTGTCACCTTTCAGGAGCCCTTTGTACCCGTTAATATACCCGATAATCTCGACCCCCGGCGCCACACGGGTATACTCATCAATCAGATAACCGATCGCCGAACTCAGGCAAGGCGCCAGTCCGCCCGCCGTCAGAATGCCAACCTTCTTCACTTGCTTGCCCATGTCGTCTCCTTTAAACTGAATGTGCCTCTTCAAAACCGGCACAGTATAGAAAAAAAACGGCCGTCGGTTCAAGTAAAGTCGCCTCCCATTTTGGGTTTCACAGCTCATGCCGTTTGTGATAAAAGAAAACCATGCGAAGAATCCCCACAGCAGGCTTCATCCTTTTCTTGATTCTGCTGGCCGCTTGGCAGAGCCGCCGACTCACCTCGTTCCGCCGTTCCGGCATGCCTGAAGCCTACCGAGGATTTTCGGCCGACACCCCGCCCGCGCTCACCTTTGTGATGGCCGGCCTTGGCGGTTTCCGCGGCATGGTCTCCGAAGTGCTCTGGTTCCGCGTCAGCCGTCTGCAGGAGGAAGGCCGCTATCTCGAACTCGTCCAACTCGCCGACTGGATCGCCCGGCTCGACCCGCATGCCTCCGAAGCCTGGACTTACAACGCGTGGAACCTGGCCTACAATGTCAGCATCATGATGGTCCGCGCCGAAGACCGCTTGCGCTGGGTGCAGAACGGCGTCGCCTTGCTGCGCGATGACGCGCTGCGTTTCAACCCGCGTGAGGCGCGGCTCTACCGGGAACTCGCCTGGCTCTACCAGAACAAAATCGGCGATTCCCTCGACAGTGCCCACCTGACGTATAAACTCGCCCTCGCCGAAACCATGTCGCCCTGTGTAAACCCCGACGGAACTGCCTGCGACACACCGGCGAACCGCGTCCGCCTTGCCACGCTCAAACTTGACGTCGGCCGCATGTCTGCCCTCGAACACCGCTTTGGCCCCCTCGACTGGCGCCTGGCCGAATCGCATGCGATCTATTGGGCCAGCCAAGGCCTGGAACACGCGACAGGCGCCGAACGCCTGATGTGCCGCCGCGGCGTCTACCAGCCGCTCATCCTCTCCGTCGTCCGCGGACGCTTCGCCGGCGACCTTACGAAGAAACAGTGGCAGACCGCACCGAATCTGCCGCTCGCGGCCGCCACAGCCGATTTCATCGCGGAAACCCTGAAAGAATTCCCTTCCAAAACCTTAACAAACGTGTATATTAAATACGTGTCAATGGCTGTTTACCGTTTAAATCAGGCGGGTCAGCGCGATACGTCACACGAACTCTATGGCCGCTTGATCAGACACTTGCCCACACACATCTCGCAGCCTTCGTTCGAGGACGTCATAAAAGGATGGGAACCAGAAGATGAAAAATGACCTCTTTGCCGGTCCGTTTCTGTTCATCGCCTTTTTCATAACCCCCCTTTCTGTTCCTCAGCACGGTCATGCCGAAATCTCGCCCAACGGGCTGAAAGCCGCATGCACGACACTTTCCGCATGCCCTTTCGACCCGGCTGGCCTTCAAGTCCTGCTCGATTATTCGCGCAGCACATCCAGCATCCCTCTCCTAAAAAGCAGGGCCATGGCGGCCTTCACGTTAGCCGCACTTGCGAAAGGTGACACCAACCTTTTTGTCCGGGCACAGAATTCTCATGCTGCCAGTTTTCCTCAAGACCGCAATCTGGTTTCTGTGCGGCTGGAATCCTGTTTTACTCCCTGCCAGGCCTGCCTTGGGAAAGGTCATGTCGGCACAACCTGCGTGAGGTGCAAGGGAACCCGGCAGTGCACGGTGTGTGGCGGAGACGGAAAGGTCCTGGACAAGAACCTGCATGGCAGCCGTGATGTTTCAATGCGGTGTCACGAGTGTGGCGGCTCTGGAAACTGTCCCGACTGCAAAGGCACGACCGTTCTGCAGACAACGTGTGCGGCCTGCAGTGGCCGTCGGCTTTTTTACAAAGTGCCCGCAACGCTGATGGAGGATTACAGAGCCATCCTGAATGAGGTCTTGCAGCATATTGAGGGCGAGGCGACCCTCGCCGAACAGATCCGAAGCGCGATGGCCGAACCCGTTCTCGAAATCCGCATGCGGCGTCTCTCGCAGATGCTGGAGAAGCTCCGTGAACGCCCCGAAAAAGCTGAACTCGAACGGCAACTGTTCTTGGATACGCAACTGCTTCAGACCCGGCAGAATGAACAACAGGCCAGAGCCCTTCAACACGAGCGTGTTCTTAAGAACCTCCGTGAGTTGAAAACGTCGAAAAATCCCAAGGCCTCCATCGTCACCTTGCGGGAATTCCTCACAGCCAACCCCGACTCGCCCGACAGGATCGAGGTTCAAGGCATCCTGAATGAGTGTGCCGCAAAACTGGAGATACAGCGCGAGCAAAAAAAACGGGTCTATGCTGTCGGTGTCCTGCTGATTGTCCTTTTTGGGATAAGCTGTGTCCACATCAATTATTTCAAATATACGTTGCTGCCTTCCTACACGACGGCCGCCCAACGGAAGTCGTCCTTTGCGGCAGATCAGTTCACCGATCCGCTGAGCCTCACGGCCAAAGAGAGTAAATCCCGCAGTAAAACAAAGACGTCAAAAATCCCGCTCCCTGAAGAGTGACAACCGGACACGCTCTCGCTGCTATACGGGTGCCAGACAAAACCTTGGGCCCTGTCTCACGATAAGCTTCCAAATAAACCGCCCGTCTGCTATCTTGACGCCGTTTTCCCAATGCCGTCGCATCGTCATTCCAATGGTCACGAGTGAAGAAACAGCGCATAGAACAACACGGCTTCCGTCTGGTTGAGCAGATTGATGAAACCAGCAGGACCGTCGTATGGAAAGCGATCCAAGAGACGCTGGACCGGACAGTCGTTCTCCGGATTCTCAAGGAGGAGGGTGCGGCCAACCCCGCCGAAGTCGAGCACTTCCTCCGACTCGCACGTCGGTTCGCGCGCGTAAAAAGTGATTCGCTTGCGGCCGTTTTCGACATCGTCAGCGAAGACAACCTTCACTACGTGGTCACCGAACACGTTCAGGGGCCGACTCTGGCGGAGTTGGTCACACGGCAAGGGCCGCTACCCGTTGAGCAAACGCTTCGCATCGCCGCATCGCTGACCACGAGCCTGGAGCAGCTGTGGGCAAACGCGCACATCGTCCACCGCAACCTGAAAAGCTCAACGATCCGGCTGGATCCGCGTGGCGTCGCGAAAATCACCGACTTCAGCCTGGCGATTGAAGCCGGCCCGGGGGTGAATGCGACCGCCATGGATGCGGGGCTGATCGTCGGCACACCCTGCTACCTTTCGCCCGAACAGGCGCAAGGCTCGCACATGCTCAACACGCAGTCCGACATGTACGCCTTAGGCGTTGTTCTTTACCATCTCGCCACCGGCGTGGTGCCGTTCGAAGACCTCGATGTCGTCGCGATCCTTGCCGCGCACATCAAACAGCAAATCCCCCCGCCGCACCTCGTCCGCCGGGAAATCCCGGTTGCCTTCTCGTGGTTCTTGCACCGGCTCATGATGAAGAACCCCAATAACCGTTATGCGAACTGGGACGACGTGTTGCTCGACATCCGTCATCTGCTCAACGGCTCAGAACCCTCTTGCGTCCGCCCCGACGAAGAGTATCTCAGCACCATCTCTTCAGACTTCTCCCAAAAGAGCCCGGAGAAGCCGACGCTCGCCGACGAGGAAAAAGAGGCTCCCCGTTTCCGGCTGAACCGCAAACTCAAAAACGATGGCATTGCCGCGTATCAGTCCAAAAGCCTCGTCGATGAGCACGCGAATGATATCCGAAGGGAAACCGCCACGCTGGAGGCGGTCTGCTGGACGCTCCTGGCCGTGTGGCTGGCACTCGTTTTCTGGTTCCGCACGATCTACCAAGCCAATCCACTCATGGCCGAAGCCCCCCTGCCCCTGCCGCAACTTTCCGAGGTCGTGACGCAACTCTCCGATTCGTTCGAGAACATCAAACTTTTCCCGGAAGAACGTGCGTCGCCCGAGGTTCCGGCGCAAGGCGCGGCCTCTGGCCAAACACCTGCCGGTCCGCCCCCCGACACCGCTACGGCTCCGCAATCGGCTGCCCCCCGGCCATCTGAAGAGCCTCACCCTCCTGCTGCGGGCATCCCCCCTCTGCTGAGGACCGAACTCGCGCGCGCTTTCGCCCAAGGCGACATCGGCGCCGCCCGGCAACTCGTCCAAGCAACCTCCGAGCGTTTTGCCGAGAAAAATGAGCTGGTGATCCTGCTGGACCAGATCCCAGAGCCAGACCGGCTGGTCGCAGCCTACCTGGAAGGACAGGTTGGCGAGCCGCTCATCTTCGAGCACAACGGAAAACAGCGCACCGTGATTCCGCGTGGTGTGGAGAATGGCATCCTCCAAATTGAAGCCAACGGACGCAGCGCCGAATTTCCGATCGCGAAACTGACGCCCGACGAGAAGTTACGCTGGATGGCGCCCCCGAAAAGTGCGGCACAACTCGCAGCCTATTGTATGACGCTGATGCGCTCCTCGCGCCGCGCCGAACTCCAAGCCCGCGCGGCGGGCTGCCCTTTGCTGGCCCCCATCCTGATCGAGGCCGCCGGCCACGTGCCCGAAACCGCGACTACGCCTCCCGCTGAATGACAGCCGCCGCTTTCAGTGCGTCAAACTTTGCGTGAAGCGCTTCCTGACACGCCTGCTCAAACAGGACGCCGGCTAAATGCTCCTGCGCCTCCTTGAACTCGATCACCCGGGGCGCTTCCCGTACGAGCAACCTGAAGAGATGCAGACTCCGCCCCTCAAGCTCGATGACATCGCTCACCTCATCCTCCTTGAGCGCAAAGAGTTTCTCTTCGACTTCCGCCGGCACATCATCGCGCGACACCGGATCGAAAAGTCCGCGGTCACGCTGGAATGAGTCCGAGTATCCTTCGACGGCTTGCAGCCAATCGATTCTGCCGCCGGCAAGATCCGCCTTGATGCGCAGCAAATCCAGAAACGCGTCGGCCTTGTTTACAGAGTCGACGAAGTGGCAGATGTGCGACAGACGCAATGTCTCAGGCATCACAAACATTTCCGGGTTCGCCTCATAGTACGCCCGCAACGCTTCTGCGCCGGGCTGCTGAACCCCTTTGCGAATCTCTTTAATCATCCTCCGCTGCTGCAAGGCCTCGCGGGCCAGCTTGAAACGCTCTTCCTGCGGAAGCGCCTCACCGAGCCCGGCGTTCTCTTTCAGGTACTGCTGAACACGCTCGTCGGACGGCACAGGCTGAGTCGCGACAGCGGCTTGACGAAACAGCGCCGCCTCAACCAGATCCTCAACCGCCCACTCGCGCAACTGCTCCTCACTCGGCTCGCCGTCATTGCTCCGCACATAGGATGTGTACTCGGGCCGCAGCCGCGCCATCTCCTCTTGAATCTTGGTCTCCGCAATCTCAACCCCATTCACACTCACGGCCATAACAATCATCTCCCTGCTTGACTTCACTTATCCGAGCCGCTCACGCCAGCTGCGAACAGAAACTCCCCTAAACGCCTCAAAGTCTCGCACAGACCCTTGCCGCGCGTCAAACCCCTTGTGGCCCGCACCCTCGAAAATCGCCTTTTCAAAAACACACGGTAAGAGGATAATCGCCCCCTATGGAACCACTGTCGATGCGGATGTCAGCCACGTTGTTTATCGGTTCACTCTCCTCCACCGTGCCGGTTCTCGCCGACACGACAGTCTGGCTTGACGAACTTGACCTGACGGCCATGACCTGCGCGTGGGAGCGGCCACGCGCCAAAGCCGCCGTCGGAGGCAACCCGCTGAAAATCGCGCGCGCGCGCTTTGAACGCGGCGTCGGCACACACGCCGAAAGCTGGTTCGCGCTTGAAGCCGGCGGCCAGGCGATTTCCTTCGAAGCCCGCGTGGGCGTCGATGACGAAGAACTGATCCGCGGCAAAGGCTCTGTCGTTTTTCGCGTTTACGCCGACCAGAGAACCGTCGTGGACACAGGTGTCCTCCGGGCGCGGCAACCGGCCCGCGCAGTTAAAGCCGACCTAACCGGTGCCCAGCGGGTTATCCTTCACGTTTCCGATGCCGGCGACGGCGACGCTTTCGATCACGCCGACTGGTGCGATGCTTTTTTCGTGATGAAGGACGGAGCCACGTTGACTCCCACGGCGCAGCCCCTCTCTGAGCAAATGGGCATCCTGACGCCGCCCCCGCCCGCAAGACCGCGTATCAACGGCGCGCGCGTCTTCGGCGTACGGCCCGGCAGTCCTGTCCTTTTCACCATCCCCGCCACCGGCGAACGCCCGCTTACGTTCAGCGCGACAAACCTCCCGGAAGGCCTTTCGCTCGATGCGGACACCGGCGTCATCACGGGAGCGGTCAGCCACAGCGGCTCGTACAGGGTCGTCCTGTCCGCCCAGAATGAAAAGGGGAAAGACGAACGGGCCTGGAGGCTGGAGGTCGGCGGCCGGATCGCCCTCACCCCACCCATGGGCTGGAACTCGTGGAACTGCTTTGCCCATACGGTCTCGGATGAGAAAATCCGCATGGCCGCCGACGCGATGGCCGCCAGCGGCCTGATCAACCATGGCTGGACGTACATCAACATAGACGACTACTGGCAGACAAATCCTGGCGAGAAAAGCGATGCCACGCTGATGGGCCCCGCGCGGGACGCGGCCGGACGCGTCCTGCCCAACACGCGCTTCCCGGACATGGCTGCGTTGACCCGTTACGTTCACGGCCGCGGGCTCAAGATCGGACTCTACTCCTCGCCTGGACCACTCACCTGCGGGGGGTGCGTCGGCAGCCTGCAGCATGAAGCGCAAGACGCCCAAACCTATGCCGAATGGGGATTCGATTATCTGAAATACGATTGGTGCAGCTATGCGCAGATCTCGGACGGCGGAACGCTGAAAGAGCTGATGCACCCCTATCTCGTGATGACGGCGGCGCTCCGCAACCAAAAACGCGATATCGTCCACAGCCTTTGCCAGTATGGAATGGGGAACGTCTCATCCTGGGGAGACAAAGCGGGAGGCCAGTGCTGGCGCACGACGGGCGACATCACCGACACATGGGACAGCATGAT
>CAYZQL010000057.1:0-17757 GCA_964480555.1 uncultured Lentisphaeraceae bacterium | reverse complement strand
CGGTGATGGACGGGTCGGCGAGGTGGTTATCAACAACGCCACGTTCGATGCTGCATCCGATGTCTATGTGGGGAGCGGTTTGACTGACAGCACTCCCTCTCCAACGGCGCCTTTCTCAGGGACACTGACGATTTCCAACGGTACGGTGGCTGTCAGTAACCCTGACGCCGGGACGCTCCGAACGACGACACGGGCGGGAAGAGACAATCCTTCCGCTATCACGCACTATTTCGGCGTGACCTTAAATACGTGGGATTACACCTATATGGGACAGCGCCTCGTGGTGGATTCGCTCGCAGGTTCTGGTAACGGTCTGTTGACGAATGTTGTCTACTATCCCGTCAACATCAACACAGCGGGCAACAGGGATCAGAAGAGCGAGTTTGCGATGGCCCTCACGCCTTACGGCCTTGGACTGACGGGCTCTGTGAGTTATGCCGCAGGGTGTGTTTACCACACGCTGCCGGCTCGGCTTCTGGTAGGAAACATGCGAGGGTTTGCAGGCGGGGCCACCTATTTAATGAACACCGGCACGCTGAATCTGGTGAGCGGCTCGCTGACGGCGGACGAGTTGATCGCCACCAACGGCGCGGCGAGCATCCTCAATTTGTCCGGGGGTGCGCTGAAGGTGATGGGCGCCACCGACGTCAGCAACGGCGTCGCGACGGTGTTCGGCAATGGCGTGTCGTCGGCGCTGCTTGAGCTGGTTGCCGGCACGCACCGCTTTGCCGACGGTCTTGTGATCACGAACAACGCCACGCTGGCGGCCGGCGGGACGAACGCGGTCGGCTCGGTTGCGGTCGCGGGCAATGTGACGCTTGCGCCCGGCGCAATTTTGGACGTGGATTTCTCAGCGTCGACGAACGACTGGCTCTCGGTGGACGGCACGCTTGCGCTGCCTGCGCAAGCAACCGTTATGCTGCGGGCGCAGGACGCGTCATTGCCGCAGACTCTGGTGCTGGCGACAGCAGATGGAGTCACCACACCGTCCGGCCTGTCGGGTTGGACGGTCACGACGATCGGGGACATCGGGTACCGTGTGGCGGTCGAGGGAACCTCGCTGGTGTTGAACAAAAAGCAAAAGGGAACAGTGATCAGCGTCTTCTGACGGGGATTTGTTAGCCGCGGATGAAACGCGGATGGAGCGGTTTTTTGGAAAAGTACGCGGACGGCACGGAGGCCGTCCCTCCAGGGCTGAAAACGGTGGTTTGCTGCCGAACGGGGGGGCCGGGCTCTGTCCCGGCCGCTTTTACAACAACTTATAGAGCGTATCGAAAGGGGACTGAAATGAGAGCAATGAGACCGAATCGCAGGCAGTTCATGGCGGGAACCATGGCTGCGGCGGGGGTCGCGGTGGCACCGCATCTCGCCGGCGCCATAGGCGCGAACGAGAAGATCCGCATGGGGTTTGTCGGCGTCGGCAACCGGGGGTCGCAGCTGCTGCGCCTGTTCATGGCGCAGCCGGACGTCGAGGTCGCGGCGCTGTGCGACGTGTACGAGCCGTACCTGCTGCGCGATTCCAGTCAGGTGGCGCAGCGCTATAAGGACGAGTTGGGCGGGCGCGTTCCGGAGCTGGGCGAGAGGTTTTCCAAGCCGCCGAAGCGGCACAAGGATTACCGCAGGCTTTTAGAGGACAAGGATGTTGACGCGGTCTGCATTGCGACTCCGGATCACTGGCACGCGCTGCAGACGATCGACGCGGTCCGCGCCGGCAAGGACGTGTATGTCGAAAAGCCGCTGACGGCCACGGTGGTCGAGGGCCGCCGGATGGTTCAGGCGCAGCAGGCGACGGGCCGGGTGGTGGCCGTGGGGCTCAACCGGCGCGGCAATCCATCGTATCTTAAACTTGCCAAGGAGCTGCGGGGCGGCAAGCTGGGCAACCTGTGCGTGGCGAGCGCGGCGTATATCAGCAACCTTTTTCCAGACGGCATCGGCAAACAGCAGCCCGCGGAACCGCCCAAGGGGCTCGACTGGGACGCTTGGCTGGGGCCGCGCGCGTCCCGTCCGTACACATACAACACCGCGCCTTACAAGTTCCGCTGGCACGGCGAATTCTCGAGCCAGATGGGCAACTGGGGCGTCCACTACATGGATGCGATCCGTTGGATGTTGGGCGAGACGGCGCCGTGCGCGGTGACCGCGCAGGGCGGAAGATTTTATCTGGACCACGACGGCGACATTCCGGACACGATGTCGGTGACGTTCGAGTTCGCCTCGCACAAACTTATCCATTTCAATATCTGCGAAGCGTGCGGCGGCGGCACGGTCTTCCCGTACGGAGAGATTGAAATCAAGGGCTCGAAAGGTGCGGTATACGCGGACGAGCGGGGTTACCGCATCGTTCCGTCCAAACCGGGGCCGTTTCAGACGTGGAAGCAGCTTGTTGATCCCGAGGAGTACGCGGTGGCGGCGAAGGGGCTGGCGGACGGCAGCAGCTCGGTCAGCACAGGCGCTCTCATCCGCGACTTTCTCGACTGCGTCAAGTCCCGCAAGACGCCGCTCTGCCCGCTGGAGGAGGGGCACCGTTCGACCTGTTTTGCGCATCTGGCCAACATCGCGCTCAAAATGGGGCAGCGGCTGGAGTGGGACGCGGCCGCCGAGCGGTTTACCAACTGCGACAAGGCCAACGCGCTGCTGCAGTACGATTACCGTGCGCCGTGGAAACTGAGTTGAGGGGGGCTCGACGGAATCGACGAAACCGAATCAATCGAATCGTTCGATTCCTTCGAAAAGAAAAGTAAACATGAAAAGACGCGATTTTCTGAAGACTGCGACACTGGCGGCGGGGGGCACGCTGGCGGAAGCGTCGTGGGCACAGGCGGCTTCAAAGAAAGCCTGTCTGCATTGTTTCTCGAAGCCGCTCCAGTGGCTGGACTATGACGCGCTGGCGGAGACGCTGGCGCAGGCGGGCTACGCCGGGATCGACCTGACGGTGAGACCGGGCGGACATGTGGAGCCGGAGAAGGCCGGAACGGACCTGCCTCGCGCGGTGGAGGCGGCACGCAAGCAGGGACTGCGGGTCGGGATGATCGTCACCGCGATCGTGTCGGCGGCTGACCCCTTGGCCGAGCGCGTGCTGAAGCAGGCGGCGCAGTGCGGGGTCAGGGCGTACCGCATGAGCTATCTGCGCTACGACGCCGCGCGGGGCGTCGAGGAAGACCTCGCGCGGCTGCGCGGGGAGTTCGCGGCGCTGGAGAAACTCAACCGGGTGTGCGGGCTCACGGGGTGCTACCAGAACCACCGGGGGATGAACGAGCGGCACTTCGGCGGCGTGGTCTGGGATCTGCACGCGGCGCTGAAAGGTCTCGACCCGCAGTGGATCGGCTGCCAGTACGACGTTCACCACGCGGTGGCGGAGATGGGGGAGTCGTGGGTGCCGGGGATGCGGCTCATCGCGCCGTACATCCGCAGCACCTGCCTCAAAGACTACGTCTGGCCTGCGGCGGACAAGCGGCGGCACCAGGGCGTGTTCGCGGGCGAGGGGCTGGTGCCGTGGAAGCGGTACTTCGAGCTGGCGAAGGAGCTCCGGATCGGCGGGCCGGCCTCGGTCCACTGCGAGTGGGAGCTGTTCACGAAAGAGGAGCAGGCTCTGGCGGAAAAGGAGCGCCGCGCGGTCGCGGTGCGCAAGCTGAAGCGGGACAGCGAGTTCTTCGCGGCGCAGATTGCGAAATACGGGATAACCATTGGGTAACGGGACGGCGAGGGAATCGACAGAATCGAATCAATCGATTCTTCCGATTCCTTCGAAACGAAAGGCAACCATGAAACGCAGGGATTTCTTGAAGGCGGCGGCGCTGGCGGCGGGTGCCGCGGCGGCAAACGGATGCGTGACGGCGGGTTCGAAGGCGGCGCCGGCCGGCGCGGGGGCCGTCGGACGGCGCATCACCGTGGCGGACACGGGTTGCGAGTTTGAGCGCGAGCCGCTGCTGCGGCCGTTCGGGTTCAAGGGCGGCTACCTGACCAACATCTGGCAGAGCGCGGCCATGATCCGCAGCACGGGCGGCCGGCGCGGGATCGGCATCTGCACGCACAGCACGCTGTGGAGCGACGCCAAGGTGTTCGCGTCGAACTCCGAGGCGGGCGGGAACGCGCTGATGTTCGCGATGACCGCGCACGCGCTGCGCGTGCTGAAGGGGCGCACCTTCACCGATCCCGTGGCGCTGAACGACGAGCTGTTCGAAGAGGTCTTCGAGTACGGCAAGCGGATCACGGGGAACTCCGCGCTGCGCCAGACCTTCGCGCTGAACGCGCTGGTCGGCGTGGACAACGCCGCGTGGCTGCTCTATGCGAAAGAGAACGGGATCACGACGTTCGACGGCCTCATTCCTGCGGCGTACCGGCCCGCGCTGTCGCAGCGCCACCCGAAAGCGGCGTCGATCCCGCTGATGGCCTACGCCATACCGATCGACGAGATCAAGGCGGCGGTGGCGGACGGCTCTTTCTTCATGAAGATCAAGATCGGCCAGAAAGGCACGCAGGAGGAGATGCTGGAGAAGGACATGGCGCGGATCAGCGCCATCCATGCGGCACTCGACGGCTGCCGCACGCCCTACACGAAGAGCGGCAAACTGCCGTACTATTTCGACGCCAACGGCCGGTACGAAAAGAAGGAGACCCTGCTGCGCCTGATCGACCACATCAAGAAAATCGGCGCGTTCGAGCAGGTCGCGGTCATCGAGGAGCCGTTCGACGAGCAGTTCGAGATCGATGTGCGCGACATCCCCGTGCGGCTGGTCGCCGACGAGAGCGCGCACACGGACCGGGACGCGGTCGCGCGCATCGGGATGGGGTACCGGGCCATCGCGCTGAAGGCGATCGCCAAGACGCTGAGCATGACGATGAAGATCGCGCAGGCGGCGCACGGGCGGAACGTGCCGTGCTTCTGCGCGGACCTGACGGTCAACCCGATCCTGGTGGAGTGGAATAAGAACGTGGCGGCGCGGCTCGGCTCCTTCCCCGGCTTGGAGGGGCTTGGGCTCGTCGAGACCAACGGTCACCAGAACTACAAGAACTGGGCGGCCATGCGCAGCTACCACCCGTATCCGGACGCGCCTTGGTCCAAGACCGACCGAGGGGTGTTTAATCTCGATGCGGACTACTACGCGAAGAGCGGCGGGATCTTTGCTCCGCTGCCGCACTACGAGGCGATGTTCCCCGAGACGTGATTGCAGTATGACACACGTGTTGTCGGGCGTCCGGCACGTCCGCCCGTACAGGCCAGCCAAAGAGCGGACGCCTCGGGGAGGCGTCCCTGCCAAAAAAGGGGACACATGATCAGTAAGCGCACCGGTCCGGGGGGATCGGTTGGAGAGGGCGGCTGGGGGACGCGGCAAGGAGCCTTGTTAAAAAAGGGGGATGACGATGAAACGTTTCTGGAGCGCATGTGTGGCGTGTTGCGCGGCGAGTGTGCCGGTGCGGGCGGAGTCGCCTGCGGTGTTCTGGGCGTCGTCGCCGGTGAAGCCGGGCGAGGCGGTGATGGTGCAGGGCTGGGGCTGGGGGAAGGAGCCCAAGCTCGAGGTGCGGCGCCTCAAAGATGGCGATGCGGGCAAGCCCGGCGAGATCGGCAAGCCGCGTGTCGGCGACGCCGTCACGGTCGTGCCCCTTCACTGCAATGACGAGGGGCTGAGCTTCGTGCTGCCGCACGAGTGGAAGCCGGGGCTCTTCCGTTTCAGCGTCGTGGACGAGGGCGGGCGCTCCGAGCCCGAGGCGCTGAACGCGCCGGCGGTCTGGTGGGCGCAGGGCGACTGGGGCCGCGAGGCCTCGCCGGGCGGCTGGCTGCGCCTTTTCGGCAACAGCCTCAGCGCCGAGGGCAAGGCCGTCGTCGCCCTCAAAGGCTCCGGGGAGACCGTGGTGCTCAAGCCGGTCAAGCAGGACGGCTGGGCGCTGACGGCGGAGCTGCCCCAGACGCTGGCGGCCGGGGAGTACCAGCTGTTCGTCCACAACGGGCAAGGCGGCAGCGCCGGCTGGTCGGCGGGCGGCACGGTCCGGGTCGCGCCCCACGCGCCGCTGTGGAAAGAGAAGCGGTACGACATCACGGCGTTCGGCGCGATCGCCAACGACGCCATCGACGACACGCTGGCCGTGCGGCAGGCGCTGGAGGCCGCGGGCGCGGACGGAGGCGGCATCGTTTTCGTCCCGCGCGGACGGTTCCAGCTGAACGGGACCCTCGCGGTGCCGCGGCTTGTCCTGCTCAAGGGCGCGGGCAAAGACCTGAGCCTGCTGTATTGGCGCGACAGCGAAGAGCCGCTGCCGGTCCTCATTCAGGGGTCGAACTCCTTCGGCGTCGAAGAGCTGACGCTTCTGGCGGCCAACCACCGCGACGGGATTGTGTCGGACGCCTCCGACGTGCCCGGCGCGGGCAACGTGTTCCTGCGCCGACTGGTGATGCGCCTGAACCGGTTCGAGGCGCACGATACCGACATGATCGCGGCCCGCCTTCTGCCGATGGGAGACGGCCCGTATGCCGTGCGCCTTGCGGGCGACAACGTCCAGGTGACGGAGTGCGAGATCTTCTCGTCGGGCGGCCCGCTCAACGTTTCGGGAACGCACGCGCTGGTCAGCCGCAACCGGCTCTTTGCGGGCGACTCGATCTATGTCCTCGGCGGTCGGCGGATCGTCTTCGAGGACAACACGCTGGACGGCGGCCCGATGGCGCGCGGCGGCGGTGTCTACTGCAGGCAGCTCTATTACGCGCGCAACCGCATGGGCATGACGCCGCGGCACGACGGCGAGGTGTTCACCACGGACGGCGGCGGGCACACGCTCGTCAAAATCGCCTCGCTTGACGGGGTCCGCCTCACGATGGACGAGGCGTTCGCAAAGAAGCAGCCGCACTGGAACGGCTTTGCCGACTGGTGGCGCGCGGGCAAATATCCGGACACGGGCCTTTACGTGATGAAGGGAAAAGGCGCGGGCCAGTACCGGTGGATCGCCTCCCACGACGGGCTGACGTGCGTGCTCGACCGCCCGTGGACGGTTGAGCCGGACGACACCTCGGTGATCTTTTTCTGCGTCCACAATTTCGACCGGAACCTTCTGGTCGGCAACGATTTTCACGACGCGACGATCGTGCAGAGCTACGCGGGCGGGACCGAGTGGATCATGGCTGAAAACCGGTTCACGCGCATCGGCGGCGTGCAGATTTTCACGCACCATGACGAGCCGGCCTGGCGGATGCAGTGTCTGGACAACGAGATTCTGGCCGGGAGCAACTACCGCGGCCCCGAAAGCGCCGCATTCGACCAAGACGCGCACCTCGGCATGGTGAGCAGCGGCGGGCGCGCGACCGTGTTCCGGGGCAACACGCTGCGCGGCAACGCGCGTCTTAACGTTCTTCGCGGGCGCAACGCGCTGGTGGAGGCGAACGCGGTCTGCGAGTCCGATGTGGGCATCGCCGTGGGAGGCGAGGCGACGGTTCTGCGCAACAACCGTTTCGAGCGGGTGGGCGAGCCGATCCGGGATTCGGGTCGGGCGGTCATCCACCCAGCCGAGCGCCTGTCGGCTGAGCTGTGCGCGCTAGACGGGGCGCTGCCCGAAGGAGCCGCTGCGGTGGTCGCCCGGCTGAAGGCGCTGGCCAAGAAGCCGCCGCAGGCCCCGGGGCTGGAAGAGGACGTCCGCGAGTGTGCGGCCGATCTGGCGAAGGCGGGCGCGGCGTCATCCCGCAACGGCACCTATCCGCTGGCGCTGTTCAAGGCGCTGTTTGCCGCCGGGCTCAAGACCCAGAGCAGCGACACGAAGCCGCTCGCCCAAGGCGGCGGCGGGACGCTCAAGCAGTGGCTCGACGTGACCCCGCACGTTTACGTGCCTCCCGTCAAGGTGTCCCTGACGTTCGACGGGCATCCGAAATACCGGATCGCGGCGCTGTCCGGCGTGCTCACCTCCGGCAAGCCGTGGGGAAGCAACCTGCCGGTCGAGCTGGAGCCCGGCGTGTCGACGGCGTTCAGGGCGCCGCTGACGTGGGCGGCGGCCGGCGAAGGGTGGACGCTTTCGGGGGTCGGGTCCATCGCGGTCGGCGGCTACGGCGGGCGACTGCCCCTCACGCAGTGGGCGGTCTGCGGCCCCTTCCCCAACGCGGAGAAGGGGCGTCTCGACAAGGCCGTCCGCGGCCCGGAGCGCCGGCTGGACCTGGCCGCGCAGTACGACACCGCGTCGGGCAAAAAGGGCTGGTCGTTCGTGACGGCGCCGAAGCTGGACTTCCTCGCGTTGTACGGACAGCAGCGCTCCGCGTCGGCTTTCGCGCTGGCGGTGCTGCGCGCCAAGAAGCCGACGCCTTTCGCGCTGCAGTGCCGCGTGGGGCCCGGCGCGTTGATGCTCAACGGCCAGTCCGTGCTGCTGCCGCGCTCGCGGCAGGTCTCAGGCACGCTGAAGGCGGGCGACAACATCGTCCTGATGAAAGTCGCCAACGAAGGCGAGTCGTGGGGTCTGGGCATGGAGCTGTCGGTCGCGGAGAACGTCGATCCGGGCGATGTGCAGGTTCTGTCCGCCGACCAGTTGAAGACGGTGGCCGAGCTGAACCCGAAGCCGAAGCCTGCGCTTCCCGAAGGGGCCGCGCTGCCCTTCTCCGGAGGCGTGAACTGGAAACTGACGGACGAAGACGATTTCGACCGGACCCGCCTGGGCGCGGACTGGGGCTTCCGCGGCATCCCCAACTGGATGGAAGGGGTCTACCGGCTTTCAGGCGGGGCCGTGACGGCGAACGGGTTCTTCTCCTACCTCACCTATTTCCGCAGGCTGACCTTGCCGCTCCGCGTGGAATACGATGTGAAGGTCGGCCGGTGGGGAACCGGCGGCGCGCTGGTGGCGCCCACGCTCACGCCTGCGAACGAGATGTACGACCGTCGCCTGTGGGGCCGGCCGGCCGGCTCGGGGTACATGCTGTGCCTGGGGTGGCACAACCAGAAGACCGACCATCTTTGGCGCGACGCCGAGGAGGTGGTCCTGCGCGACCCGGGTAAGAAACTTCTGCCGGACACGTGGCACCATGTGGTGGCGCAGTTCGCTCCGCCCAAAGCGACGCTGATCGTCGACGGCCAGGTGGCTTTGGAATACGAGGACAAGGCGTGGCTCCCCAACCTGGACACCTTCACGTTCTTCTCGGGGTTTGTGGAGGCGCAGATCGACAACGTGAGGATCTACGAAAAGGGGAACTAAATGATGGACAGGGGGAGAATACGACAAAGAATGAGAGGAGCGATGAACGTGCGGTACCTTCGGATCGGTTTAATCGGCTGGGGGCTGTGCGCTTTTTCGTGGACGCCCGATTCGACCGCGGCGGAGGCGAAGCCCTTCCTGAGCCCGCTCTTTAATTCACACATGGTCTTCCCTTGCGAGGTGGAGGCGCCCGTGTGGGGCTGGACGGAACCCGGCGCGCGAGTCACCGTCAGCATGTCGGACAAAAGCGCAGAGGCGGTCGCCGACGCGGCGGGCAAATGGAGCGTGAAGCTCGGGCCTTTTCCGGCAGGCGGGCCGCACGTCCTGACGGTGGCCGGGCCGAAGGGGGGCGTGACGCTGGAGGACGTGCTGACAGGCGACGTGTGGCTTTGTTCCGGACAGTCGAACATGACCATGGGCATCCGGAAAATCAAGGATGCGGAGCAGGAAATCGCCGCCGCGACGCATCCGCGCCTCCGCCTGTTCGACCAGCCGCCCTGGCGGAGCGGCGGCGTCGCGTGCAAGTGGGACGTCTGTACGCCGGACAGCATCGTGCGCCAGGGGTTCGCTACGGATGAGAAAGGTCCCGACGGCAAACCGCTGTACTGCGGGTTTTCGGCGACGGCCTACTTCTTTGCGAGGGAACTTCAAAAGCACGTCGATGTTCCGCTCGGCCTGGTGCAGACCAGCATGCCCGGCACGCCGATCGAATCGTGGTGCGGGGCCGGCGCGATCGAGGCGCTCGTCAAGAAAGAGGACGAGGCCTTCGAGGCGTGGTACCAAGCGAACGACCCGTCCGCCGCCGCGTGGTCTGCGGCGGCGTTCGACGATAGCGCGTGGCAGACGGCGACGTTCCCGATCGGCAAGGAGCATCCAAAATTCAGCGGCATCCTCTGGCTGCGCCGGACGTTCGAGGTGCCGGCCGACTGGGCGGGCAAGGAGCTCAGGCTGAAACTCGGCTGGATGGGCGGTTTTCCGAGCGTGTGGATCAACGGCGGGTTTCTGGGAAATGCGAACGAGTGCTTTGTTCCGGCAGCGCTGCTGAAGCCGGGCAAGAACGCGATTGCGGTTCGCGTCCTCAACATTCACGGGCACTTCGGCTTGGCGGCCGCCAAACCCGAGGAAATCGCGCTCGTGCAGGTTGAGTCCGTCCGCAAGGCGCTGGCGCTGGCGGGCGAGTGGCGCTACCGGACGGCGCGGCCCAAGGACGGGTTCACGGCGCCTGCGCCGGCGGCGCGGGTCAATCACGCGCCTGCCGCGTGCCGCGGCAGTTTCGGCTATCGCGAGCTGATCGCGCCGCTCGCGCCGTTCGCGTTCAAAGGCGTGGTCTGGTACCAAGGCGAGGCGAACGCCGCCCGCGCCGACGTGTATGCCGAGATTCTTGCGGGCACGATCCGCGAGTGGCGCGCGCTGTTTCCCGCCACGCCGCTGCCGGTCCTCGTGGCGCAGTTGCCCAACTTCAAAGGGAAAAGCAAGGCCGACGAAACCGACATTCCCGCGCTGCGCGAGGCGCAGGCGGCCGTTGCCCGCACCGTTCCCGGCGTGTCGATGGCGGTGCTCGCCGACATCGGCGAGGAAATGGACCAGCATCCCAAGAACAAGCAGGAGGCGGGGCGACGGCTGGCGCTCAAGGCGCTCGAGAACATCTACGGCAAAAAGATCGAGTCGTCCGGGCCGGTCTGCCGCAGGGCAGATAAGATTGGGGCAGGCATTCGGGTCGTGTTCGACCACGTCGGCGGCGGACTGAAGGCGGCGGACGGGGAGCTGAAGGGCTTCTGCGTCGCCGGTGCCGACGGTCAGTTCGTCCAGGCGAAGGCGACCATCGACGGGGACGCCGTGCGGGTTTCCGCAGCGGAAATCGCGAAGCCGGAGTTCGTCCGCTACGGTTGGCGGCGGTGGTCGCCGTGCGACCTCTACAGCAAGGAGGGCTTGCCGGCCGAGCCCTTCCGGACGGATGCGTTGCCGTTGCGTTGAGGCGCGTGAAACGGAGAAAGAGAAGGGTATGAGCATGAAGCGTGCAAGCGTTGCGATCGGCTGTTGGATCGGCTGTTTAGCCCTGTCGGCCTGGGCCGAGGCGCCGCAAAAGATTCCTCAACGGGAGTATGCGCGGATGCGGCCGGGGCAGATCCGCGCGGCCATCACGAACGGGCTGCCGCTGCTGATGCCGGTCGGCGTGCTGGAGTACCACGGCCAGCAGAACCCGGTCGGGCTGGACGCGCTGATCGCCGAGGGGATCGCGAAGCTCGTGGCGCAAGAGGTGCCGTGCGTGCTGGCCCCGACGCAGTTCTACGGCTTCTCGGGCGAGTGGGCGGGCGGGCTCAAGGACGGCGAGATCCACATCGGCGGCGACGCGCTCTACGGCTACGTGAAGCCCATCCTGAAGGCGTTCTACAACCAGGGGTGGCGGAGAATTTATGTGATCTGTCACCATCAGGGGGCCAAGGGCGTCACGATGCTGTCGTATCAGCGGGCGGCCTCCGAGGCCGCCATGGAATACGCCCGCGAGCGCGGCGGGCCGGGCTGGTCGGAGTCGCCCGCCGTGGCGCCGGACGTGTTCCGGCGCATCGCCGTGGTCGGTGACTCGGCGTTCTCGAAGACCGGCTATGAGGGACACGGCGGGAAAGGCGAGACGCAGGCCATGATGTACCTGTGTCCGGGAACGGTCGATCTGGGCGTGTGGAGCAAGGATAAGGATTCGCGCTGGGCGCAGGATGCGGATCAGGCGACGGCTGAAGAGGGCGAGCGGATCGCGAAGGCGATCGTGGCGGGGTGGAAAGAGGAGCTGACGAAAGTGGAGCCTTGAACTTCGGGAAAGGGAGAAAAAATGACAGGACGGATAGGACAGATCGGGCTGAGCGGCGTGCTGGGCCTGGCGATGGTCGCCGGTGCCCTTGCCGCCCGCGGGGAAGAGCAGGCGGCGTTCACGGCGGGGCGGATGCAGGTGGCCGCGACCGCCGACAGCATTTCGGTTTCGCTGGGAGGACAGCTGCTGTTCGCGCTTCCCGCGCGCGTGGCGGTGGATGTGGATGAGGGGCGGCCGGACCGGGACCTGTTTGAGCCCGCCTTCCGGCAGGAGGCGGGCCGCTGCGTGTGGACGTCGCGCAGCTCCAACTGGGAAAAGAAGGAGGTCTCGCTTTCGGTTGAGGGAAATGCGGCGGTGCTGCGCGTCGCCGTGCAGGGCAAAGGAAAGCTGGGAAAGCTCCGCTTCTTCCCGCAGTCCGGCAAGGCCGTCCCGCTGGCCTACGAGGTGTCGCGGTATCTGCTGCCCGTCGCGCTGGGCGGCGCCCAGTGCGTGCCGCAGTGGCGCAACACGATGGAGAGCGGCAGCATTGAGCTGGGCTACATGACGCCGCCCCTTCTGTCGTTCCCGTTCGTCGGCGCGTTCCAGGGCAGCTGCGCGGTCGGGCTGGCGCCCAAGCCCGGCGCGTATAACGTCGACCATTTCCGCTGCGAGTTCGCCGCGTTCAGGGACGGCCTTTTCTCCACGGACCTTCTCGGCTACACGGAGGTGCAGGGGGAGCACGCTCTTCCCGCGCTGGTCATCACGGCGGGCGACGACGCGTTCGCCGCCCTCGCCGCCTATGCCGACTGGCTCTACGAGGCCGGCGGCTGCCGCCGGACGGAGCGGGCGCAGGTGCCGCGCTGGTGGCTGGGGCCGTTCTTCTGCGGCTGGGGCGAGCAGTCGTTTCACACGCCGGGCAACGTGTTTGCCGGGGCCAACCAAAAGGCCTACACGGCGATGTCGGAGCGCCTCGACGCGTTCGGGCTGAAGCCGACGGCGATCATCGTGGACGACAAGTGGCAGGGGCAGTACGGCGAGCTGCTGCCCGATCCCGCCAAGTGGCCGGACATGCGGGCGTTCACGGATGCGGAGCACGCCAAGGGCCGCAAGGTCGTGCTCTGGCTCAAGTCGTGGGACAACGAGGGGCTTTCTTCCGAAGAGAGCGTCAAGTGCCTCTGCACGCCGTACGGGGCGGACCCGACCTCGCCGGTCTACCGCCGCCGCATTCAGGAGACGATGCGCCGCCTGCTCTCCTCCGAGCCCGGCTGCTTCAACTGCGACGGCTTCAAGATCGACTTCGCCAACTGCATGCCGCTGGGCCGCAACCTGGCCACGCACGAGCGCGGGGTCTACGGCATCGAGCTGCTGAAGCGGCTGATGGCGCTGTTCTACGAGTCCGCCAAGGCGGTCAAGCCCGACTGCCTGATCAACAACAGCTGCTCCCACCCGTATTTCGCCGAGGTCACCGACCAGTGCCGCCTGCACGACTACAACGGGCAGCTCAGGAGCCTGTGGGAGGTTCGCGAGTTCCGCGCGAAATTGTTCAAGACCGCTTTTCCCGGGATCAGCGTGGACACGGATGACCCGCACTCCACGTCGCACGGCGAGATGATGGACTATCTTCGCCGCGCCCCGGAGCTGGGGGTGCCCGACCTCTACCAGTTGCACCGGCACATCCGGGATGAGGACCTGCGCGAGATCGCTGCGATTTGGGAGGCTTATTCCAAGCGGCTGGGTCAAGGGAAGTAGACCCCCGTCCGTGTCGCGGGGTGGGCTGGCCTTGGCGGGCATCCGGTACGTCCGCCTGTACAGGTTGGGTCCGGGTGGAGCGGTCGGAGGGGCATGCGGAGCGGGTGGCGTGCGGCCTCCGGCCGCGCTAGGTTCGATGGGCGGTTCGCGCATAGAGGTCGATCACACGTTTAAGAAAGGTCAGCGTTAAAGAATGAACAGGAAAATGACAGCGAGTCTGTTTACCGCTTTTTGTGCGGCTTCGGCGTGGGCCGCCGAGCCTGCGGTGGTCTGGGTGTCGCAGCCGGTCGCGCCCGGCGAGGCGGTGATGGTGTACGGCGGGCCGTGGACCAACGTGACGGCGGTGGAGGTGGACGGGACGGAGAAGCGGACGGTCAGCCCGCTGAAGGTGACCGACGACTGCGTGACCTTCGTCTATCCGAAGGAGTGGCCGCTGGCGGCCTTCTCTGCGCGGGTGGCGAGCGGCGGCGGCACGGCGGAGCTGCGGGTGAACGCGCCGGACGTCTGGTGGCTGCAGGGCGACGCCGGGAAATCGGCGACGCCGGGCGGCTGGCTGCGCGCGTACGGCCGCAGCGTCGGCTACGGCGGCACGGCCTTTCTGGAGCTCCGCGACCGCGCGGGCAAGGCGCATAAGCTCCCGGCGAAGGAGAGCGACCTGTACGCGCTGCGGGTTGAGCTCGCCAAGGATTTTCCGGCGGGCGCGTACGAGGTCTTCCTCAACAACGGGCTTGACGGGCGCTCCGTGCCGGCGGGCAACGTCGAGGTCGCGCCGCAGCGCGAGCCCTGGCCGGAAAAGGTGTTCGACGTGACGGCCTACGGCGCTGTCGCGAACGACGGCAACGACGACGCCCGCGCCATCCGCGCCGCGCTGGCCGACATCGCCAAAAACAGCGGGGGCGTCCTCTATTTTCCGCGCGGGCGCTTCGGGATGCGGGGCGAGCTGGCGCTGCCGCCCAACACGCTGCTGCGCGGCGCGGGCATGGCGCTCACGCAGCTCTACTGGCTCGACGAGGACGACCCGAAAGGCGCGCTGCTCAGCGGCACGCGCGACTTCGGCGTGGAGGAGATTTTCCTCGCGGCCGCCAACATCGACGACGGGATCGTGGTGACGAAGCCGGCCGAGGGAGACGCGTGGAAGAACGCGAACGTCCTGCTGCGCCGTGTCCGCGCGCGCTTTCTGCACACGGACACGACCAGCGGCGAGGAGAGCTTCCGGCGGAGCCGGAGCGGGGGTATGCCGTTCCGGGTCGGCGGCGATTTCGTGCGGGTGATCGGCTGCGACTTCTATTTCTCGAAGGGCGAGTCCAGCCTGCACGGCGACTTTCTGTTTGTCGCCGGCAACCGGTTCGACGGGCCGGGCTGCGGGTATCTCGGCGGACGGAACGTCATCTTTGAGGACAACAACCACGAGGGGCGCGGCATGAGCTTCGCGAACGGCAGCCGGTGCGTCTACCTGAAGGGCAACCGGCTCGGAGGGGTTTACGGCGACGGCGACCGCGAGACCTTCACCTTCGACGGCGGCGACGCCACGTACAGCGACACGGCCGTTTCGGCTTCTGGCAAGACGCTGAAGCTGAAGCCATGCGGTTGGCGGCACGGGGTCGAGCGCTGGATCGGCGAGCCCGTCTACATCGTCGGGGGCCGGGGTGCGGGGCAGATGCGCTTCATCACCCGGATCGAGGGGCAGACCGTCACGATCGACCGCCCGTGGGACGTCGCCCCCGATGCCGAGTCGTATTTCTCCGTCGCCGTGGTCAGGAGCCGGCTGCTGTTCGTCGACAACAGCAACCGCGACGGCAACCCCTTCGCCCTGTACGGCAGCGCGTGCGACGTGGTCCTGTCAGGCAACACGCTTGAGCGCACGGGCGGCCTCCATGCGCACGGCATGTACAAGGGAGTGCCAGAGCCCTGTTGGTTCGTGCAGTTCCTCGGCAACCAGGTTCTGGAGGGCAACGCGGTGCGCGGGCCCTTCTCGTATGTGGTGCCGGCGAGCGATTCCTGGATCGGCTTCTTTGACCGCGGGATCAAGCGGCCGCTCACCTATCCGCAGAACCGGGTGGGCGTCATGCGCCGGAATGTGCTTCACGGCAACGCGTTTCTGGACGCGCACGGCAGGGTCAAGGGGCTGCTGATGGAGAACAACTTGGTCAAGAACGCCGACCGCGGCGCCGTGATCGAATCCAGCGTGCAGGACGCGCTGCTGAGAGGGAACCGCTTCGAGAACGTGACCCGTCCGCTGGTGATCCACGACCAGGTGCAGGTCGGCCCGGCCGACCGGTTGAGCGCGGGGCTCTCGGCGGCGCAAGCCGCTCTCCAAACCGAGTTGCCGGACACGTGGAAGGGCTTTGTCGCGGAGGCCGGAGCGCTGTCGGCGAAGGCCTTGCCGGAGGCCGAGGAGGCCCAAGCCGCGGCAGGCATTCTGGCGCGGGCGGTGCGGGCGCTCTCGGTCCGTCTCGGCGACCGGCCGGCGCCGCCGGCAACCGTGTCGGCGCTTCTGGGAATCAACCTCGCGCAAAACAGTCCCTGGTTCTTGGGGCGCATCGCCAGCGGCCAGATCGGAAGCGTCAAGACCCCCATGGAGTTCCCGTATCCCGCTTGGGGCCTTCCCGCGACCCTGTCGTCCAAAATCAGGGGGATCGACGGCTGGCAGATCGCGGGCGACCCGGCGGTGAAGCTGGTGCCCGGGAAGAAAGCGGGATATACCTTTCACATCACCCGCCCCGGCCGCCAGCCGGTGCTGTGCAACTTCGCGGCTGAATACACGGTGGCCGGCGAGGGCTGGTCGCTGCGGTTCGAGGAGAAATACGCGTATGACGCGCTCGAGGTGGCCGAGTTTCTGGTGGCAGGGCTTTTCAAGAACCGCAGCGGCAAGGGCGTGGACACCGAAGTCCATCCGCCAGAGCTCCGGCTGGACGTGACGCAGAGCTACGACACGCTCGACGGCAAGCGGCCGTGGGTCATGCTGAAGGCCGACGAAAAAGGGGCCGTGGACATGTGCAAGGTGTTCACGAACACGGAGGTGGCGACCGCGCATGCGGTCGCCGTCGTGCGCGCCGCGCGCCCGCTGCAGGTGAAGGTGGAGTTCGGCAGCAACCAGAACAATCTGCTCTGCGTGAACGGCGAGCGGGTCGGCTCCAGCGCCCGGCGCGACGCGGTGGGAGGGCGCGCGGTTGACTTGCGGCAGGGCGACAACCTGATCCAGCTGATCAGCAGCCACGCGTCGGGCGCGTGGCCGCTCAAGGTCTCGCTGACGGCGGTCGATTCCGCCCAGCCGGACGATCTGCGGGTGATTCCTGCGGAAGAGCTTGCGGCGCTGCCGCTGTTGGCGGCGCAGGGCGAAAAGATCCCGGAGGGCAAAGCGCTGCCCGAGTCCATGGGGATTGACTGGAAGCTGGTCTACAGCGACGACTTCAACCGCCTGCGCGTGAGCGGGCTTTATGAAGGCCGGCATCCCCTGCATTGGCCCGACCGCTCGATCCGCATCCTTGACGGCACGCTGGTCGGCGCGGCCCGCATTGCGCTGAAGCTGAAAGCGCCGCCGCCCGTGCGGGTGGAGTACGATGTCCCGGCCGTGAACCGTCGCGCCAGGACGTGGCTGGCGCTCGCGCCGGAAGGCGCGTCCGCCGTGATTCAGGACTGGCAGGAGGCTTTTGCGAAAAAAGCGGCGATCTCGATGGACAAGGTCAACGGCGCGGTGCCGGGCGATACGGCGCATGTCGTCGCCGTGTTCACGCGGGAGGCGTGTCGGCTCTCGATCGGCGGCCGGCTGTGCCTGGAGGTCAAAGACACCGGGTGGGTCGGGGCGCTGGACGAGCTGACCTTTTCGGGGACGATCGATAATCTGCGGATCTACATGCAGCGGTAAACAGCAACGGGAAGAGGGAGATCATCAAGATGGCAAAGAGGATCGGACAGTTCAGCCGGGCCGGGCTGATCGGATGGATGGGGCTTGCGGCTTCGGTTTGGGCGAAAGAGCCTGCGGTGGTCTGGGTGTCGCAGCCGGTCTCGCCTGGCGAGGCGGTGATGGTGTACGGCGGTCCGTGGACGAACGTGACGGCGGTGGAGGTGGAAGGGCC
>CAYZQL010000056.1:0-17906 GCA_964480555.1 uncultured Lentisphaeraceae bacterium | reverse complement strand
TCGATCAGGTGCGCGAACAGATCCGCGATTTCCTGCGGCACGCCCGGCGCGGCGAAGCCATGACGGCGTACGTCGAGGAGCTGAAGGCGAAGGCGACGATTGAGACGGAGTAGGCACTAGCTGTTGGGACTTTCAAATCGGAATTCATGTTCGATGCCTGCTGAGGGATCGGACGACGATTCAAGGAACAACCGCATGGAAAACAAATTTGACAGAGAAAAGCATGTTTATCGGAATGACGAGTTTTCGGAAATCCTTAAAAATGCAGTGAGATTCTTTCATGGAACTCCCGTTTTCCAGATTCCGCCGCCAGAACCTTTCATCGGGTCCGGGGTGTATGCGTTTTATTACATAGGGAAGACTGGTATTTATGCGAAATTCGGCAAGGAAATTAATCGGACTGCGTACAATGTGCCTATCTACGTCGGCAAGGCGGTTCCGGATGGTTGGCGACAAAGCAGGAACGTTGGTACAGCAGATGAAAAAGCCAAATTATTTTGTCGCATGAAGGAACATGTTAGAAGCATTCAATCCACAAATAGTCTGTCTGTTGTGGATTTTCATTGTCGCTTCATGATTTTCGAGGGGGAGGCTCGGAATATGATAACGGCTGTAGAAGCCGCGTTGATTGCAGAAAAAACCCCGCTCTGGAACAGTGTGGTTGATGGCTTTGGAAACCACGCTCCGGGAATACGGAGGAAAGACGGAAGGTTGCCTGCATGGGATACACTGCATCCTGGACGAGGATGGACTGCGCAAATGTCAGGTGAACGTCCAGAAGCCAGAGACATTCAGCGTCGTGTGAAAGACTATATGGTCGGATTGCGTTTATGAATTCTGTTGAGATATTCAGCGGTTGCGGTGGCCTGGCTAAAGGGTTAGATAGCGCTGGATTCGAACACCTTGCGTTTGTTGAGTCCAACAAATGGGCATGCGAGAGTCTGCGGCTAAATTTCCCTGCTAAGCTCGTCCACGAAACCGATATCCGGGGGTTTGACTTTTCCGGTATCGGCTTGGTGGATCTTGTTGCGGGGGGACCTCCCTGCCAGCCTTTCTCGCTCGGGGGGCTTGCCAAGGCACACGATGATCATCGGGATATGTTTCCGCAAGCGGTGCGGGTAATCCGCGAGCTTCGTCCTAAAGCATTTGTTTTTGAAAATGTGAAAGGGTTGCTCAGAAAAAGTTTCAACCAGTATTTCAGCTACATCTTGTCACGGTTGACTTTCCCCGATGTACTTCAAAAGTCCAATGAAACATGGCAATCCCATTCCGAAAGGTTGCAGGCGTTAATTTTCTCACGATGGAACGGTTTGAAATACCGTGTTCAATTCAGACTGTTGAATGCGGCGGATTATGGTGTTCCGCAAATCAGGGAACGCGTCTTTATCGTCGGTCTGCGTTCGGATATCGCCGGTGAGTGGAGTTGGCCAGATCCGGTCGTAAAACCGTCTGAACGCATGACCGTAGGGGATGTTCTGAGAAAACTACCCGATCCGAAAGGGCGGCATCGATTGCGCGATCATGTGTTTGTCGGCGGCGCGCGGGTCTATCCCGGGCACACGGGCAGTGACATAAATAAACCGAGCAAGACAATCAAGGCTGGGGCTCACGGGGTGCCTGGTGGTGAAAACATGATACGGTTTGCGGACGGGACTGTTAGGTATATGACGGTTCATGAGGCAAAACTAATTCAGACATTTCCGTCTGATTTCCAAATCAGTGGATCATGGGGAGAGGCGTTGCGCCAGATTGGCAATGCTGTGCCTGTAAAACTCGCAGAAACCATCGGACGGCAACTGTTCCATATTTTGCAGGAGTATGATAAGGAATCAGGGCAAACTTTGTACCGTACGGGAACGGATGGCGGATATTTGTTGTTCGATTCGAGATCAAAGGAGCCATATCGTTTTAAGATAAAGAAGAAGCGCAAACATGACGACGCGCGAGTCATAAAATAGTAATCTGACAGTATGCGTTTAGCCTGAAAAGAATAGTTGAACGAACGAGCTTGACCGAGTGATAGAGTGCCTTGTTGACTCTGCGATGGAATGTTGATACGGTAATTACATTCTCGTTGGAGGTGTCTGATGCAAACGACAGAGCTAAGGGTCGCGAAGATCGGCAATTCGCGCGGAGTCCGCATTCCGGCTGAAGTGCTGCGCCGATATGCCTTCGGCGATACGGCGGTTATGATCGAAAGCGTGGACGGCATCCTGTTGCGGCCGAAGCAACAGACGGACGCGAAACTGTCGTGGACCGATACGGCGAAAGCGATGGCGGCTGCGGCCGAGGACTGGTCGGATTGGGATGCGGCGGCGGCCGACGGGCTTGATGATATCCCGTGGAAAACCGCGAATGCGGCGAAAAAGCGGGGCGGGTACAAGACGAAGCCGACCCAATCGCAGCGGAGACGGTCGTGAGGCGCTACGATATCGTTTGGGCGGAACTCGACCCCGTGCGCGGCTCTGAAATCGCCAAGGCCCGGCCGGTCGTGATCGTGAGCCTGGATGTCCTCAACGAGGTGTTGGCGACCGTGACGGTCTGTCCGCTGACCAGCCAGACCCACCCCGGCTGGCGGTCCCGGATCCAGATCCGGTGCGCGGGTAAGCCGGCGGAAATCGCGGTCGATCAAATCAGAACCCTTAGCAGGCAACGGCTCGGTCGCAAATTGGCTACGCTGTCGGAGCGCGACGCCTCGGCTTTGCGCCGGGTGATCACGGAAATGTACGGCGAATGACGCCTCAGGTTCAGTGTGATTCGTTTCTGGCATTCCAAGGTCATGACTGATGCCGCCGGGTGTCTCGCGTCCGTGCAAGACGCAATCGGCCGGCGCAGTTCACAGGAGGGCTGATTTTTGTTATGCTTACGACGAAAAGAGGACACTGGCGGAAGGGACCTCTTTTATACGCTCATGAACCTCCAGCCGCCAAGGTGATTTGTCTATGATCAATCATGAAACTTTGTATTCTCGCGCGTGTAACGTGATTCCCGGCGGGGTCAACAGTCCGGTGCGGGCCTTCAACGGCGTGGGCGGCACGCCGCTGTATGTCGAGTCGGGCAAAGGTTCCAAGATCCGTACGGCGGACGGGCGCACGCTGACCGACTTCTGCTGCTCTTGGGGCGCGATGATTCTCGGCCACGCCCACGAGGAGGTGGTGGCGGCGATTCAGGAGCGGGCCGCGCTGGGCACGAGCTTCGGCATCAACACGGAAGGCGAGGTGCTCCTCGCCGAGCGGCTCTGCGCGCGGGTGCCGGGCATGGAGCGCGTGCGTCTGGTGAACTCCGGCACCGAGGCCGTGATGACCGCGCTGCGCATCGCGCGCGGCGTGACGGGCCGCAAGCGGATCATCAAGTTCGACGGCTGTTACCACGGGCACAGCGACAGCGTTCTGGTTTCGGCGGGCAGCGGGCTGCTGACGGGCGGCATGCTGACCTCGCTGGGCATCTCGCGGCATGTGGCGAGCGACACCTTCGTCGCGCCTTACAACGACCTGAACGCGATCAACGCGATCATCAACGAGAAAGGTCAGGAGATCGCCGCGATCATCGTGGAGCCGATCGCGGGAAACATGGGGCTCGTGTTGCCTGAGCCGGGCTTTCTCGCGAAGCTGCGCCGGTACGCGGACCGCTGCGGCGCCTTGCTGATCTTCGATGAGGTGATCGACGGGTTCCGCTTCAACTTCTCGTCGTACGCCAAGCTCGCCGGCGTGAAGCCGGACCTCATCACGATGGGGAAGATCATCGGCGGCGGACTGCCGCTGGCGGCGGTCGGCGGTGCGGCGGTGTTCATGGACGAACTCGCGCCGCGCGGCAAGATTTACCAGGCGGGCACCCTTTCCGGAAATCCGCTGGCCGTGGCCGCCGGGCTGAAGACGCTCGAGGTCCTGGAGCGGGACAACCCCTACCCGCGCTTGGCCCAGCTCGGGCGGCGCATGGCGGAAACCATCAACACGGCTGCCGCCTCCAAGGGGCTGCGGCTGTACTGCGCCCAGTACAACGGCGTGTTCACGCTGTTCTGCACCGCGGCCGCGCCGATCAAGAATCTGGCGGACGCGAAGCGGTGTGATGCGCAGGCCTATGCGCAGCTCTTCCATTCGGTTCTCAACCTCGGTTACTATCTGCCGCCGTCGCAGTTCGAAGTCGGGTTCATCTCCGCCGCGCACAGCGAGGCCGAGGTGCTGGCGTTCGCGCAGGCGGTAGTGGGGTGAGCATGATTGTGATTCAGACGCCGGCGGAGATGCAGCGGTGGGCGATGGCGCAGCGCGCGCAAGGGGCGCGCGTCGGGCTGGTGCCGACCATGGGGTATCTGCACAGCGGGCATCTCTCGCTGATCACGGCGGCGAAGCAGCGCGCCGACGCGGTGGCGGTCAGCATTTTTGTCAACCCGGTGCAGTTCGGCCCGAACGAGGACTTCGAGAAATACCCGCGCGACGAGGCGCGCGATCTGGCGCTCTGCCGCGAGGCGGGCGCGCAGGCGGTGTTCCTGCCGCCCGCGTCGGCCATGTACGCGCCCGACGCCAGCGTTTCGGTGAACGAGGAGCGGCTCAGCGCCGGCCTGTGCGGCGCCCGGCGCCCGGGCCATTTCCGCGGCGTGTGCACGGTCGTGGCCAAGCTTTTCAACATCGCGCTGCCTCACATGGCGGTGTTCGGCCAGAAGGACTACCAGCAGGCCGCCGTGATCCGGCGCATGGTGCGCGACCTGGATTTCCCCGTCGAGATCGTGGTCGCGCCGATCGTGCGCGAGGCGGACGGGCTGGCCCTGAGCTCGCGCAACGTGTATCTCGCCGGGGATGAGAGAGAGCGCGCGCTGGGCTTGAGCCGCGCGCTGCAGAGCGCGGCGGAGTCCGTGGCGTCCGGACCGTGCGGAGCCGACGAGGTCCGGCGGCGCATGGGCGAAGTGCTGGAACGGCACGCCTTGAAGATCGATTACGTCGAGATCGCGGATGCGGAGACGCTGGAGCCGGTGACCGTGGCCGCCCGCGGCAACGTGGCGCTGATCGCCGTTTTCTGCGGCAAGACGCGGCTGATCGACAACCGGGTTCTATAGCGGGCGGCAAGGCCGAAAGGAGAGGGAAACGTGAAAAACAGCGGGGTTGGGGTAGTCGCTCTTTTCGCAGTTCACGCGCTGTCGGTTCTCGCCGGCCCCGCAGCGGCTCCGGCCAAAACCAATGTTCTCTTCATCATCGCCGATGACCTGACCGTTACGGCGTTGTCCTGTTATGGCAACACGGTTTGCCGGACGCCGAACATCGACCGGCTGGCCGCCCGCGGCATGCGCTTTACGAGCGCGTTCTGCAACGCCACCTACTGCGGTCCCTCGCGGGCGTCCTTTTTGTCGGGCTACTACCCACATGCGACGGGGGTGTTCGGTTACACCAGCCCGCGCCCGGCGATCGGTGAGCGCGCGACGTGGCCGCAACACTTCAGGCAGGCGGGCTATACCACCGCACGCGTCAGCAAGGTTTATCACATGGGCGTGCCGGGCGGCATCGAGTATGGCGGCGACGGGCGTGATCACGACAATGGCAACGGGGCGGACGACCCGGCCTCATGGACCGAGCGCTTCAACAGTCCCGGTCCGGAATGGAAGGCGGCCGGTGCCGGCGAGACGCTGGAGAAGAATCCCGACGGCAAAAGGCCGGTTGTGGGCGGCAACACGTTTGTGGTGGTGGAGGCGGACGGAGACGACCTGGTCCACTCGGATGGCAAGACTGCGGAGAAGGCGGTCGCGTTGCTGCGCCGGCACGCGGGCACGCCTTTCTTCCTCGCGGTGGGGTTCGTGCGGCCGCATGTGCCCTTTGTCGCGCCCCGTCGATACTTTGAGCCGTATCTTCCCTATAGCAAGTTGATGCTGCCGCCGAAGCTGCCGGGTGACTGGGACGACATCCCAAAACCCGGCATCAACTACTGTACCAGCCAAAACATGAAGATGGACGAGCGGAGACAGAAGAAGGCGCTCGGCGGTTACTATGCGGCGGTCTCCTACATGGACGCGCAGGTGGGCAAGGTGCTCGATGCGCTGGAGGCTTCCGGCCAGGCGGACAGCACGATCGTGATTTTTACGGGAGACAACGGCTTTCATTTGGGCGAGCACGACTTTTGGGCAAAGGTCAGCCTGCGCGACGAATCGTCGAAAGTGCCGCTGATTGTCCGCGTGCCCGGCAAGGCGCCGGGCGTGTGCCATTCGCTGGTCGAACTGCTCGACTTGTACCCGACCACGGCCCGCCTGTGCGGGCTGGACGTGCCGGGCCGTCTGCAAGGCAAAGACCTCTCCAGACTGTTGGACGACCCGCGGCAGACCGTCCGGGAGTCGGTGCTCTGTGTCGCGCCCATGCGCAACGGCTTCCTCTTGCGCGAGGACAGGTGGGCGTATATCCAGTACGGCGAAGACGCGGCAGGGGGTGTCGAGTTGTTCGATGTGGCCCGCGACCCTCATCAGTTTACGAACCTCGCCCGTCAGGCCGAATATGCCGCCGCTGTGAAGGCCTTTCAGGAGAAGCTCGCTGCCCGGCTTGCCGCTGTGCGCGCATGTGATCTCGCGGCCCCTGCCACGACGCATTGACCGCGGCGCTGGCCGCGTTCACGCCGGCTTGTGAGCGCGGTGACGAACCGGGGTTGAAAACGGGGTTGCCATATAAGGAGGGGAGAGTTGGCGATGCAGTCAATCAAGGAGAAGGAGCGGCGCCTGCACGCGCTGCTGCGGGGATACGGGCGGGTGGCGCTGGGGTTTTCGGGGGGGGTGGACAGCACGCTTCTGTTGCGGGTCGCGCTGGATGTGCTGGGTCCGGAGAATGTGCTGGCCGTGATCGCCGACACGCCGAGCCTGCCGCGCAAAGAGTTCGCGGAGGCGCTCCGGTTGGCGGAGGGCATGGGCGCGGTGTGCCTCGTCGTCGATCCCGACGAGCTGAGCGATCCGCACTATGCGGCAAACCCGGCCGACCGCTGTTATTTCTGCAAGAAGCACCTGTTCGAACGCATCGCCAACGTCGCGTCTGAAAAGGGCTTCGCCTGCGTGCTCGACGGCAACAACGCCGACGACACGGGCGATTACCGTCCCGGGCGGCGCGCGGCCCAGGAGCTGGGCGTCGAAAGCCCGCTGATGGAGGCGGGGCTGACCAAGTCCGAGATCCGCGTCCTGTCGCGGCATGCGGGGCTGCCCACCGCCGACAAACCGGCGATGGCGTGTCTTGCGTCGCGGATTCCTTACGGCACGCCGGTGACCGTGGAGGTGCTGTCGCAGGTCGAGCGCGCCGAGACCGTCTTGCGCGAGCTGGGCTTCGTGCAGTGCCGCGTGCGGCACCACGGCGAGATTGCGCGGATCGAAGTGGCGGTCGAGGAGTTGCCGCATCTGCTGGACGACCGGGTGCGCGAGACGGTGGTGCGGGGCGTCGAGACGGCGGGATACCGCTATGTGACGCTCGATTTGCAGGGATACCGCATGGGCAGTCTGAATGAGGGGCTGCAAGGACCGTAAGGGTGCCCGGACGGCCGACCGAGCAAGGAGAGACGAGCGGATGCGAAAGGGGCGCGGAGCTGCGTTCCTCGGGGCTGCTCGGCCCTGTGTTTTTGCGTGTTTCCCCATGAGCGGGCGGCGGGGATTTTCGATCCGGGCATTTTGCGGTTGAAAAACGCCCCGGTTTTGGTATTCTTGTTGGTCTTACGTCTGACGACGAAGGCGGGCGTGAAGAGGAGAAGAAGCTTAAATGAGTCAGCATACCAGCTTGAAGGGTTCGTCCAAGATTACGGCAAAGCGCAACGTGTTGAAGCGTTTCGAGCGTGTCAATCTGCTCAAAAAGCGCGGTCAGTGGAAAGAGGGCGACCGGGGTCTGGGTCTGCGTAAGACCAAGCCGGATGTGTAGAAGCCTCGCCTGGACTTCCACCGTTTGTTTTTTTGCCGCATGTGTATTTTCCCTGTCCGGGAAGTTACGCGTGCGGTTTTTCTGTTTTGGATAAACGAGCCGGAGGAGCCTTTCGGAGACGGAAGCGTGCGATGGCAGAGAGCTTTAACAGAGGGTGCCGCGCGGCCTTTATTCTGAGCCTTGCGGGCTGGGCTGTGGCGGCGGCCGCGGCGGAGGCGGAGGCGGAGCCGCCGTGCCGCGTGCGCGTGATCGAGGGGCGTGCGGCGGTGTACGCCGCGACGAACGGGGCGCAAGGCGCCGTGGCCTGGCTGCCGGGCGGCTCGGAGTTCACGGTACGCGGCGAGTTGACGGAGGGAACCTGGGTGCGCATCGAGCCTCCCGCCGGCGTGGGCGTGTGGATTTACCGCGAGCTGGTGCAGGCGGGCCGGGTGGTCGCCGACAAGAGCCGGATCCGGGCGGGGGCCGGACTGGCCTTCCCGCCGGTTGCCGGGCTGAACAAAGGCGACCGGGTCGACGTGCTCGGCACGTACGGCGACTGGCTGAGGATCAGGCCGCCGGCCGGCGTGGACTTCTGGGTGCTGCGCGATCAGGTGGAGCCGCTGGCCATGCCGCCGCCGGAAGGTGAGGCCGCGGCCCTGCCGGAAGAGGGGCCGGAGTCCACGGGCGGGGTGGCCGAGGTGACCGCGCTGCTGGCGTTCACGAACGCGACGGTTGAGGTGGCGCCGGAGGCGCGTGTGGAGCCGCCGCGCCAGCCTGTTGTCCCGCCGGAGCTGAGCGGCTTCGCGCTTGCGGAAGCGCCGGGGCAGGGCGCGCGGGTCGTTTTGCAGGGAACGCTCGACTGGGGTGGCGTCGGAGCGGTCTCCGCGCCGTTCTGTCTGGTTGCGCGGCAGCCGGACGGGGAGACGTTGCCGGTTTGCCATCTGCTGGCGCCGGTGCTGCCCTGCGGCTCGCACATCGGGGCTTCGGTCACGGTCGAGGGGACGAGCTGGCGCGTGAAAGGGTCGGCCTTGCCGATGGTCGTTCCCGTGCAGGTGCGCTTCGGGGAGTGACGCGGCCCGTCTGCGGGCGATCTTCCTCCGGCCGCTTTGCATTCCCCGGCCGGTCGCGCTATAATATCCGCCACGAGAGCGGGGTGCGGTATGGCGGCGAAAACAAATCAGGCGGTCCGATGCGGCATCTGCCCCAAGCGGTGCCGGATACCGCCGGGGTACAGCGGCGAGTGCCGCGTCCGGATCAATGTGGACGGTACGCTGCGGGCGACGACCTACGGCCGCCCGTGCGCGGTGCACGTCGACCCGATGGAGAAGAAGCCGCTGTTCCATTTTTTTCCCGGGGCGATGATCCTTTCGCTCGGCACGGCGGGCTGCAACCTCCACTGCAAAAACTGCCAGAACGCGGATATCTCGCAGGGCAACCCCGAGGATATCACCGCCTATGACGTGCCGCCTGAAGCGCTCCCCGCCCTGGCGAAGAAGCACGCCTGCGCGCATGTGGCCTACACCTATAACGAACCCCTCGTGAGCTACGAGTACACGCGCGACTGTTGCATCGCCGCGCGCGCGGCCGGGCTGCGCAACGTGCTGGTCACGAACGGCTATATCAACGAGGAGCCGCTGGCCGCCCTGCTGCCCTACGTGGATGCGGCGAACGTCGACATCAAGGGGTTCAGCGACGCCTTCTACCGGGAGGTGTGCGGCGGCACGCTGGAGCCCGTCCTCCGAACGGTCCTGATGATGAAAGCGGCGGGGGTGCATGTGGAGGTCACCAATCTGGTGATCCCGACGCTCAACGACAGCGACGCGCTGTTCGATCCGCTCTGCGCCTGGATGCGCGAGCAGGCCGGGCCGGAGGTGCCGCTTCACTTCTCGCGCTTCTTCCCCTGTTTCCGGATGACGCACCTGCCGCCGACGCCGGTGGACTCCCTGCTGCGGGCGCGCGAGCGGGCAAGGCTCGCCGGGCTCAAGCACATCTATGTCGGCAACGCCGAGGTGCCGGACGGCGACGACACGTTCTGCGCCGGCTGCGGCGGGCGCGTGGTGGCGCGGCAGCGTTACGTGGTCAAGGAGAACCGGGTCACGGCGGCGGGCGCGTGCCCAGACTGCGGGAAGCGGCTGTACGGGGTCTGGTCGTGAGCGGCGCGGCTCCCGGCGGCGGCGTGTCGCGCCGCAGGTTTCTGCGCGCTTTGGCGGCGGCGTGGTGTGTCGGAGGGCGCGGGGTGCCGCGGCACCGGGTGCCGGACGACGCGCGGGTCGGGCGCATGGCGGCTTGGGCGGGCTAGGTCCGGGATGTGAAGAGCGATGCGAAACGATTTTCCAGTATGGGCGATGTGCGTGTGCGGGCTGCTCGGCTGTTCGGGCGGGAAGCCCGCGCCGGAGGAGGGTGCGATGACGAAGAAGGTGATGGTCTCGCCGCTGGCGGGGCACTGGTTTGCGGAGACCGAGCGCGCGTTGCGCGAGGAGATCGCCGAGCGGGTCAAAGGCATTTCGGTGGTGAGGAAAAAAAACGTGTGCGCGGCGGTCGTGCCCCACGCGGGGTACCGGTACTCCGGCCGCGTGGCGGCGGGGGTCTTTCTGCGGATCGACCCGTCGCGCTACAGCCGCGTGATCGTGATGGGGCCGAGCCACTACGTCGGCATGCGCAATCAGGTGAGCGTGCCGGATGTCACCCACTTCTCGACCCCGCTGGGCGAGCTGAAGGCGGACGCCGAGTTCGTGGCGCGGATGCGCACGCTCTCCTTTGTGACGTGCCAGCCGGAGGCCCACGCGCGCGAGCACAGCGACCAGATCCAGCTGCCGCTGATCCAGGCGTGCCTCTCCGCCAACGTGCCGGTGGTGTGCGCCGTCTGCGGCCAGTTTGACGCGGCCAACCTGCTGACCGCCGCCGCCGCGTTCAAGGAGCTGCTGGACGAGCGCACGCTGGTGGTGGCGAGTTCGGACTTCACGCACTACGGCGCGAATTACGGGTACGTGCCGTTCACGAAGGACGTGCAGAAAAACCTGGAGTCGCTGGACATGGGGATATTCGACCTCTTTGTGCGCAAAGACGTCGCCGGGTTTATGAAGCACCTCGATGAGACGGGTGCGACGGTGTGCGGCCGCGATCCGCTGGCGTTCCTGCTGGCCATGATGCCCGCCGACGCGAAGGTCGAGCGCACCGCGTACGAGACCTCCGGCCAGATGCTTCACGACGACCGCAACTCGGTCAGCTATATCGGCGCGCTGGTGACGGGGTCGTGGGGGAACCCGCCGGCCGCCGCGAAAAAAGCGGTGCCTGCCGCCGACGGGAAGATCCCGGAGGCGGACTGCGGGCGGCTGCTCGCCCTGGCGCGCGAGACGATCGCCGAGGCGCTGCGCTCGGGCTCGGCGCGCGTCCCTGTCCTGGCGGCGGAGCCGAAGGCCCTGACGGACGGCATGAAAGCGGTGCGCGGCGGGTTCGTGACCTTGCACAAGCGCGGCGAGTTGCGCGGGTGCATCGGGGAGATCATGCCGCACCGTGCGATCTGGAAGGTGGTGCGCGAGCAGGCGCTCAACGCGGCCTTTCATGATCCGCGCTTCGAGGCGTTGCGGCCGGACGAGCTGGGTCAGGTCGACATCGAGATCTCGATGCTCACGCCGCCCCGGCCGGTCGGCTCATGGCAGGAGATCGAGATCGGGCGGCACGGCGTAGTGCTGACGAAAGGCGGGCGCAGCGCGGTGTTCCTGCCGCAGGTGGCGCCGGAACAGGGGTGGGGGGTTGAGGAGACGCTCACGCACCTGTCGCTGAAGGCCGGGCTGCCGCCGGACGCCTGGCGCAAGGGGGCGGAGTTCTTGGTGTTCGAGGCGCAGGTGATCCACGAGAAGAAGTGAGCCCTTTTTTAGCAAGATTTCTCCGTTTGGCCTTGCCATTGTGGGGGGCGATCGTATAAAGTACCAGCCGATTTTCCCGCTCGTATGGTGGAATTGGCAGACACGCTACCTTGAGGTGGTAGTGCCGAAAGGCCTGGGGGTTCGAGTCCCTCTACGAGCACCATTTGGAACCGCGCGCGTTGTTCATGCAAGGACAGCTTGCGCGGTTTCTCTTTTGCAAGGGCGGCCCTCCATTCATTCGAGGTGTAGCCGCATCACGACACCGGGGTGCGCGGGCATATGGGTCATTCGAGGATTAACGTTTTTTGCTTGGCCGTGGCCATGGCCTTTCCTGTTCTGGCCGAACGCGGGCAACCCCGCGAGCTGGCCGATTACCGCCGCGCGTTTTCCGAGAGTTACCGGAGGGGAGACCTCACTTCGTGGCCCGGGCTGATCGACGAGATGGGGAAGAGCCATCCGGCGGATCTGGTTTGGCAGACGGAGCGGGTGAAAGCCCTGTATGGGCTGACGGGGTACCAGCTCGCCCGGCGCAACAAAAAGCAGGCACGGGTCTACGTGTCCATGGCCGAAGAGTGCCTGGGCAAGCTGTTGAAGGCGCATCCGACGGATGCCCGGCTCCACAGCTTGGCAGGCGCTTTCTGCGGGTATAAGATCTCCCTTTCGTTCTACAAGGCTGCTTATCTGGGGCCCAGAAGTCTTGCCCATATCGAGAAGGCGATCACGTATGATCCGGCTGAACCGATGGGCTACATCGAGAAGGCCAATTCGCTGTTGTATCGCCCGGCTGTTCTGGGGCGGGACAGAAGTCAGGCGCTGGCGTTATACCGCAAGGCGTTGGCGCTGATGAAAGCGAGGGACGATGTGAGCGCCGATTGGCAGTACTTGCTCCTGCGAGCGTTTATCCTGAAAGGGCTTTACGAAACCAACCAGACGGCCGAGGCCAAGGCGCTTCGGGAGGAGATGCGGAGCGAGTACGGGTCGATGGGGTGGGTGGAAAGGTTTGTGGGCGTTACGTTTTTTGACGAGGAATAAAGCCGGCTGATCGCATGTTTGTTAGGCCAAGGGAGGCCTTGTCTCGGGGGCGGTGTTCTGGCATAATCCGTCACAAGAACGTTCTTCTTCAGGGCGGCTTCCATAAGCCGCCAGAAAGCGGATTCCCTTATGATGCCGAACAGCGACGCGACCGAAGGCACGCCGGGTGCCGAGACCTCTTGGACGGTGAAGTTCCTTGGCTTTCTGTTCCACGGTGTGGCGGTGACGGCCATTCTGGTGGTGGTGCTTCCGGTGGCGCTGTATGCGTTCGCGCCGCCGTTCGCGGGGAAGGCCGCGGGCGTCGTTCTTTTTGTAGCGGCGTGGGTGGAGCGGATGTGGTCCATGTATCTGCGGCAGGGTCTGGGGCGCGCGTGCGGCGGGGCGGGGCGGGACTGGACGGCGGTCGCCGTCGGTTACGCGTATGCGCTGACGCTGGGCGTGTCGGCTGCCGAGTTCGTGTTGCGCGGACAGGGGTTCCCGAACACGGGGTACGTCGCCGCGGGCGCGGCGGTTTACGGGGCGGGAGTCGCTTTGCGGTACTGGGCTTTTCACGTGCTCCGCCACCAGTGGCATGTGGACGTCTCCGACATCAGCGGCGAGCGCCATCTGGTGCGCGAAGGGCCGTACCGGATCATGCGGCACCCGCTCTATTTCGGCGCGTGTCTGGAAATCGTGGGGCTGCCGGTTTTTCTGGGAGCGTGGGGTGGGATGCTCTTCGGCACGCTCGTCTTCATCCCGTTTGAGGTCGCCCGCGCCTATTACGAAGAGCGTTTTCTCGGCGAGCTGTTCGGCTCCGCCTACCGCCGGTACATGGACGAGGTCTGGGGCTTCTTCCCGTTGCCGTTCAGGCCGCGCCGTCGGAGCCCGTGACCGGCGCGGCGCGCGGCAACTGAAGGGTAAACGTCGAGCCTTTGCCGAGGGCGCTTTTCACGCTCATGGTGCCGCCGTGCGACTGGGCGACTTTCTGGGCGATGAACAGGCCGAGCCCCATGCCGCCGAGTTTGCGGCGGGTGGTGAAGTAGGGGGTGAAAATGCGCTGCAGGTTCTCTTCCGAAATGCCGCACCCGTTGTCCGACACGCTGATGAGGACCGACGTGTCGAGTATTTCCGAGCGGACGTGGATGCGCCCGTTCTCGGCCGGCAGGGCGTGAATGGCGTTCAGGAGGAGGTTGGTGAGAACGCGCGTGAGCTGGACGCGGTCACCGTGCAGCTCGACGTCCTCGCCGAGCGCCTCGCAGGTCATCTGTGCGTGGGCCGTCTGTACCGCGGGCCGGCTGGTTTCCGTGCATTCGCGCACAAACTCGTGGATGAAGAAGCGCGTTTGCTGTTGCGGGTTTTGTTTGATCAGACGCTGCCAGGTGTCCAGCATCTCGACACACTGCTGCATGGCCTGCTCTTGCATGTCGAGATAACGGTGGGCCTCCGACGGGGCGTCGGCGTGCCGCTGTTGCAGTTCCTCCACCTCCAGCCGCAACAGGCTGGACGAGCCGGTGACCACGGCAAGCGCGTTGCGCAGATCGTGGACAAACTCCGCCGAGGACTGTCCCAATTCCGCCATCAGGTCTTTTCCCTGAAGCGCGCGGAGGCGCTGGTCCAGCGTGGCCGCCTCGCCCAGGAGCTTGCTCCGCTTGCGCCGTAAGCGGGTCTGCTCGACATGGTGTCGGACGGCGCGGCGCATCTCGGAGGCGTCGAACGGCTTTTCCATGTAGTCGTTCGCCTCGTTGCGGATCGCCTCTTGAGCCGTGCCGACGGCGGCAAAGCCGGTCAGCATGATCACGGCCAGCTCCACGTCGCGTTTCCGGATTTCGCGGAGCCCCTCGATGCCGTTCTGACCGGGCATGCGGATATCCATGATCACGACGTCCGGCTCATGCTCCTGCAACAGTTTCAAGCCGCGCGCGACGTCGTCTGCGCACAACACGCGGTAGTCGTCCTTGAGAAGGAAGCGCAGGCTTTCCCGGGGGCCGAGCTCGTCGTCGATCACCAGGACGGTCGGTCGCGCATCGGCCGGCTTCGTTTGTTCATCACAGGGCATCGGAGAGTCTCCTTGAAACGGTGAAGATGGATGTGTCGTTCATACGCGCGAGAGCCGGCTAAAAGGCGTAGGTGTAGCTCAGCGCGGCAAGGTGGCCTTCGAAGTCGTAGGTGCCGTTTTCGTAATACGGGCTTTGGTTGGCGTGGACGGTGCGCTTGTTGAAGATCCCCAAGGCGTAGGCGGCGTCGACGGCGTGTCGGCCGCGCTGGTAACCGAGGCCGAGGCTGACCACGGATTGGTCGACATCCAGCCCGATCGGGGCGAACGTGGAGTCGGGGATCGGGCTCTGAAGATACAGGTAGCCCGCGCGCAGCGTCCAATCGCGCGCGAAATTCCATTCCGGGCCGAAGCCGAAGGTCCAGGTGTCGTTCCAGTCCTGCGGGGTGTTGGACAGGCCGATCATGCCGATCAACGGGTTGTTGCCTCCCGCGTCGATGGCCATCGTCTTGTAGCGGGAGAACTGCAGCCATTCGACCTTCGTTTCGACGCGGAAGGTTTCGCTGAGCCGGATGCCGTAGCCGAGCGCCACGATGGTCGGGAACTTGAACGTGGTCTCGACGTCGCTTTCGGCGACCGCGGGCTCAGGGAGGTCGACGGTCTCCATGTCGCCTTTGAATTTGATGTCGAACGGCGAATGGCAGGTGAGGGCAAGGCGCTGGTTGGGCGTCACGCGCCAGGTGATGCCGGCGTTGCCGCCCACGGCGTAGCCTTCCGCGTCGGCGCTGATGCGGCTGTCGGGGTAGAGCGGCAACAGCTGGCGGAATTTGAGGCGGCCGTAGTACAGGTCGGGCCCGGCCCCGATCGAGACGGAGTCGGAGAGGCGCCAGGCCAGCGAAGGGTTGATGTCCGCCACCATCAGCTCGGCGGACACGGGCGCCGCATAGCGGAACACCCCGCGCGACTCCCAATACGTGTGGCGACCGTAGGGGACATGCATGCCGAGCCCCAGCGCAAGATCCGTTTTCTCGTCTTTCTCGTGCAGCGGCCAGGCCAGGGCAAACCCGGGCAAAAGGCCCCAGGGCTTCTCGGTCTCCGTCCGGCCCAACTGGCCGTTGTAGTCGACGTGGCTGTATCCGACCATCGCGGAGAGTTGCACCTGACGCGACGGGACGTCGACCAGGTTGGCCGGATTGTAGAGCGCCGCTGCCGCGTCGTCAACCCAGACCATGTCGTTGCCGGACTTGCCCAATGCGGCAGCCGTGTCAGGCGGATTGCGGAACCCGTCCGCCCATACGATTTGGCCCCATAGGGCTGCCAGAGCCAAAGCCGAACCGCCGATTAAGCGCCGTGTCGTCATCGTGATCTCCCGTGTCGTGATACCCCCCTGAACAAATATGAACAGAGTAAGACTCGTTTCAGAATAAGCACCCTTTGTGCCACGTCGAGCGCGACCGGGTCAGATGGGAAAAATGGCGGTGATCAAGGATGTGGATCGCCTTTGTGGCAGGATGGCCGGCATTATTGTGCGTCCATTTTCGTACACTATGGAGGGTCCGCACAGGCAAAAACCATCGAGTGCACATTTTTGAACTGGACGGTTGCGGTGCACAGGTGAGAGACTACCCAGCATAATGATGAATTCAGTCTATCGCAATGAAGACCGTCGTGCCGTTGTCACAGGAATCGGGGTGGTCGCAGCCAATGGGATTGGCGTGACGGACTTTTGGCGAACACTGAGCGCGGGGCAGTCGGGGGTAGGTCCGATCACGTTGTTCGACGCATCCAAGTTCCCGTGCCGCATTGCCGCCGAGGTCAAGGGTTTCGATCCCGCGCGCCTGCTCTCGCCGGCCGTCAAATGGAAGCGCCTGCCGCGGCAAACGTTATTTGCTCTGGCCGCATTGGATATGGCGCTGGCCGACGCGGGGCTGGCGGACGGTGCCCTTCACAAGGCCGCCCGTCCGGTTCACGTTCTGATCGGCGTCAGCACGAGCGCCATTGAGGTGCTTGAAGAGGCGGGGCACAACCTGTTCAGCGGGCATCCGAAATGGGTTCGCCCGTGGGTGCTCTGGGCCTCGCAACCGCATTGCGCCGCCACGACCTTGGCCGAATATCTGGGGGTGCGGGTGGCCTTTCACACGATCGCCACCGCCTGCAAAGCCGGCGCCGACGCGTTGCTGGATGCGGCTGCCGCGATACGCGCTGGAAAGGCGGACATCGCCATTGCAGGCGGGGCTGACGCGTCGATTTGCGCGACGACCTGCGCCGCCTTCAGTTCGAGGCAGCTGCAGTCCAACCACAACGACGATCCGCAACGCGCCAGCAGGCCGTTTGACCGTGACCGCGACGGCGGCGTTTTGGGCGAGGGCGCGGGCATTGTGGTGCTCGAAAGCTTGGCGCACGCGCGCGCCCGCGGCGCCCGCATATGGCTGGAGGTGTGCGGGGGCGCGTCGCACGCCGACGCGTTCGGCACGCCGTCGGCCGACGGCTTGGGAACCTGCATGGAACTGGCCCTCGCCAACGCTCGGGTGAGCGGGGATGCCATCGGTTACGTGTGTGCGCACGGACCGAGTGACCCGGTCATCGACCGCGTGGAGACCGCCATGATCCGCAACACGTTCGGTCGCCATGCCTACCGCATCCCGGTCTCGTCCATCAAGGGTGTCACCGGCAATCCGCTTGCGGCGGCCGGCCCCATGGAGCTGATCGCGTGCGCGCTCGCGATGCGCGATGACCTGATCCCTCCGACGGCCAATTATACGACGCCCGATCCGGAGTGTGACCTCGATTATGTGCCGCAGTTGCGGCGGACGCGGCTCGAACACGCGCTTCTCAACGTGCACGGCATGGGCGGCGGCAACGCCACGCTCGTCGTCCGCAGGCCCCCGCCATGACCAACCTCTTCCTCATCGAACTGCTTGCCGTCATCGCGATCAATGTGCTGTTGGGCGTGGTCGTGCTGTTCACCCATGTGCGCCGCCTGGCCAACCGCGTGTTCGCCATTCTGTCGCTGGTGTTCGCCCTCTGGTTGTTCTGTCAATATGCGGGTTCCACGACGGAGAGTGAAATATGGCTGGCGTTCTGGATACGCCAGTCGTGTGCCGTAAGCGTGTACATCCCCTTGGTCTTCCATCTGCTGCTCTGCGCGGTGGCGCAGTCCGACGTGACGCTCGCTCGCTTGATGTCCCGCATGTGGTT
>CAYZQL010000055.1:0-17913 GCA_964480555.1 uncultured Lentisphaeraceae bacterium | reverse complement strand
ACAAATTCATGTCGGCTCATGTTCGAGCGGGCGTTTCTGCTATGGGTGCCGGCGGAAAGCCAACGGCTTAGCGGCCGCCTGCACGCCAGTCTGCCAACGCGTTGTTGGCGGGGCGCAAGGCCGGGGCCAGCGACTGGTAGGTTTCGCTCAGCGGTCGGTAGCGCTCATGGCGTGCCGCGTCCGGACGGAAGATGCGGGTCGAGCCCTTGATGCGTTCCACCGCGTCGTCGAGGTCGCGCCAGAGGCCCAGTGTCACGCCAGCCAGCATCGCGGCGCCGAGCGGGGACGTGTCTTGGATCTCCGAGACCTCGACTTCCATGCCGGAGATGTCCGCCTTGTTCTGCAACCAGAAGACGTTGCGGGTGGCGCCGCCCGAGGCGACAATGCGCTGGAACCGCGTGTTCATGCTCCGCTCCATGGTTTGCAGAATGTGCAGGAACTGGTAGTTGAGCCCTTCGATGACGGCTCGGAACAGATCGCTTTTCCGCGTCGTGTTGAGCAGGCCGATGAACGCGCCGGAGGCGCGGCCATCGTTCACGGGGCAGGCCGCTGAGGAAAGATAGGGCAGAAAGATGACGCCTCCCGCACCCGGCGACGCGTTCCGCTCGACATCCTCCAAAACCTCTTCCCAGGACCGCGCGGCATCGTCCGTGATTTCGCGGAGCCACGTCAGCGCAGAGGCTGAGGGTGACCCGCCCCACGCCGCATACCGATGCGGGGCGACATGCGCCTGCACGCAAATGCCAGCTCGCCCCAGATCCCAACTGCAGTCCGGCTGCTCCACGGTCGCGATCAGGTTTTCCCAGCTTCCCATCACGTTTGAGACCACGCCGGGACGGTGCGCTCCGACCGGCAGAGTGCCGCACAGGTGATCTTGCCCGCCCAGAATGACCGGTGTGCCTTGCGGCAGCCCTGTCACGCGCGAGGCCTCGGCCTGCACGGAACCCAACAAGGTGCCGGAGGGCCTTACCGCGGGCAGCAGCCTTTTTGGAACGCCAGAGGCCGCGATCAGCTCATCCGACCAGTTCCGCCGCTTCTGGTCGAACAGCAGCATGCAGCTGGCCATGCTGGGATCGGTCGCGCGCACGCCGCACAGCCGGAAATTGATGAAGTCTTCGATCAGCAGCCACGACTCGGCCTGCTCGATGATCCGGGGCTCGTGCTCCATCATCCAACGCACGCGCATGACGCCGGTCATGGCCCAGGGAGGGAAGCCGGCGATTGCGAACGTTGTCTCTGCGCCGACATTCTTTTCCCACCACGCCGCTTGGGGCGCCGTGCGCCCGCAGTGCCAACTGATGAAGGGGTAGAGCGCCTTGCCCTCCCCGTCTACCGGCACGCCGTCCATCCCCATCCCGGTCACCGCCACACCTGCAACCCGGGCGGGGTCGCGGATGCCCGCCAACACTTCACGAAAGGCCTCGCCCACGCCGCCCCAAATCGCGTCGGGATTCCAGAAAACCCACTCGGGATGCGTGGAGGAGTACGGGTTGTGGCGCTCGGTCGGACGCGAGGCGGAGGCCATGCAGCGTCCGTCGGGTGTGTAGAGGCAGACCTTGGTTGAGGTCGATCCCAGATCGACTGCCGCAACCAGCGCGTGCTCGGTTGTCATAGTCGGATATCTCCTAAGGACTGAAAACTCGAAACAGCGAACGGGAACGGGTATAGGGCTTCATCACCGCTCAGACTGCGGCCAGAAACAGCGCTTCTTCCATCACAGAGCGTTGGCATAGGCCAAGAGGCAGACGCCGATCACCAGAACCGCCAGCGCGAGGCGGATGCCGCACACGGCACGCGCCTGGGCGCCGCGCCATTCACCCGTGAGGAAGCCGTTCACCGTGCCGGTGAAGATCGCGAGCGACATGAAGATGGCGTAGCCGACTGAAACGCCGAGCGACCCGAGCATCGGGCAGCCGACGCCGAAACAGGCGATGGCGCCATCGTGCAGCAGGGCCATCACGAACGCGATGAGATAGACCGGAAAAATGCCCGGGCGCACCAGCGTGCCCCAGGTCTTGTTGACCGTCAGCTGCCGGGCGCAGTAGCCGCAGGCGGAGAGCGAGCCGCCCCAGAGCGCGAGGGCGGTTACCGCGAAGCTCGCGCGCCACGAAGGATTGTCGAACGGCGCTGCCGAAGCCTGTTTCATGACGTCGCCGCCGAAACCGAACGCCAGCGCGTAGCAGGCGCAGAGGACGCCGGAGAGCACGGCAACGGTTATGCCTTTGCCGAGTTTGCGGGGAGCTTGGGTGGTGCCGCCTTCACCTCCCTGCTCCTTGAGCAACGCGGCTTTGCCCGACACCACAACACCCAAAATGCAGACAGCCGCACCGCTCAGCATCACCGCGCCTTTGGCGGTCCCGAACACGCCGGGAGTAAAGATCAGCGCCGGCACGATCGTCCCGAAGGCGATCTGCACGCCGTTACCCGTTCTGCCGGCGGTGCCGTTGAGCGTGGGCGCGTTCGTCTCGGTCACGAGTGTGGCCGCCGTGTCCGGCGGTGCGCCGTCGTCAAACTGCCAGTTGGCGGTGACGTCGGCTTGGCTGTGCCAGACAAACGCGAAAACAAGCAACGTGATTCGTGTGCGCATCATTACCTCCGGTTATTCAAGTTTAGGATTGTGTCCGTATTCTTAACAGGTCCCGAATGACCGCAGCGCCTCCAGCAGCGCCCGGTAGTTTTCCGGCTTCACGCCGCGGTGAACCGTGTTGCTGGAGGAGAGAATCAGGCCGCCGGGTCCGCCGTCGGCGATGCAGCGGCGCACCTCGTCGCGCACCTCCTCCGGCGTGCCGGTGCAAAGGGTGTTCACGCAGTCGATGTTGCCCTTGAGCGCGATTCGGTTTCCATACTTGGCTTTCATGCCGGCCATGGTCAGCCCTGCGCCCGGGTCGATCGGGTCGAGGCAGTCGATCCCCGCTTCGATCCAGTGATCGACCAGCGGAAGGATGTTGCCGTCGCAGTGCTTGACGGTCAGGCACCCCAACGCCTTAAAGCCTTGAATCGCGCGGCGGAACGACGGCAAAAGCTGTTCCCGGTACACGTCGGGCGGAAAGAGCGGCCCCGCGCCCATGGCGACGTCATCGGTGGTGGCGATGATCCGCACGCCGAAGGCGCGGACCGCGTGTTCGGCCAGAGTGAGGTTGTAAGTGACGATCCGGTCGAGAAACTCGGCGCAGGCCTCCGGCTCGACCATCGGTGCCATGAGCGCCTCTTCGTAACCCAGCAGGTCGCGCAGATCCGAGAACCCGTCGCGCAGATTGAAAACCACCGCGCGCGTGTCTCCGAACCGTTCGACGGCGCGCCGCAGCGTGGCAAAGCGGTGGTCCGCATGCGGGTCAGGGAACATGAACGCGCTGTGGCGGGTGATGTCCGAAAGCGGCTGTGCGATGACGGCGGGAATGCAGTCGCCGGTGAGCTGGCGGCGGTTGCCCCATTCGTCCTCGAAGGTCTGCGCGTCGACGAAACGCTTGGTGTAGTCGGGGCGGATATTGATGCCGTCGATGTCCAGCCGTTCCACGATATCCAGCGGGTCCTCCGAACCGGTCAGAGCTTTGCCGACGCCGGTGTCGATAAACCACTCGAACGTCGGAACCCGGTCGGGCGTCTCGCGCCGGATCGCGGCGCACATGCGGTCGATTGCGTTCATGGGATATCCTACTCTACTGCAACGTGGGCTGGGCGAGCCCGCCCGCGAGCTGGGCTTCGCCGCCTTCTTTTTCGTACACGCCGTAGAACTGGCAGACCGAGTCCAGCCACGTCACGATCCGGCTGGTCTCGTCTGCGGTGAGCGCGACGCCGTGATGGCCTTTCTGAAGCATCGCGTAGAGCTTGGAGGCGCGCGCGCCGAACTCGCCGGGCGTGGTGCGGTAGAACTTGGGCGAGCCCCAGTTGCGCATCGACCCGTAGTGGGTGAAGCCGTAGGGCTGCGCAAGGCTCAAATACGACGCGGTGTAGCGGGTGATCTTGTTCATCCAGCCTTTCACCGGCAATTCGGTCACTTCGCTGTCCAGGCGCGGCGGCGTTTTCTGGCCTGCCTGCGCGGCTTTGATCTTCTCCGCATGGCAGCTCACGCAGCGCGCGTTCAAGACCGGCTGCACCAAGCGCGGATAGCTGAACGGGTTCGAGCCTTCCGGGCCGGGGCGAAGGACGGAGGGAGCGCGCTTCATCGCCAGCGGCGTGGCCGCAGGCGTGCGCTCGGGCGCTTCATATTTGGGCTCGTGGCAGCCTTGACAGGACATCTGCTCGCCCGGCAGGAAAGCCGTGGCGGAGCGCATGGACTGCACGGCGCAGCCGTTGGCGTCGAGCGCCTGGAAAAACAGTTCCACTCCGGTCGGAGCCTTGAAATGCGCGCTGCCGTCTTTTTCGACCGGTACCGTTCCGAGCACGACGCGCGCGAGATTGATCGAGTCGGACCCTTCCGGGAGCTGGATGCCGATGTTGTGAGTCACCTCGGCCGAAGCGACGGACAGCGGGTAGATCTGCCACACCCGCAACGCGGTGATGGCGGTGCCTTCGGGCCACGGCTGCCGGCTTTTGTAAATGTCCGCGATCGTCACCGTCGCCTCGCCGCGCTCGCCGGCCTTCAGCGGTTTGCGCTGCTCGGGGATAACCGGCGGAACCGGCGTAGGACGAAGCGGCATGGGGCTCAGGCAGGCGATGCCGGGATCTCGGTAGATGAGTTCCTTGTTGCCGAACTGATCCAAAAGGTAGAGCCCGAAGACATGCCGTTGCGCAGTGCCCTTGACTTCGACCGGCTCGTAGGCGCAGAGAAAATACTTCTCGCTGAGGGGCCAGGCGGTCCCGTAGGTCTGAGAGCCTTTCTGGCTCTCGGGGAAGCCGACGTCGGGTGTCAGCCGCTTGACCGGGGCCATGGCGTCGTCGTCTGTCACGCGCGGGTCGATGACGACCAGCGAGCCGAACGCCTGCCCGTGGTGGGGCGCGCCTGTTGCGACAAAGCGGTGTGAGCCGGGGATCGGACGCGTGTCGAGCTCCATGTCGGCCCGCTTCTGGCGAAACGAGTAATTGCCGTGAACTGGCCGCGGGTTGCGCCCGTCCGGCGTGGTGACCCAGGGTTTGTGTGCAACGCACCCGTGGCGGTCCACATAGTCCCAGCGCGTCCAGAGCAGCAGCCCCTCGTGGGTGACGGCCGGCGACCACTCGTTCGTTTCGTGAAAACTCAGGCAGCGGAGGTCAGAGCCGTCGGTCGCCAGATCGTAAAGCGTGAACGTGGGGCAGTGGCGCCCGCACCGCAGGTATCCGCCGCGGCGCTCGGAAATGAAGGCGATGCGGCCGGCAGGCGTGAAGCAGGGCTGGAAGTCGTTAAACGTGCCGTCGGTGAGCTGCGTGAGCTGCGAGCCGTCCGCTCCGACAGAAAAGAGGTGATAACAGAAGCCTTGTTCCCAGTGGCCGTCCTGCGCGTGGTTCAGATGGCTGATGTGCTTTCGCGAGCCGGTGCCCTCGACGTAAGCGAAGGCGATCTTCTTTCCGTCATAGGAGAGGGAGGGTGAAACAAGCGAGCCGCCATCCTTGCCTTGCGTCGCGCGCGTGCCGAAGGTGAGCGGCTGTCCCTTCATGCGGCCGTTGACTGCGCGCGCATTCGCCAACACATCGCGCAGGCCGGGCTTTGCGCCAAAGGGGTCGGAGAGCACGAACAGCCCGCCGCCCGAACGCTGCTGCTGGCCATAGAACTGGTCGCAGCAGTGCTCCATCACGCCGCGCACCTCGCGTTTGATGAAAAGCAGCTCCTTGAAGTCGAGCAGGGGATTGGCGAAAGCGATGCGGCGGCGAAGCGGGAGGAGCGTGTTGAAAAGGGCGCGGCGCCCATCCGGATTGTCAGGCTTGACGTCTGCGGCTTGGGCGCGGAGGGCATCGAGGTCTCGTTGTTCTGCAGCGAGATCGCGCGCGCCGGGCAACGCCCGTATGTCTCGGAGAAGCGCGGCGGTGCGCCGCAGCACGACGTCGAGCGGGTCGTTGTCCGCTGCGGTGATCAGCGCGTCAGCGCAGTAGGCCTCCAACGCAAAGCCGGCGAAACGGGCCTTCTGCGTCAAGTCGTACGACAGAAACGCCCACTGGCGTTCTGCCTCGCCCTCGGGATAGGCCATGCCGGGTGGAGTTGGCAGGAGCCACTCCGACCCGCCTTGCGACGACACGCTCCAACACGTCATGCCGAACACCAACAGCCACCCGTGTAATTGCATTGATTGACTCCGCTTCAACAGAAGGATAAACCTTCAACGGCATCAGTATGCACAATCGCTGTTAGAATGAGAATCTCTCTTCTGGCTTTTCTGAAAAAAGTTTCGCTTTTTGGCAAAGCGTTGTTTACGTCGTTTCCTGATCCGTTTATACTGTCCGCAATGAAGATGGATTGGGTGGACAGGATGTTGCCGGTCATGCAGAAAATCCGCGACCGTTTCCACGAGACGGTCGGGCTGGCTGTTTTGGATGAGGCGTCTGCCGTGGGCGTCATCGTCACTGCGGTTCCGGAAACCGGGCGTTTCGGGTTTACCTTGTGCACGGGGCACCGCTTCCCGGTTCATACGGGAGCGCCGGCAAAGGCGATGCTCGCGTTTATGCCGAAAGAACGTGTTGAGCCGCTGCTGAAGAAAGTGGCATTCGAACGGTTTACGAAAACAACGGTGACCTCCTTAACGGCTTTTCGCAAGGAGTTGGCCGTCATCCGGGCCTGTGGCTACGCGCTTGACCGCGCAGAGGAGGTGGAGGGGTGCCACTGCCTGGCTGTGCCCGTGTTCGATCACCAAGGGGACCCTGTTGCCGGGATCTGGTTTACCGGTCCCTCTTACCGTCTGCCGCTGGAGAAATTGCCGTCTGCCTATCCTGTTCTGAGGGCGCTGGTCGATGAGGCGCAGCGCGTGGTCTTTGCGCCTCTGTGTGATCGAGGTGGGGCGGTGTTGACGGTGGACAAGATCGGACGGGCCCGCGCGATTCTGGAAGCTTTTCCGCTGACAGATAATATGGATCTTGTCGAGCTGGCACGCTCGTTGGGAATGAGTTACTCCGCTTTTCGCCACGCCTTCAAGGCGCAGACAGGGGCCAGCCCTGCGCAGTTCCGGTTGACGCGCCGCATCGCCGTCGCGTGTCGCGATCTTGAAATGTCGGCGCTGCCGTTGGCGAGGATCGCCGAGCAGACCGGGTTCCCTTCTGCCGCACATTTCTCGACGGTTTTCAAAAAGAAGACGGGGTTCTCGCCCCGCGACTACCGCGCGCTGAACCGGCGGCAGTCCTAGGTTCTGTATGGTATCCTTTCAGTCCTTTCTTTTCATGAACGGAATCGCGTTGGTTGGCACGGCGTCTCCGGCTGCCTGCAGATAGAAGCCTAGCGTCTCCGCGTAGCGGCGGTTTTCAGGGGCGCTTTCTACGGCGATACGGCAGAGCCTCACGGCTTCCGCAGGGTCATTCCTCCCCGCCAGAATCGCGCAGTTGTAGGCGGCCTGCGCCCGGCACTGCGGGTCTTTCATCGCGGTGCGCAAGTGCCGAACCGCACCGGACACATCGCCCGTTTCGGCGAGGGCCAGGCCGAGGTTCAGGTTGACGGCGCCGTGCTCCGGTGAAGCCTTCCAGCCGGCCTTCAGATAGCCTAACGCCTCTTGGAGGTTTCCCTGCTGTGAGGCGAGAACGGCCGCATTCATATGGGGCAGCACCGCGTCGGGACGCAGCAGCATGGACTCTTGGTAGGCGCGCATCGCGGCCTTTGCGTCGCCGCGCGCTGTTCGGTAGATGCCGAGATTGAAATGACTCGCCCAATCGTCCGGCCGGGCCTCGAACATCGCGAGCAGCTCGGCCTCCGCGCGCTTGAACGGTTCGCTCACAGGGGAGCCCAGTGTCTGTGTCGGAAAGGCGGCCAGCGCGCTGACCGCCTGAAGACGGACAACCCTCACCGGGTCGGCGAGCGCGCGCAGGAGCGCCCGCGCGGTGTCGGCGTCGCCCAGGTTGTCGGCCAGGGCCGCTGCCGCAGCACTTCTGACCAGCGGTGAAGGATGGCGTAGACACGCCCTGAAGACCGCCCACAGCTCCGGCGCGCGGTGTCCCCTCAGGAGGCGCAACAGGGATGTGCACACGACGGGCTCGGCACCCTCTTTCTGGAGGTAACCGCAGATGTCCGGCAGATTGCTCCAGTCCCGGTTGCGCGCCGCGTCGATCAGCGAGCCTTCGTGCAGGATCTTTGCGCGCCATGCGCTGTCGGGGTGCCAGGTCCGCACCTGCGTTGCGGCCCACCCTTCGCTTTTGTCTTTGTGGCAGAGCACGCAGGCGGAGGTGGAGCCGAAGCGCGCGGCCGCTTCCGGACAGGGCGGGCGGTGCGAATGGTCGCTGCGCCGCATTCCAGCGAACGAGGTGGTCGGCATGTGGCAGGCGACGCAGCGGCCGGTCACCCCGCTGGCGGGATGCCGCGAGTGCGCCGCGAGCCGCGCGGCTTTATCTGCATGGCATGCGGAGCACGCGCGGTTCACGTCGTTCGTGGCGAACCGGTAGCGCCCGCTGGAGGTGTGGCAGTGCGTGCAGTCCAACTTGCTTTTCTGCGCGCACGGATTCATCAGCCAGAGCGTGTAGGTGTAGTTCTCGCCCAAGTCGCGCCCGTCCGGGCTGAAATCAGGATGCTCGAGGCAGACGAGGTCGTAGTGATCGAAATACGCGTCGCCGGGGGTGAACGAGCGGGTGAGCGGGTGCATTTTGGCGTGGCAGGGTGCGCAGGCGCTGTTGACCTGGTCGGGCGTGAAGGCGCGCCAGCTTTTCAGGAACAGGGCGCTCGGGCTCGCGCCTTTGGGCAAGCTCCGGCAGACCCGGCTGTGCTCCTCCCCGGGGCCGTGGCAGGACTCGCAACTGATTCCCGGCTCGCGCCACACCGTCCGGTAGGAACGGTTGACGGGGTCGTAGTTCTTTTCGAGCTGACTCACGTGGCAGCCGAAGCAGGACGTGTTGAACGTGAGCATCGGATCTTTCCAGTCGAGCGCCGCATCGCCCGACGGGGCGAAGTGGCGGACCATGCTTCCCGTCGTGTCGTACCAGGAGCGATCCTTCACCTGATAGGCCAGCGGCATGACTTGCAGTTTGCCTTTCTCGAGCTGCGTCAGGAAATAAAAGACGTTTTTGCCGCCGAGCACATGCAGGATCGGGTAGCGCAAGGTCTTGCTTTCGGCCGTTTCTTCGGTCATGCGCCGTCGGCTCAGGTCGACCGAGTAACGCCGGCCGCCGATCGAGACCGGCTGCGCCAGCGGGGTCAGCCTATCTTCCGCGAACCGCGGCGTGAAGGGTTGCATGGCCTTGCCGTGATGGGAGGTCTCCCACTTCTGGTAGAAAGACTCGTGACACTCGCGGCAGGTCGCCGAGCCTTCATAGGAGGCGGCCTTCGCGCCCGCCATCCGCATTCGCACGGTTGCGGCGGGGTTAAGGAACAGCAGAAGCGCGCCGCCGAGGCAAGCTAAGGCCGCCGCCATCACCATGCCCCGCCACGTGTTGGGCCATCCTCTGAATGACGCTTTATTCATAACGTTTGGACCGTTTTCACCGGCAGAATGGTTGCAGGATAGAGGGATACACTGGACGCGTCAAGCCGCGGCGATTTTAATTATGATAGGACACGCACGGCGATAGGGCACTTACTGGCACGCTACAGACAAGGGCGCAGCGACCGCGCGGGTTTGCGTTGAAGCCGTGAGACGCGTCGTGCCGTAATTTGAATTGCTGCGGTGCGCGTGTCGGTGCTTGTGCTTTCCACTGGGACTGTGCGAAAATTAAAAACTATGTTACGGTTTTAAGCTGTTTTCAGCGTGAATACTAAACGGGAGTCGATATGGGCCGGTTAATGGTTTCGTTGGCGGCGGTGGTGTTCGGTGTGTCGGTCGTGTCGCGTGCGGCGGAAGCGCGCGATGTCGGCCGTGTGACCTGCCGCATGGAAGACGTGCGGATTGGCGGACACCTCGGCGCGAGGATGGAGGCCTGCTTCAAAAACAACGTCAAGACGACGGACGGCTCATACCTTGCCAACATCTTTCATAAGCACGAGGGGACCAGCGACTGGCGCACGGAGTTCTGGGGCAAATGGATGCACAGCTGCGTGCCCGCTTACCGCTACACGCACGATGAGGCGCTCAAGCAGAACATCGACGCGTCCGTAAAGCGGTTGCTTTCGGCTCAGCGCGCGGACGGGTATATCGGCAACTACAAAGACGAGTGCCACATGCAGGGGTGGGACATCTGGGGCCGAAAATATACCCTGATGGGGCTGATGCACTACTATGACCTGACCGGAGACAAGGTGTCGCTTGATGCGGCCCGTCGCGTGGCGGACCAGCTCATGTCCGAGGTCGGGCCCGGTGCGGCGGGGCGCATCCAGACGATCGGCATGCATCACGGCATGGCGAGTTGTTCCGTGCTGGAGCCGGTCGTTTGGCTCTTCACGCGCACGCAGGACAAGACGTATCTCGGCTTCGCCAAGCACATCGCAGCGGCGATGGAAGATTTCGAGGACAGCCCGAAGCTGATGAGCAAGGCGCTCGCCGGCGTGCCGGTCGCCGAGCGCTTCCCGCACCCCGACCCGTGGTGGAGCTGGAAGAACGGCATCAAGGCTTATGAGATGATGTCCTGCTATCAGGGACTGCTGGAGCTCTACCAGGTCACGGGCCATGCGCCGTATCTCCAGGCGGCCGAGGCGACTGCGCAGAACATCATCGACGAAGAGATCAACGCGGCGGGTTCTGGCGCGGCGTTCGAGTGCTGGTATCACGGGAAGCGGTTCGAGACCGCGCCGGCCTACCATATGATGGAGACGTGCGTGACCACCACCTGGATGCGCTTCTGCGAGACGCTGCTGCGCGTGACCGGCAAGGCGCTCTACGCAGACCAGCTGGAAAAGACCATCTACAACGCCTATCTGGCGACGCTGGCGCGCGACGGCTCGACCTTCTCGAAGTACTGTCCGCTCGGCGGCACGCGCAGCCGCGGCAACGACCAGTGCGGCATGACCATCAACTGCTGTGTCGCAAACGGTCCGCGCGGTTTCGTGGCGATCACCGAGTCGGTGCTCATGGCCGACGCCGAGGGCGTCATGGTGAACCTGTATAACGCGTCCAAAGCGGCGGTCACGATTCCGGGTTCGCAGACGCGGGTGACGGTGGAGCAGGAGACGGACTACCCGAAGGGGAACAAGGTGGTCCTGCATGTGACGCCCGAAAAGGAGGCGGCGTTCGCGCTGCGCTTGCGCATTCCGGAGTGGAGCGTGAAAACGTCGGTGGCCGTGAACGGGACAGAGGTGTCGGGCATGCTGCCGGGCGCGTATCTTGCGCTGCGGCGCATATGGAAGCCCGGCGATTCGGTGGAGGTGACCTTCGATTTCACCGGACGCGTGGCGTGCAAGAACGAGCACTTCGCCCTGTTCCGCGGCCCCTTGGTGCTGTCGCGCGACACGCGCTTCAAGGACGGCGCGGTGGACCAGCCCGCCAAGATGCCGGAACTTGGCAAGCCGGTGGCGATCAAGCCGGTCGAATGCGCAGACAAGGACGTTTGGCTCGCCTTTGAGGTCATGTTGCAGACCGGGACTGACCCGGAGTCGGATGAGATGAAGCCGCACCCGGTGACCTTCTGCGACTACGCGTCAGCGGGCAACACCTGGAAAGCGGATTCCCTCTACCGCACCTGGCTCCGCAACCCCATGAACAGGATGGCCCGGCCGTACGTCTCATATGACGTTCCGTGAACGCCGGTCATCTTTGAGTAGAAGCCTGCCCGGTATCGTTTCTGCCTGCGGTGCGAATGAGCAGTTTTCTGCGTTTTCAACGAGCTTGAACGCGGCACGCTCTTTTTGCTACCATTCGCACCGCCCGGTGAAGGACCGGGAGGCGATTTGTTGCGGAAAAGCGGGGGGCGCGCGAGAAAAGGTGGCGCGCGTGAAGATTTCCCCCAATAAACCAGCGCGCCGGCCGTTCCTCTCCATGAAGCAGACGAAGTCAGATGACGAGCTCAGCGATGCCGAACTGCTGAGCGCTTACACGCGGGGTGATCCGGCGGCGATGGATCAGCTGGTTGCCCGTTACAGGCAGTCGCTTTTCTCGTGGCTTCTGGGCATGACCGGCAACCGGGCGGATGCTGAGGACCTCTTTCAGGATGTCTGGTTCCGCGTGATCCGCAATGCCGCACGGTTTACCGACGTGTCCTTCAAAGCTTGGATGTGGAAGATCGCCCGGAATCTGCTGATCGATTTCCGGCGCAAGCGCAAACCGGACATCAGTCTGGACGCGGTCGATGAAGAAGACGATCAGCCGCTGGTGGACCAGCTCGCAGCAAAGGGGATGGGGCCCGCCGCGGCGGTTGAGAATGACGATCTGACGGGGCGCGTGATGCGGGCCGTGGCCACGCTTCCCGAGGTGCAGCGCGAGGTGTTCCTGATGCGCGTGCAAGGGGATTTGTCCTTCAGCGAGATCGCGAAGACGCTGGGGATCCCCCTGAACACGGCGCTGGGGCGCATGCACGATGCCATGACGAAGTTGAAGAGAATGTTAGCCGAGGAGAGCAGGTCATGAAAACGCAAACAGCCTTTACCGACACCGCCACGCTCGAGAAGGAGCTGGCCGGCCTCGCGCCGCTCGTGCGGCAGGCCTTCCTTCAGGCGGGTGGCCCTGCCCCCGAGGTGGAGGCCGCCATCCGCGAGGAGGCGCGCAGGTTTGCGGGCGTGCGCCGCGCCCGCTTCGGCTGGCCGCTTTTCCGGGTGCTCGCGGCGGCGGCCTGTCTGGTTCTCGTGCTGGGCGGCGCGCTCCAGTTGCACCTGATCCGCCAGACGTCCGGCCGACCCGCGGAAACCGTGAGCCGGCGGACGGAGAAAAGCGCTGCGCCGAGTTCGACCGGAAAGACCGACGACACGTCCGGGTTCGCCAAGCTGCTGCTCGACATCCAAGGCTTGGACGCGGAGAGCTACTTCACGGCTGAGGCATCTGAAGCTCTTTGGCTGTAGACCAGAGCTTCTCGATCGCGTAGTAAGCCCGCGCCTCTGTCGAAAAGACGTGCGCGACGACGTGGACGTAGTCGACCACCACCCAGCCGCTGTCCGGCTCGCCGGACTTGCGGAAGGTCGAGACGCCCAGCTCCTTCATGCGGTGTTGGGTCTCTGTGATCAGCGCTTTGAGATGCGGCGCCGACGTGCCGGTCGCCACCAGATAGAAATCGGTCACAGACGACAGCCCTCGCACGTCGAAAATGCGGATGCTGTCCGCCTTCTTCGCCGCCAGCGCCAACGCCACCTCAATCGCAATCTGTTCCGAGTTAATGATCAAACCTCCTTTGTTGCCACATACAGCCCGCGTGCGCGGATATATTGTTCTACTTCAGGGCATACAAGATACCGGATTGTTTTTCCCTCCGCAATTCTTCTTCTGATTTCGGAGGAAGAAACATCAAACGACCGGCCGCGGATCACGTTCGCCAGCAGCGTGTCGCGCACGTCCGCGGGAAAGTCCAGCGATTCAGACGCAACCCGCACATCGAGGCCCGGGCGCTCGACCGTGAGCACCTCGCAGAGCTTCAGCATCTCGCCGACCCTGTGCCAGTGGCTCAGCTCGCGCAGGGCGTCCATGCCGATGATGAAGGAGAACGCCTCCTCCGGATGGCGCTCGCGCAGCGCCTGCACCGTGTCGATCGCATAGGAGACGCCGCCCCGCTCGAGGTCCAGCGCGCAGGGCTCGAAAAGCGGGTCGCCCGCCGCGCTCAGGCGCACCATTTCCAGCCGGTCGGCGCCCGCGGCAAGGCCGGACGCGCCGAGCTTGAAGGGCGAGACGCTGCACGGCAGCAGCAGCACCTTGTCCAGCCCGAACGCCTCGGCCGCAGCCTGCCCGATGAGCAGGTGGCCGAGATGGATCGGATTGAACGTCCCGCCGAGAATTCCGGTTCTTCCCATTCAGCACCTCCCCGCTAACGGTCGCCCAAGACGTTTTCGGACTGCGCGTCGAAAAAGAGCGCGTGCCGCATGTCCACCGGCAGCCCGACCGTTGTCCCCGGCGTCAGCACACACTCCGGGCTCACCCGCGCGGTCACGCGCGTGCCGTCTTCTGCCACCAGCTGGACAAACGTCTCGTTGCCCATGGGCTCGACCACATCCACCGTGCCGCGCAGGCTCGCCTCCGCCGCCGCGCCGGTTTCCGCTCCCAGCGCCTCCGGCCTGAACCCGAGCAGCGCCTCGCGGCCGACGAGCGGCTCGAGGAAAGCGGCGGACGCGGCGGGCACGGGCAGCGAGGCGTCCGCCGCATAGAGAAACGCCAGCCCCTGTCCGTGCCGCGCGACCCGGCCCCTGAGAAAATTCATGGGCGGCGTGCCGATGAAGCCCGCCACAAAGCGGTTGACCGGGCGCCGGTAAACCTCGGACGGCTTCGCCGCCTGCTGGATCGTGCCGCGGTCCATCACCACGATCCGGTCGCCCATGGTCATGGCTTCCGTCTGGTCGTGCGTCACATACACCATGGTCGCGCCGAGCCTGCGGTGCAGGCGGCGCAGCTCGCCGCGCATCTCGACGCGCATCTTCGCGTCCAGGTTGGAGAGGGGCTCGTCGAACAGGAAGACCTTGGGCTTGCGCACGATCGCGCGCCCCACCGCCACCCGCTGGCGCTGGCCGCCGGAAAGCTGCTTGGGCAGCCGGTGCAGGAGCTCGCCCAGCCCCAGGATGTCGGCCGCCTCGTTCACCCGGGCGGCGATCTCGCGCTTGGGCACGGCCCGCAGCTTGAGCCCGAACGCCATGTTGTCGAACACCGTCATGTGCGGGTAGAGCGCGTAGTTCTGGAAGACCATCGCGATGTCGCGGTCTTTGGGGGGCACCGCGTTGACGCACCGCCCGCCGATGCGGATCGTCCCCGACGAGATCTCCTCCAGGCCGGCGATCATCCGCAGCGTGGTGGACTTGCCGCACCCGGAGGGCCCGACCAGCACCAGGAACTCGCCGTCGCCGATGACCAGGCTGAACCGGTCGACGGCCAGCGACCCGCCCTCGTAACGCTTGCAGACCTCTTCTAAAACGACATCAGCCATACCGCTCCTAAAGCACCATGCGCACGCCCGGCACCTGTTTTACCGTCACGTCGAACGCCAGAAGCTCTTCCCGGTTCCGGATGTTGACCGACACGCTGTAGGCGTGGTAACGCCCGCCCGACGAGACCCGCGAGAAGGCCAGCGGCACGGTGACCTGATAGGACGCGACCGCCGCGGCCAGCGCCGCCTCAGCGGCCGATTCGGACTCGGTCAGGATCCGGAAGTGGAACTCGGCAGGATAGGCCACCTCCTGCTCTGACGGAGAGGCCGGAAGGCGGGCAAAGCGGTCGGTTTCTGAAAGGCTCATGGGCACAAGTTTAGCGACTCTGCGCCGCGACAACAAGCCTGCGTTCATGGAGCCAGGGGAAACCGGACGTGGGCGACTTCCCATTCGCCCAGCGTGGCCACCCGCTCGACGCTCTGCGCCGGCAGGGCATCGAGTTCGGACGCCTGCCGCCTGTTGGCGATCACGAGGGCGCCGCGCTCCGTTTGCCGCGACCGCGCCAGCGTGGCGGCGAGCGTTTCTTTCGGGTGGGGAACGACCCATCCCCGCGCGTAGAACAGGGCGCTGTAGGGGGTTTTGCGGGCAAACAGCAGCGGCTCGGCGAGCGCGTGCGCCGCGGCATACTGACGTGCGTGGCGGACGGCGTGCCGGGTCGTGGCCGTGTCCTGAAGGAAGGGGATGACGGCAAGGCTCGTGACGCCCATCAGCGCCAGCAGGATCGGTGTCGCGCGGGTGATCCGCTGCCGCAGCGCGGCGTCGTTCCGCGTCGTCAGGGCGAACCACGCCGCAAAGAGCGGCACCAGAGGGAGCGTATACGTGATCAGCAGCTGCCGCGCCAGACACCAGAACAGCACCCCGGCGGAAAAGCCGATCAACAGAAAGCTGTCCCGCTTGTCGGCCGGGGTCAGCGAGCGCAGGAACGGCCTTTCCCGAAGCAGCCGCCAGAGGGCGAGGAGGCTCCAGGGGGCTGCCGCGGCCAGGAACATCCAGAGCGCGGAGCCGCGCGGGTAGAGGTGCCCGTTGCCATACGCGTCGCCGTACTCGTGCCGGACAAAGCGCAGCAGGTTTTCGTTCAGGAAAAAATATTTCAGAAAGCCGGGGTTGTGCTGTTCGCACACGGTAAACCACGGGGCTGTCACCGCAAAGAAAAGGAGGATGCCCGGCACCCAGCGGTGGTCGCGCAGCAGTTCCCACTGACGCCAGCGCAGCGTCCAGAGCAAGACGGGCAGCCCGAAGAGCGCCACGGCTACCGGCCCTTTCGTCAGGAAGCCCAAGGCCAGCAGTCCGAACACCGCGAGGCTCCAGCGCCCCCGGATGCGGCGCGACGGCTCGCAGATAAAGGCGAAGTAGGCGAGCAGGCTGCCCGCCACGCAGGCGCACAGCAGCATGTCCAGCGCCACCACGCCGCTGACCGCGAAGAAGAAGCCGCAGGTCGCTGTCACCAAGACGCTGAGCGGCCCCGAGCCTTTCCCGCCGTAGCGCTCCATGACGTGGTGCAGAAGCCACAGGAGCGCGAGGGTCGCCAGCAGGCTGGGCAGACGCGCGGCGAACGCGCTGATTCCGAAGAGGCGCATGGCCGCGGCCGAAGCCCAGAAGAAGAGCGGCGGCTTGCCCATGAAAGGCAGGTGGTCGCCGTACATCCAGACGCGCGGGGTCACCCAGTCGCCGGTGAGGGTCATTTCCTGCGCCACCTGGGCATACCGGCCTTCCGTCGAGTCCATCACGGGCAGCAGCGCCATGGTCAGCGCCCGCGCCGCGAACGCGCCGGCCAGCGCCCACGCCGCCCAAGGTATCCGCATGCGGGCGGGCCTCATGACAGGGGCGCCTCACAGAGCTGGGCGCGCGCGGCCGGCGGCGCGCCGGCTGCCTCCGGAGCTTCCTCCGGTCGCCACGCCCGCATGCGCGCCCGCAGGTGCCAGGCCGCGTACAGCATCCGCACGCCGTCACGCAAAGGATGCACGGTGGACCCCGGCCTCTCGTGCCACTCCACGCCCATTTCCAGCACGCGCAGGCCGCGCGCCTTGGCCATCGCCAAGAGCTCCAGGTCAAAGGCGAAGCCATCGCACTGCAGCGCCCTGAACAGGCTGCGCGCGACCGTGCCCCGGAACACTTTGAAGCCGCACTGGGTGTCCTGCGTCGGGAGCCCCAGCACCCAGCGCGTGTGCAGGGCGAAGGCGCGTCCGAGCAGGCGCCTGTGGAAAGCTTGGGGCACGACCAGCCGCGCGCCTTCCGCGCGGCGCGAGCCGATCACGATGTGCGCCCGGTTGCGGAGAATGGGCTCGGCCAGGCCCGCCAGTTCCCGCACGGGCGTCGCTCCGTCGGCGTCCATGAACGCCACGACCTCTCCCGTGCTGCGCAGGACGCCCTGCCGGACGGCGTACCCTTTGCCGCGGTTGACCGGATAGGCCACCACGCGCAGCGGCAGCTGGTCCGCAAAGCTGCGCGCCACAAGCGCGGTCGAGTCGCGGCAGCCGTCGCACACCACCAGCACTTCGTAGGACGATGCTCCGAACGCGCCCGCCGCCGCGCGGGACACAACCGTGTCCAGCGTCGCGCCGATCCGGCGGGCTTCATTGAAGGCTGGGATGACGATAGACAGGTTCATGCGCGAGGCGCCTCCGAATTCCGCGTCCGTCGTTCTCGCCGGCATGCGGTTCGCACGCCGGCCAGAACGACGGGCCGACACCTCACGAGGCCTGAGGGCTTCATGAGGTATGTCGGAACTATAGCGGAACGGGATTACGCCCGCATTGCGCCACGATTACATGTCTGAAAGGATGCAGCCCTCGCCGGAGGGGCTCTGCGGACGCCCCGGCGGCCTACTTCGGGTTGGACTCTTCCAGCAACACGTTCAGCGCCTGAAGATACGCCAGAATGCTGCCTTCGATCAC
>CAYZQL010000054.1:0-17935 GCA_964480555.1 uncultured Lentisphaeraceae bacterium | reverse complement strand
CGTCCGCAAAGATCACGCCCTGGTCCTCTTCAGGCAGAAAGGAGGTCGGCGTCTGCTTGAACCAGATCCAAGAGATGAGCATGGTGCCCAGCAGAATCAGCCCCGCCAGAACGACTCGACGAGCCAGCCAGACCGAGAGCGAGACGTAGCCGCGGCGGCTCTTGTTCAGGATGGCGTTGAACCAGCCCAACGGCCCGCGCCTGTGCATCTTGGGCACGCCCATCAGCGTGGCGCACAGCGCCGGGCTCAGGGTCAGCGCGTTGACCGTCGAGAAGCAGATCGCCACCGACATCGTGACCGCGAACTGCTGGTACACGCGCCCGGTGATGCCGGGGATGAAGCCGACCGGCACGAAGATCGCGAGCAGCACCAGCGTCGTCGCGATCACGGCGCCGGTCACCTCGCGCATCGTCTCCCGCGTGGCCGCCTTGCGCTCCATGCCGCGAGTCTCCATCAGGTATTGCACGCGTTCGACCACCACGATCGCGTCGTCCACGATCGAGCCGATAGCCAGCACCAGGGCGAACAGGGTCAGCGTGTTGATGCTGTAGCCGATCGCCTGCAACACGGCAAACGTGGCGAACAGTGAAACCGGAATCGTCACCGAAGGCACCAGCGTGGCCCGCCAATCCTGCAGGAAGAGGTAACACACCAGCACCACCAGAATGAACGTGAGCAACAGCGTGGAGACGATCTCCTTGATGCTGGACCGCACGAACTTGGTCGCGTCGTAGGAGGTTGTGCACTCGACGTCTTCCGGCAGCCGCTCGCGCAGCCGCGCCAGTTCCGCCTGGATCGCATCCATGGTTTCGATCGCGTTGCTGCCCGGCTGCTGCGCCAGCGCGATCGACACCGAATCGGCGCCGTTGAAGTTCCCGCTGAATCCGTAGTTGTTTTCGCCCAATTCGATCCGGCCCACGTCCTTCAGCCGCACCACGCCGCCCTGTGCCTCGGTGCGCACGATGATCTCTTTGAAATCTTCCGGCTCATTGAGACGCCCCTGCGCCTGCAGCGCAAACACCACCTGCGCGTTGCCCTCGCTGGGCGCAGCGCCCACCGAACCCAGCGCCGCCTGAATGTTCTGGCTGCGGATCGCCGCGATCACGTCATCCGAACTCAATCCCAGCGCGGCGAGCCGTTCCGCGTCCAGCCACACGCGCATACTGCGCTTGGGCCCGTAGACCTCCGCGCTGCCCACGCCGGGAATGCGCTTGAGCACGTTTTTGATCTGGTTGTGCGCGTAATCGGCCATGAAAAGCCGGTCGCGCGTTCCCTTCGGCGAGCGCAGAGTCAGAAACCCCAGCATGTCCGAGGACCGCGTCGTGACCGACACGCCCTGTTCCGTCACCTCCTTGGGCAACTTGGGGACCGCCTGCTGCACGCGGTTCTGAACTTTCACCATGTCCATGTCGAGGTCCGTGCCGACCTCGAAGGTCACCGTCAGCGTGTACGTGCCGGAATCGTCGCACTCTGAGGACATGTAGAGCATGTCGTCGACACCGTTGACCTCCTCCTCGAGCGGGATCGCGATCGTGTTGGCCAGCTCGAGCGCGTTGGCGCCGGGATAGCGGGCGTTCACCATCACCTGCGGCGGCGTCACCGGCGGATACTGCGTGATCGGCAGGTTGCGGACCGCCAGCGCGCCGGCCAAAGCCAGCACGATGGAGATCACGATCGCAAAGCGCGGGCGCTCGATAAAGACATCAGAAATCATGGCTGCGACACCTCTTTCCCGGCCGGCGCCACGTGCACCGGTTGTCCCGGAACCACCTTCTGGACGCCCTGTACCACCACCTGCTCGCCGGCCGTCACTCCGCTGCGGATCGCAACGCGCCCGTTTTCGGCAACGCCGGTCTCGACCCGGCGCACCTGCGCCTTCCCCTCCGGACCCACCACATACACGAAGGTGCCGTCGCGGTCCCTCACCAGCGCCTCCTGCGGCACCGCAGGCCGCTTCGGCGCGTCCGCCAGATCAACCAGCACGGTCACGTAGCCGTTGGGGACCAGAAAGCCCCGCGCGTTGCTGAAGCGCGCTCGCACCGACAGCGTGGCCGTCTCGGCGGACATCGCGTTGTCTTCGAAATCACGGACGCCCGTCAGCTCCGGCACGGTGCCGGTCGGCAGGCGGATCCGGATGCGCAGCGCGTCCTGAATCGCCGCGCCGGCAATGTCTTCGCGCACCTTGAGGTAGTCTTTGTCAGTCACGGAGAACGCCACTCGGATCGGATCCGTCTGCACCACCCTGACCAGCGTGCCGAGCGCGGGAGAGACATAATCGCCCACGTTGGCCACGGTCCGCCCGATGCGGCCGCCGATCGGCGCGATGATCCGCGTGTGCTTCAGGTCGATCTCCGCCAGAGCGAGGTTGGCCTGGGCCTGCAGCAATGCAGCCCGCCCCTGCGCCACGTCACTGCGCGCGTTGTCGAGATCCGTCTGGGTGATGGCGCGCGCGTCCGACACCTCGAGGCGCTTGAGATACCGCTCGGCGCGTTCCAGCGCGGCCTGCGCCTGCCCGATCTCAGCCTTACGCACCGCCACACGTGCCTCATACTGCTCCGGATCGATGGCGAACAGCAGATCGCCTTCCTTCACCAACGATCCTTCCTTGAAATGCACGGTTTGCACATACCCCTCGATCTGCGCCCGCAGTTCGACGTCCTGAATCGGCTCGACGCGCCCGATGTACTCGTACGGCGGGTTCAGCGCGATCAACTCGACCGGCTTGACCTGCACCGGCGTCGCGGCTCCCGACGGCGCGCCCATCATCGCGGGCGGGCCGCCCGCGCCTTTTGGAGGCAACAGGCCACGCCCCAGCCAGCCCAGCCAGAGCAGGCAAAAGCCAGTCACCAGCCATCCCAAAACCTTGGCCGCAGGATGTTCCCGCTTCGCCGCTTTCTCTTGTTCTTCGCTCATATCCAATGATCCTTCCCTACCCCTTACGAAATCACGCCTTCACGGTCGCCAGTATCGCCTGGAATCCCATTTCGATTGTCCGCGTCAACTCGGTATCCAGGCAGTGGGCGATCTCGTGCTCGATCAGCGCCAGCCACATCACGACGAGCAGAGTGGTCACGGCGGGCACGTCCGCATCCGCACGCACCACCCGCGTCCGCTTCAGTGCCTCCAAAGTGCCTTCCATGATCGCGAACGGACCGGTCGTCACCTGACGGATGCGCCGCTTGACCGGCTCGAATTTGGCAGATGGCCAGTCTAGCCGTCGCATCATCAGAAAGTACCTGCGGTTGGTCGGCGACGAAGTGATCAGCCGGGCCCGCGCCACAAAGTGAGCGGTCAGCCCTTCCAGCGTCTCAGGCTGCGGCAGGTCGCGCCCCACCTGCGCCGTGTGTCGCTGCGACATGTGGGACACCAATTCGGTCAACAGGTCGGGCTTCGTTTTGAAATGCCAGTAAACCGCGCCCTTGGTCAGCCGGATACGACGGGCCAAATCCTCAAACGTAGTCCGTTCATACCCCTTATCGGCAAACAGATCAAGCGCGGCCTTCAGTATCCGCAGACGGGTCTGCTCCGCTTCCGCCTTGGTTCTTCTCGCCATCCGATCCTCCTCAAAGAAAGCGCATAATATACATACCTACCGGTAGGTATGCAAGCGAAATCGGCGCAACCGGTCGGGCGAGGGAGGGGTACGCGAAGGGCATGCGTTTCTGATGAAAAGGGCGGGCGAGAGTCGGAAGCGCGGGCGTCCCCGCCCGCAACACCGTTCCGGTCAAGAGGACGCGCGTGCCTGACCGTTCTTCGCCAAGCCGGGGAACACTCCTTCTACACCTTGTCAGGGACCACGTAGGGAGTCCGGTACTCGCGGGTGAGCAGCGCGTTGGCCTCGGCGTCGCCGGGGAACGTCAGCGTCACAGGGTCGAAGGTGAGCGTACGCCCCAGCCGGTAGGCGATGTTGCCCAGATGGATCACCGCGCAGGAGTGGAACCCGTCCTCGATGCCCTCGTTGAAAGTCGCCGGGGCGGGCGAGCGGATCGCGTTCACAAAGTTCTCGTAGTGGTTGCCCAAGCCGGACCCGGTCTCGCCGGGCTCGCGCTTCTCGCCCATGTAGGTCCGCCACTCGTTCACATCCTTGGCCATATAGCCTTTTGAGCCGAAGAACAAATTTCCGGTCACGTTGCCGCTGCTTGTGGCACGATAGGTGTTGCCCTGGGATGCGCCCTTGAGCCACAGGCCGTCCTCGCCGTTGGCGATCCAGTGGCGCACCTCGAACTGGAGGATCTTCTTTTTGTCGCCGCCGCCCTCGGGGTTCGGGAACTCGAACAGCGCCATCATCGCGTTGGGCGTCTCCTGCGCGTCGTCGAACATGAAGTGCCCGCCCACCGCCGTGATTTTGGTGGGCAGCGTCACGCCCAGCCCCCAGCGCGCGATGTCCATCTCGTGCACGCCCTGATTGCCCATGTCGCCGCAGCCGTACTCCCAGTTCCAGTGCCAGTTGTAGTGGAAGCGGTTCTTGTTGAACGGCCGCTTCCGCGCAGGGCCCAGCCACAGGTCGTAATCCACGCCCGCAGGCACGGGCTCGTCGGGGTAGCGGCCGATGGTGTCGCGCCACTTGTAGCAGAGGCCTTTGGCCATGTAGACCTCGCCCAGCCCGCCGCCGTGCAGAAACTTCGCCATGCTCTGGGCGCACGGGTTGCTGCGCTGCTCCGCGCCGTCCTGCACGAGCACCTTGTGCTTCTTGGCCGCCTCCACCAGCTTGCGCCCCTCAAATACGTTGTGGCAGCAGGGCTTCTCGACCGACACGTGCTTGCCCGCCTGAATGGCCCAGATGGCCGCCAGCGTGTGCCAGTGGTTGGGTGTCACGACCGAGACCGCGTCGATCTCCTTGTCCTCGTAGAGCTTGCGAAGGTCCGTATACGTCTTGGGAGCTTTCAGCCCCTTGTCCGTGAAGTGCTTCGCGATCACCGGCGCAAACTGGCTCTCGTCCACATCGCAGAGCGCCGCGACCTCCACATTCGGCAGCTTGCCGTACGCCTGGATGTGACTCTGCCCCATGCCGTGGATGCCGATCACCGCCACGCGCACGCGGTCGTTGGCGCCAGCCCACGCCCGGTTCGTTCCCCACAGCACCGCGCTCCCCGTCGCCGCCATGAATTCACGTCTGGTCATTTCGTGCCTCCGCCTGGTTGTTTTTCCCGTCACCTTCCCCGCGGCGTCACCGTGTCAGAAAACGCCCGCGCCGCACTCCCGTGAAAACGCCGCGGTCAAACGACACCGCGCCGTTCACGACCGTCTGCCGCACGCCCGCCGCGAACCGGTGGGGCTGCGCATACGTGGCCGTGTCGCAAAAAGCCGCCTCGTCGAACACCACGATGTCCGCAAACGCGCCCGCCGCCAAGACGCCCCGGTCGCGGATCCCGAAGGTGCGGGCAGGCAGCCCCGTCATCCGGCGCACCGCCTCCTCGAGCCCGCAAAGCGCGCCGGAGCCCTCAACGCGCCCGGTCATCAGGCGCAGGTAACGCGGCATGGTGCCATAGGCGCGCGGGTGCGGGTGATCCGCGCCCAGCGGGCCCCAGGGCGCGCGCACCGAGGCGTCGCTGCCGGGCATCACCCACGCCTCGCCATAGATGCGCCGCAGGTTGGCCTCGCACATGCCGAAAAAGAAAGCGCCCGTGCGCGTGTCGTCCGCGTCGATGAACCGGCACACCGCCGCGCCCGCCGAAAGGCCCAGCTCCGCAGCGGCCTCCGCCACCGTCCTGCCGCTGAAGGCGCGCACCGTCTCGCTCCACCCTCCGCCGATCATCACCCCCGACCAGTCGCGCCCGCCGGCGTCCAGCTCCGACTCGATCCGGCCGCGCGCGGCCGGATCGCGCAGGTTGGCCAGGATCGCGTCGCGGCCTCCCGCGGAAGCCCAGTCGGGCAGCACCACGTCCAGGTCCGTTCCGGCCGCCGCGTACGGGTACCGGTCCGCCTGCACGCGGACGCCTTCGGCGCGCGCCCGGTTGAGCAGCTCCAGCACCGCGTCGACCTTGTGCCAGTTGGCCGGTCCGGACGTCTTCAGGTGCGAAACCTGCACCTGGATGCCGGCCGCGCGCGCGAGCCGCAGGACATCGCCCACCGACTCCAGCAGACAGTCGCCTTCGCTGCGCATGTGCGTGGCATAGATCCCGCCCTTGGCCGCGGCTGCGCGGGCCAACGCCACCACCTCGTCCTCGCCCGCGTATTTGCCGGGCTGATACAGCAGGCCGGTCGACAGCCCCCAGCCGCCCTCCTCCAGCGCCTGCTCCAGCCGCCGCCGCATCTCGCCCACCTCGTCCGGCGTGGCCAGCCGGGGCTCATAGCCCATGACCCCGGCGCGCAGGGTGTTGTGGCCGATGAACTGCACGGCGTTGACCGCCGGGCACACCGCCTCGAACAGCGCGCGGTAATCCGCGACCGTGGTCCACGTCGGCCCCGGACGGACGCCGCTTTGCAACTCGCCCGAAGCCAGAAAAGGATAGGTTTGCGAGGCCCAGTCCGAAGAGAGCCGGGCCTGGCCCAGACGCGGAACCGCGGAGCCGCCGCACTGGCCGTTGACTTCGGTGGTGACGCCCTGCGCGAGCTTGCTGGGCGCGTCGGGTTCGATCAGCAGATAGGCGTCCGAGTGCGCGTGCGCGTCGATGAAGCCCGGCGCAACCACGCACCCGGTCCCGTCGATCTCCCGTGCGGCCTGCGCGGCGGAGAGGTCGCCCAGCGCCGCGATGCGGTCTCCCTCGACGGCCACGTCGGCGCACCGCTCCGGCGCGCCCGTGCCGTCCACCACGCGGCCCTGACGTATGATGAGATCGAAGCTCATGTGCGGGCTAACCCTGAACGGTTTCCGGCTTCACGCTTGCGGCCTCGTCGCCCAACGTGTGCGTCCCGCTGAGCAACGCGACAACCTGCCGCTGCACCTCGCCGAGCTGGTCGAGCCGGAGGCGCGGGTCGAGCACGACGAAGGTGTCGCCGCTCTTCTTCTGCTCGTAGACGCGCAAGATGCCGCCGCTCTCATGCGGCTTGGCATCGCGCTCGACCAGCTGCTTGCCCCGCTCCAGCATGACCGCCAGCACATACACGACGTTGCTCATCGCGGGGTCTTCGAGCGTGATCAGGCGGCGCAGCAGGCTTTCGGCCGTCTCCTTCTTCAGATGCTCGGTCTTGGCCGCGCTGGGCACGGGCGCCTCGTACTCGCCCTCCCACACGCTGAAGGGCTCCCAGTCGCGCGCGGTGCCCGTCCAACATTCCACACAGCAGTCCAAGCGCTCGTACGTGTCCCCGTTTTCGCGCAAAACCGACACGCAGGGTTTCTTGTCCGCGAAAGGCTGCGCGCAGATGCTGCACACGTGGCCCCGCGGACGGATGTTCCATTCTTGTGCCATAAGCGTAAAGTATATCAAAAAAACGGCGGGATGGGCGAGTGCCGCTTCCAATCGAACGCCAGCGGTTACTGGCCCTCCAGCAGCCCGACCACGATCATCAGCTTGCTCCAGGAACCGCCCATGCCGCTCGTGCATCCCGGGAAGAAGACCAACTCCTCACCCGCGAGCAGGGAGGTCTCCGCCGCCATGTCCAGGCCCTTGGAGGCCTTCTTGACCTCTTTCTGGAAAGCCAGCGACTCGCCCGTGCCGCCCTTCCAAGTGAATTTCAGGACGTTCAGACACATTTCGTCATCATCGCTCTTCCAGGTGCCCCACGGGCCAGATGTGACCTTGAACGCATACCGTCCGGTCTCCGGCGCGATAAAGCGGAGCAAACCGGCATCCGAGCGGACACTGCCGAGAAGGGCGTTTTGGAAATGCGGACGGAAGAGCCCCTGCCCGTTCGGCCCCGTGAAACACCCGTCGCCCTCGAACCAGACCATGTCGTTGGTCTCCCACAGCGTCTTGTCCACGCCCACCGTCGGGTCGGCCTTGCGGCACGCGCCGCTCGGAAGCCACGACAGGCGCCACAGTGCCTTGCCGTCCTCGCTGCGGTAGACCGGCTCTTTGATCCAGTGCGTGCTCGGGATCGGCAGCGGATAGACCCTCTTCGCCTTCTCGCCTTTCGCCGTCACGAACTCGCCTTTGAATTCCAGCGGCTTGGCCACCACCGGCGGCGGATACACCGCCAGATCGGGGGTGATGGACTTGCCCAGCGCATGCGCCTTGGCTGGCGCGGCCTTGAGCAGCTCAGGCAGGGCTTTGGCGAACACGTCGTCGAACAGGACGTACCCTTCCGTCTTGGGGTGGCAGCCGTCATTCGAGAAGCCCGACCAGGGTATCTCGCCGGCGATGACCTTCGACGCCGCATTGAAGCCCGTTCCCAAGGTGGGAATGCCGTAGAACGCCGCGACGCGCTCGTGCGCGCTCGCCGAAGGCGGCAGGTTGCCGTCTTTGTAGAACGGCAGATGCGTTTCGGCCAGCGTGTAGAAAATCACGATGTCCGTCTGCGGGTTCTTCATCCACGTTTTGTGGACCATCCGCTCCATCGCCGCGGTCTGGTCGCTGTTGCCGTCGTTGACGCAAAACTCGATGAATACCAGGTCCGGGCTATGGGCGAGCACGTCGCGGTCGTAACGGCGCGCGCCGAAATCGGAGCCGGTCCCCGATATCCCCGAGTTGATCACGTTGGCCTTTGCGGCCGGATAATGCTCTTTGAGCCACTCCGTCACAAAGGTCACATACCCTTTCGGCGAGCGCCCGCCCACCGTGATGGATCCCCCCAGAAAGACCACGTTGACCGCTTTGCCCGCCTTGAGCTTGGCGGCGACATTCGGCAGCCCGTCGCGCACCGTAAACAGCGCCGCGCGCTCCAAAGCCACCTGCGGCTGCGCCTTCGCCTCGGCCGCCACGGCGGTCCTTCCCCCCACCGTCGCGAACATCCCCCCCGTCACCAGCATCAAACAACAGACTGTCCGTTTCATGATTCTCCTTTCTCGATTAAAATAGACGATCGGCCCGAAGCGCAGCGAATGCCGCTGCCAGCGCGTCCAGACCTTGCGCGTCGAGCCCAAGCTCAAATGGAATCAGCGCGGGCAGTTCCCGTGTCCAAAGATACGGGAAGACCGTGTAGGTCGGCAGATACGCAAAGTCCGGAGCGCCTTTGGGCCAGGCGCCTCCGACCAGCAGCGGCGTCTCGCGGTCATGCAGATAGGCCAGCGGGAGGATCGACTCCACCGCTTCCGGCTTGAAGAAGGTGGTGTTGCTCGGAGTGTGCCAGCCGGCGTGGAAGTTTGGCGACCGCTCCAACTTGCGGGCCGCGTGGTCTCCGACCTTCAGCGTCAGCGTCGCATAGGCGTTCGTGCCGACCGGCAGTTTTGTCCACGCGTACGAATACCCCTTGCCGACATCTGCGCGGCTCGAAGCTTCCGGCGGAAAATCGCAAAGCGACCGGTCCGGCAAACTGCCGCCGACCCAGATGATTTTGCCGCCGGCCTTGCGGTACTTCACCAACTGCTCCGTCAGCACTTTCGGCTGGAGCGTGTAATACCCGCCGACCTTCTGCGCGAAGAACATCATGACCGGGAACTTCGCGACCGGAACCCCCTCGGCCATGAACACCCGGACATCCACCAGCGCGGCGTTCTTGCCCTTTTTCCGCAGCGCGGTCACGGTCTGCGCCGCCAGCACCCGGTCGTTAAACCCGAACATGCCCTCGTTCATCCGCCAGGTCGGCTCGGAAACCACGCCCAGACAGGGCGCACCCGGCCGCTCCGGCACCACCAGCCCCTTGGCAAACGAGTCTTCCGCATAGGCGCGCGCCGATGTGAAGGCAGCGAAAGCCGCCTGATAGCGCGCGCGCACCGCGTCCGTCACCTCCGGCAGTTCCCCCCCAGCCTTGGCCAACCGCACAGCAGCCTGAAAATCACGCAGCAGACACTCCACCGCCCAACACCCCAACACCGACAGGCTCTCCGCGAGCGCCTGTCCGCTTTCCGGATTCTTCGAAGCCGCCCAAGAAGCCGCGTCCCGTACGATCGGCACCCCGTACGGGGCACAGGCCCCGACACCGTTGAGCCCCGCCAGCATCACATCCAGCACCGCGTCTGCCGCGCACTTGCCGGAATCGGCCGCAACGACCTTTGCGAGCCGCCGTTCCCAGACGGCTTTGGATTCGGGCTGCTTCTCGACCCAGCCCAGATCCAGACACGGCTGCAGGACATCCAGCGACAGGCCGTCCGCCGTCTGCGGGTTCGAGGCCGCATCACCCCACCCATAGGTCGCCAGATGCACGATCGGATCGTGGTTGCACGCGGCCATGTCCGCCGTGGAGTGCGACAACGCGCCCAACCACAGCGGCACGCTCTCGGGACGGTTCTCGCGCAAGGCGCTGACCAGCAGGCAGAACGCCACACCACGACCATTGTCGGAGTGGAAGCTGTAGGCGCCGGTCATCTTTTGTTCGGCCAGATAGCGAAACTCCGCAGGCGTAATCCGCTTGTCCTCCGAAAGTTTCTGTCCCGAGTCCGGATAGTGGTTGTCCGCACAGAACTGCTGCAGCGCCTCGCCCTGAAGCTTGGATTTCCAAGGCTCCGGCAACCGCGCAGCCAGTGCCCGGCCCACAACGTCATGGCCTGCTCCCCAGCCGAACGCCAGCCCCGGCAAAATCAGCGCCGTGCCCAAAAAACAAAAGCCCTTCATCTGTTTCTCCTTAAGAACTGCAAGGTCTTCTTTTACGGCTTGTAAATCAGGTTCCCGCAACCGACCTTGACCGTGTGCGCCACTGGCCACACCGCACGCTCCGGCCCCGCATAAAGCCCCGTCTTCTCCTGCGGCAGCGAGCGGATCCCCAGCGCCAGAGCGGGCGATCCTTCGCGCAACGTGTAATCTCCCTTTTCTGGCGCGACAAAAAGCGGGTCCGTGCCCGTCAGGTTGTTCTCGATCACCCACGCGTTCGCCAACTTCTCGCGGTGAAAGTGGATCGGCTCCTCGCCGCCTTTCCACACAACGTTGTTGACGATCCGCGTGCGTGTCTCGAACGGCCGCACCGTCTTGTCCCGGATCGCATCGCGCAGCAGCGCCAGTTCGGGATAGCGCTCCTTCCACGGCGACGCGTCGACCGGCACCTTCGCCAGCCGCGCGAGCCGCGCGTCGTTGTTCCGGATCTTCAGGTCAAACTCGTCCGGCGTGCTCCAGTTCCGCCACGCGCCGATCGCCGGAAAACAGTCGACAAAGACGTTATTGGAAATCACATTGCCGATGGCGGACAAACACACTCCCTCGGCACACCGCACAAAGAGGTTGTCCGTCAGGGTGAGGCCGCCCGCGCCGTCGTCCAGCATGATGCCCCGGTTCGGCTGCGGGCAGGGCCGGTAGATGTCGTGGATGTAGTTCCCCGTGATTTTGTTCCCGACCAGCGACCAGTCGCGTCCCGTATACATCGCGCCCATTTCGCCGGAGCTCAGACAGACGCTGTGGATCTCGTTGTAGGCGAACGTGTGTTCGCGTCCGCCGAACAGAATCGCCACATGCGGCCCGTCGTGGATCAGGTTATGGGTCACGCGGTTCCCGCACCCGCTCAACTGGATCGCCGGACTATAGGTCAGGCTCAACCGCGAGTATGCGTAAATGTGGTTGTTGTCGATCTCAATGCAGCCTTGTTTGAGGGCCAGAGCGTCTCCTCCCGCAGCAGCAATTCCGCCACATCCCAAATTGGCCATCTCGCAGCCCGCCACTCGGTGACGCGCCCCATCGTGCATATCGATCGCCTGAACCCCCATGTTGCGGATCGTGCAGCGCGTGACGCTGACAGCCTCGCCGCCCTGAATCACGAACGCGCACCCGCGGCCATTCTCGAACGTGAAGCCCTCGAACTCCACGTGGGAGACGTTCCTCATCCGAACCAAATCCCTGCAGAGCGAGACTTCGAAAGCCGCTCGCTCTTTCCCCTCGGGCGGCCAGAAGTAGATTTTACCGTCTAGCCGGTCCACATAATACTCGCCGGGGCTGTCCAGTTCGCACAGCAGGTTGTAGCCAAACCAGCGTCCGCCTCTGCGGAAGCCATAGACGCTTCCCGGCACCCGTTCGGTGATCCGTTTTGCGGCCGGATCGATCCGCTCAAAAGCAATCGCATCCCCGTGCCAGTCATTTCCCCAGAACCCTAAACCCCGAGGGTCGGCCTCGTCCAACCACGCCGAAGGCCGGTCGCCCGCGTACGTGAAGACGTGTCCCTCCGCGCCGGACGGCGCTCCCTCCACACGCGCGAACCCCTCGTTCGGCCAACGCGCCAGCACCAGGGGCTCCCCCTCACAGGTCAGCCGCATGCCCGAATAACAGGGCACTTTCATGCCGGTATGCTCGAGCCCGTAATCGGACACGCCCTGCTTCACCAGACTGACCACCCGCACGTTCGCGCGGGCATTCTCCGGCAATCGCCGCAGCACATTCGTGTCCTTCACGGGTGACGCGTGCCACAACAGCACGCCGCCAGTGACCCGCACACCGGAGGCCGCCGCCACAAAGCGGACCGGCGCGCCAGCCATACCCGAGTCCTCGGCTTCCAGCGCCAGCGGCACGGCCTGCTCGTAGCGCCCCGGCTGGACGTTTACCGTCACTGGCCCCGGCTGTAGCTTTCCGGCGTTGCGCAGGCGCCGCAATTCATCGCGCGCGCCCTTCAACGTGGCCAGCGGCCCATCCGTCTTGGCCGTGTTCGGTGCCGCCGCCGTTCCGCTCCACGTGTCTCGTCCTTGCGGCGACACATGCAACGCCACGCCTGCACCCGCCGCCATGCCCACGCTCAATCCCCAGCATATTCCCGCCCAGCGCCAGCCGCATCCCCCGTGCCTCATAAATAACCGTCCCTTCGTCATCTTAAATGACTTGTTAAACTATAGCATACGGGTTTCCGCACAACACGGATTTTTTCGGCATGGGCTGCCCACGCCTTGTTTAGTGCCTTACAAACCAACAACAGCAATGAAAAACAAGTTGGTCGCATGAATTCAGGAGAATGAGCGCATTAAACGCTCACCGTTCACCGCTCACGTTTGCGGACTCGCTTGAGGGTTGAACGTCGGGCGTCAAACGTTACCCTTTATTTGGCCTTGCCGGCCGGCACAACCGCATAAGCGTGCGCGACCGGCGTGCGGCTCGCGAGCAACGCTTTCTCGTGCTGCGCCGCCTTTTCGAGCAGGCTGTTGTAGGTCGGCCACCGCTTGATGTAGTTCAGGGCCATCGCCGCGCTGTACTCCGTCTTGTCCTTGAAGCTGTCGTAGTGCGCCTGAACCGCCGCAGGATCTTCCACATTGATCTTGTAATGGCTCTGCATCCAGCGCCGCGTGTTCAGAAGACTGCGCGCCTGCACCTCCGCCTCCCTGCGCTGCTCGTTGATCTTCGCCACCGCCTGCGACTGCTTGTACTGCGGCGTCGCCTCGTTGAAGCCGAGGTTGATCCCTTTCGCCAACTCAACCGCCGAATACCTGCCCACCGAAGCGCCGTCGATCTTCAGCTCATAGCTTCCCTCCGCAAGACCGGAGACCGACAGCACTTCCCGGTTCAGGTCCGTTTCGATCGGCAGCAGGTCGAGCATCGGCTTGGCCGACGCGTCAACCGGATAAGGCAGCGCTTTCTCCAGCACCGTGAACGCCACGCCCCCGTCCTTCTTCGCGACCGCCGTCACCTCGGCGTTGACGTTCTCCGTCGCGCGGCCCGCCGCCGCGTCCACCGCCACTTTAGACACCACCGGCGACACGCCCTGCGTCTTCAGAAACAGCCACGCCATCATCAGCATGCCTTGAGCGCCCGGATGCACGCGGTCTCCGCCCACGATGGTGTACTTCGGGTCTTTCTTCTGCTGCTTCAGATTGAACGCGGTCATCGGCCCATGGAAATCGACGACCACGCCGTTGTTCTTCGCCGCCAACTCGCGCACGATCTCCGCGCAGCGCCCCAGCCCGTCATTGCAGCCCGGCTGGTTGTTGTCCTTCTCAAGCACCACGGTCTGGTCGAAAGGCGACGGCGTGATGAAGAACAGCTTCGGCTCGCCCGCCTCGGCGCGGATGCGGCCCACCAGCTTCTCCATGTTCGCCTTGTACCCGTTCAGGCTGTTCTGCTGCGACGCCTTCTTCTTCTCGTCCGGGTTCGCCACATAGCTGCCGCGGCCCACATCGTTCATTCCGAACATGATCGCCACGGAGGTCGGCTTCGGGGCGACCACGTCATCCTGAAGCCGGCCGAGCGAGCCGCCCGCCGAGTCGCCCGAACGGCCCGCGTTGACGAAGCGAAGCGTCCAGCCCGGAAACCGCGTCAGGTAATAGTCGTAAATCTTGTTCTGAAAGCTCCCGCGGTTCGTGATGCTGTCCCCGAGGAAACAGACCGTCTCGCCGTCGCGGAACATCTCGCCGCCGCAGATCGCCCCGGCCGACAGGGCCGCCGCCACAAGAACCGAATACCGTTTGCTTTTCATATGCTTTCCCTCTTTTCCTTATTTGACTAGAGCGGTTTCGTTTAACGTGTAACCGTTTCTGGTAGGGACGCCTCCCCGAGGCGTCCGCGGACGGTTCGGAGAACCGTCCCTACCTGATATCGCCCAACAGCTATACCAAACTTACTCCGCTCTAGCGCTCGTCGGCGGCCAGCGCGGCCATGATCTGCGCCGTGATCTTGACGGCAAACGTCGCATGCGCCCGCGGATTGGGGTGCAGTCCGCCCCAGTAGCCTTTGGGAGCCGCAAGGGACACCGCCACGTCCGCGCCCATGTCGAGCACCGCGACCTTCTTGTCCTTCGGGTACGCTGCCCGATAGGCCTCCACCGCCTGATACAATTCGGCCGCCTTGTATTGGCCGAACGGGATGATAATGAAAATGTGAGCGCCAGGCGCGGCCTTGCGCAGGACCGGAAGGCACTGCGCCATGCTCGCGCGCACGTCGCTCGGGTTCTGCCGCCAAAGCGAATCGTTCGTGCCGTAGTTGATGGTGATCACCGACGGCTCCTGGCCCGTCTCGCCGTAGGCGCTGAGATTGCCTTTAGAATCCAGGAACGAATGGTTCGCGTCGATCTTGTTCCAGCGGCTCAGCGCCTCGAGGTACTGCCCCCCGGCGCCGTCGACCGAGTTCGTGATCACGTAATAGCCGGGCACGTCGCCGGGAGGATTGTCGCCCCGGTTGATCCAGCCGCTCCAGCCGCAGGCGCTGACGCAATACTCGAACCCTTGGGTCTGCAGCGCCTGCCCCACCAGATGGGAATAGCAGTCGAGGTCGTAGGCCCCCACCCCTTGGGTGATGCTGTCCCCCACGATCAGCGCCCACTTCGGGCGCGGGACATCGGCAATCGGCGTGCTGCCCGCCTCCACCCGCAGCCCCGCGACGCGCACCACATTCGAGCCGCTCTGGCCTTCGATGCCCCAGCGCTGCATCTCCGCCGACGACCGCATGTACACCGTCAGCACGTGTTTTCCCGGCTTGACCGCACCCTTGAGCGGAATTTCCGCGGCGCAGGAGACCTCGCCGTCCCACAGCCCGTCCAACTGCGTGACCAGCCGGGGGCGGCCGAACTTTCCTCCGTAGGTGGACGTGTCCAGCAGCAGCGTCGGCACGACATTCGTGGTCGCCGATTCCCACGCGATGCGGAAATAAGCGAATGAGTTCCACGTCTGCCGGAATTTCGAGCCGCCGCGGCCCGCATCGCCCACCCAGTTGCCCGGCGAAAATACGAACGCCGGCGAATCGACCGGAATCGTCATGGTTGCCGACTCTTGGGCGCTCGCCGCACACGCGGCGCCCGCGACGAGAACCGCACCCCAGAAATATCCCCGCCTGTTCATGTGTACCCTTTCGTTTGACGGCGCCGTACGCCGCTATTTCGTTGACGTTTTCTTTTCGGCCGACCTCTTCTCCAGCGCCTCGTTGAGGCGCGCGAGAATCGCGTCCGCCATAATCGGGTCGGCCGCAGCCTTAAGGTGAATCATGTCCGGGCTGATCAGCTCCTCGATGCGAGGCTGCGTCGCGCCGTAGATGTCGGTGACCGGCACGTTCAACTCGGCCATGACCTTCTCGGCCGCCGCGTTGAACACCTTGCAGTTGGTCAGGTAGTGCGGCGCGTTCTTGACCTTGTTGTCGCCGAGAGTGCCCGTTGAGTTCGCGAAGACCGGCTGCGCGCCGGATTCGCGGATCGTCGCCACGACCTTGCGCAGCCGCTCCGCGTAGGCCGCCTCGGCGCCCGAGCCGGGCTTGGCCTGATAGAAGTCGTGGATGCCGTTGTTGAAGTGAACGATGTCGAAGGGCCCCCGCTCCGCCAGGAACGTTTTCAGCTCGTCGCCTCTCGCAGCCATGTCCGAGCGGTAGAAGCGCGGCCCCATGCTCGCCCACGTGCCTTTCGTCATCGACGACTCGCCGATGACGTTCGCCTTCCCGCGCAGTCCTTCTTTGACGCGGTTGATGTAGTGGCCCGAGATGGAGTCGCCGATGATCAGAATGCGCGGCAACGCCGCATCTTCAACGCCAAGGTCACAGCGCGCGTTGTACCCCAAGCGGGCACCCGGCGTGACCGAATCCCCCGTGCAGGTGAGGTGCGTGTCGGTGCGGAACGGCGCGGCCGGGCATCCGTTGCCGCCCGACAGCGTGGCCCCGCGCTCCGGCGCATCCTGATACGCGTAGCGCACGCCCTCCGGCTTCTCCACGGTCGGTGCGGAGACCTCCACCGCGTCGCCCTTGATCACGGCGTCGGCCCACACCCAGCGGAACAGGGACGACGCGACCGCAAACCCCTTCAGCGGCCCGCCTCCTTTGGAAACCAGCCCGCCCTGCGTGTTGCGGAAGCGCAGAATCACCTTGTTCCCGACGGTCTCGGCACCGGACAGCTCAGGGCCGTCGGACGCGGCGCCCTCTTTTTTGTAGACCTTCGCCAGCAGGACATCCGTGATGCGGGAACAGGTCTCGCGCGGGTGCGGATCTTTCGGAAGGTCGATGCTCACCACAACGGCGGCCTTGGCGGCGACGGCCCCTTCGCGCTGAGCGTCGCGCAGTTCGGCGGCCAAGCGGCGGTCGGCGCCGGTCGCGGCCGGGCGGGCCTGCACGACGACGAACGGCAGCGCCGGATTCCCGAACGCCTGCCGCCAAGCGCCGATCATCGCAGGCAACAGCTGCCCGTACTGGACCGCGCGGCCAAGGCTTTCGCCGTCCACGCCGTGATCCCATATCACGCCGCGCGCCGTCAGGCGCGTCAGCGGCGCGACCATGGCGTTCCAAACCGATGACGGCTCTTGGCGGGCGAGCGACTCGACCGTGTCGTTGGGATGGGGCTTGGGCGGCGGGTTCAGCGGCAGTTTCTGACAGTAGTCCATCCACGCCTTGAGCCGCTCTTCATACGGACCGGTCGCCGTGCGCAGTTTCCAGGCGTCGCTGGCGTAATAGTCAAGGATCGGCTTGGCCGCCGGCATGGCGGCGAGCGCCTCGCGGCTCACCCACGTCTCAAGGGGCTGCTCCGGCCACGCCATGGCCAGCGAAACGATGCCAACCGGCACGCCCAAGCGGGCGACGAGATCGCGCCCCACATAATAGCCCTCTGCGGGAAGGTTGGGCATCGCGCTGAGGTCCGCGCAGGTCCAACCGCCTGCCACATCCGCCTGCGGCTCGCGGGCGGTCGTCTGCTTGGCGGAGAAGAGCCTCAGCTTCGGTTCCACCGACTCGGCGCGCGCAGCAGCCACGGCGGCGGCCACATCCGGCAGCAGGTTGTTGAGGCGCCGGGCCACCGGAAAGCCGCCCGCGCAAACCCAAACTTCGCCCACGAGCACATCCCGCACCTTGACCGGCGTCCCCGCTGCCGCGCCGGTCACCGCCATCTCGCGCGGCTCCGCGCTGGCGGGCAGAGGATCGAGACGCACCAGCCAGTTGCCCTGCGCATCGGCAGCCGCCGTCTTCGTCTGCCCGGCGAACTCGACGGTCACGGATTCTTGCGGCGCCGCGGTTCCCCAGACATTGACCGGACACTCGCGCTGCAACACCATGCGGTCGGCGAACACCGCCGCCGGCTTGACAGCGGACAAACCCGC
>CAYZQL010000053.1:0-17994 GCA_964480555.1 uncultured Lentisphaeraceae bacterium | reverse complement strand
GTCCACAGATTTCGCAGATGAACGCAGATTGAATCGGTGTCTGCGGAAATCTGCGCAATCTGCGGACAAACCATAGTTCAAAGGGAGTTAAGCGTATGGCTATCTCAGTTTCATGACCCGCTTCATTAAGTAGGCGGCACAACATGCACTCGAACGCAGCCTCGTCTCGCCCTTCATATTCGTTGTAAAGGGTTTGGGCCACCAGCCACGCGGCATAGGCGTCGGGGTGGGTTTCTTCCCTATTCGATTTCCACCTTATTGGCGATCACGCGCGACACGAGGAAGCGCGCGTCGCCTGCGCCGATCACCAGGGACTGCTCGGCCTTGCGGTTCCGGAACATCACCACCCGCGCTCCGGGGAAGAGCCCCATTTCGGTCGATTTGCGGTCGCCGTTCGCACGGATGATCCCCTGCTCGCCGTCTTTCAGGTCCGTGAGGCATCGCGCCTGCGTACCGGGTCCCTTGGCTTCGCTCGCGCTCATGGTGTCACTCTCTTCCCGAACAGATGGAGCAGGCCGATCCCGCACGCCGTCATGGCCGCCACAACCCCGAGCCAGCACGAGGCGCGCAGCGGAGCGGCCCAAAAGGTCGCCGTCTGATAATAGGCGGTCGCGACCATCCACGCCAGCAGCGTCTGGTACAGGAGCGAAAAGCCCATCCACCGCCACCCCGCCTCGCGGCCCAGAACGATCAGCGCCGCGACGCACGGCGAGTAGATCAGGACAAACAGCAGGTAGGCGAACGCCGCCGACGGGCTGCCGAAATTGCGCCGCATCGCCTCCAGGAGACCCTTTCCTCCGGACACTTGAGCCGTAGAGCCCGTCACAAGCCCATACCCCGCCGCCAGCTCGTTGGCGGCGGCGCGCCACGCTGCGGCAAGGTCGAACGTCTGCGCCGCGGGCACCGGAGCTTCCGGCTGCCCGGTCTGCGCGTACAGGACCTCCAGCGTGCCGACGATGGCCTCTTTCGCCATCAGGCCGGTCAGCAAGCCGGCTGCCGCAGGCCAGTTGTCCGCCCCGACGCCCAGCGGGCGCAGCACGACGGTCATGGCCCGGCCGGCCGCCGAGCGCCGGTCATCGGCCTGACGCCGGCCCGCGCAGAAGGAGTCGAAGAGCCCGTTGGCGAGGCTCAGCAGCACCGCGATCACCACGATCACCTTGCCCGCCCGCACCAGGAAGCTCACCAGGTTATACCAGACGTGCTCCAGGCAGCCCCGCAACGCGGGGATGTGGTAGGGGGGCAGTTCCATCACGAACGCCGACGCCTCGCCTTTGAAGAGGGTCTTGTGCAGCACCAGCCCGGAGAGGATCGCCAGCACCGCGCCGATCACATACAGCGAGAAGATCACCGCGTTCCCGTGTTTGGGGAAGAAGGCCATCGCGAAGACCGCATAGACCGGCATCCGCGCCCCGCAGGACATGAACGGCGCGATGAGCATGGTCAACACGCGGTCCCGGCGCTGTTCCAGCGTGCGCGTGGCCATCAGGGCGGGAACCGTACACCCGAACCCCACCAGCAGCGGGATGAAGGCCTTGCCCGGAAGGCCGATCTTGTTGAGGAACCGGTCCATGATGAATGCGGCGCGCGCCATGTAGCCCGATTCCTCCAGCAGGCTCAGGCAGAGAAAAATCATGAAGATCGGCGGCATGAACGTCGCCACGGTCGTCAGGCCCGACCCCACCCCGTCCGATACCAGCGAGATCAGCAACTCGGGCATGCCCGCCGTCGCCAGCCAGGCGCGCGGCCCGTGCACCAGCAGCGCGCTGAACGCACTGTCGATGAAATCCACCAGGGGCTGGGTCAGCCGGACGGTGAGCCAGAACACCCCGTACATCACGCACAGGAAGGCGGGTATCCCGACCGGCCGGCTCAGCAGGAACCGGTCCGCCACGTCTGAAAGGCGCCGCCGCACCATCAGCCGGCGCTTGACCACATCGCGGGCCAGGCCGCGGATGAAGCCCAGCCGGGCGTCCATCACCGCCACCTCGGGCTTCAGGCCGGTGTGCCGCGCGATGCGCGTCTGCTCTTCGGTTACGATCTCGTCGAACAGCCCTTGGGTCAGCTCGCGCGCAAACGGGTCCTGCTCCAGCAGCTTGATCGCCAGCCAGCGCGAATCCACGCCGGCGTCGTCTGCAGCCACGATCAGGCACACTTGCAGCCGTTGTACCGGCCGCTCGGCATCGCCATACAGAACGCGCGCCGTGGGCAGACTGCGCGACTCCGCGACCCGCAGCACCGCCACTTTCAGTTCGTCGAGCCCTTCGCCGCGCGAGGCCACCATCGGGATCACAGGGCAGCCGAGGTGCCGGGCGAGGTGCGCTGAGTCGACCCGCATGCCGTGGCGCTCCGCCACATCCGTCTGGTTGAGCGCCACCACCAGCGGGACCCGCATGTCGAGCAGTTGCGCGGTGAGGTAGAGGCTGCGCTCGAGGTTCGAGGCGTCCACCAGGTTGACCACGACCGACGGTTTGTTGCGGATCAGGTGGTCGCGGGCCACACGCTCGTCTTCGGTGTTCGGAGAAAAAGAATAAATGCCGGGCAGGTCGGTCACGCGAAACGGGCGGCCCTGCACGACAAACCGGGCATGGGCGCTGTCGACGGTGACACCGGTCCAGTTGCCCGTGCGCTCACGCGCGCCGGTCAGCAGGTTGAACAGCGTGGTCTTGCCGGTGTTGGGGTTCCCCACGAGGGCGACGGTCAGCGCCTCGCTCATGCCGCTCTCTCCCGCGGCTGATTGTTAGCCATGGAAAACATATCCGCAGAGTATAGAGGTCAGTCGCGTTGAACTCAAGCGCAATCCCATGCGTTTCGGAAATCGGTTGGGGATCGCGGTTCAAGTGTGTGCCGTGAGTCCGGCTGATAGGGATAGGGTTTGGGCTGACACTCGCCTGGGGCAAAGGGATTCAGGCACTCTCACATATTGAAAGGTGTGAGAGTGAAGCAGCCCGTGCCGGACGCATGGCGGTGCACGAAAAAGCCTTCCTAATCGTAATCCGTTCAAGTTACCGGCAAGCCCGAAGCCCGCAGAGAGGGAGCAAACGAAGGGGGTGACAGGAGGAATACTGGGAGAGTACAGCAGAGGTGGCACTCGCAACCCCGTCATTCCACCCTTTCCCATATTCCATCATGCCAGTTAAGTCATGAACGAGAATGTGAATGGTCCGGGAGTGTCGGCACGGGATTTTTTTGACGCGGGTGAACCCTTCCGGATGGGCCGCGTTTAAACAGGCATGAAACAGACTCTTATCCTCGTTGCCGGATCCCTTCTGTGCGGCGGCCTGCTGGAAGCTCAGGAGGTGACGAACCTGCCGCCTGTGGTCGTGACCGCTTCCCGTGTGGCGGAGCCGGTGGACAAGCTGGCCGCTTCCGCCGAGAAAATAAGCGCTCCCGACCTGCTTGAGAATCAGGTGCGCACGTTACCCGAGGCGTTGGACCTGACGCCGGGGGTGATGGTCCAGAAAACCTCGTACGGCCAGGGGTCGCCTTACATTCGCGGGTTCACCGGGTTCCGCACCTTGATGCTGGTGGACGGCATCCGCCTCAACTCGCCGGTCTTCCGGGAGGGCGCGAACCAGTACTGGAATACGGTGGACAGCTTTTCGCTGGACTCCTTGGAGCTGCTGAAGGGGCCGGGCTCCGTGCTCTATGGCTCGGATGCGGTGGGGGGCACGGTGCAGGCCTTCACGCGCCTGCCCGAGTATGCGCCGGAGGGCGGCGGGGATGTCTGGGGGGGGCGGCTGGCGGCCCGCGTGGCGTCGGCCGAGCGGTCGGTGGCCGGTCGCGCCGAGGGCCAGTACGGCACGGAGCAGTGGGCGGGGCTTTTCGGCGTGACGGCGAAAACCTTCGGCGACCTGGAGGGCGGCAAGCATGTCGGGCGGCAGCGCAAAACCGGCTATGACGAAATCGACTACGACGCCAAGGTGCGCGTCGCTTTGCGCGGCGACCGCGAGCTGGTTTTCGCGCATATGTCGGTGGACCAGGACGACGTCTGGCGCACCCACCGCACCCCGTATGGAATTTCCTGGCAGGGCACCGCGGTGGGCACCGAGCCGGTCCACCGTTTCGACCAGGACCACTCGATCACCTATCTGCGCTATATCGACCGCGAACAGACGCTGGCGTACGACGAGTTGCAGGCCACCGTCTATTTCCAGCGCCAGGAAGAGACCAAATACGTGACCAAGAAAGACCTGACGCGCACGACCGACGGGTTCGACGTGAAGACGTGGGGCGCTTCGGCCGACATGCTCAAGGAGTCTTCTCTCGGCACGTGGGCGTATGGGGCCGAGTACATCCACGACGGCATCGACAGCTTCCGCCGGAGCTACACGGCCGACGGTTCGCTCAGCTCGACCGGAATTCAGGGCCCCGTCGCGGACAACTCCGCGTATCATACGGCGGCATTCTATGTGCAGGACCGCGTGAAGCTCGCCGACCGGTGGGAACTGACGCTCGGTGGCCGCGCGACGTATGCGAAGGCGGACATCGGCCGCTATGAGAACTTCGCGACCACGCCGCATACGGCCGCCTCGATGAATGAGGACTGGTTCGATCTCTCCGGGCACGCCCGCCTGTCCTGCCGCGTGATCGACGACCTGTGGCTGGTGTACGCCTCGCTGTCGCAGGCCTATCGGGCGCCGGGGCTCTCCGACCTGACACGCTTCGACGTCAGCCGCAGCACGGATGTCGAGACGCCCTCGCCTAACCTCGATCCCGAGCGGTTCCTGTGCGGCGAACTGGGCTCGCGCGTGACGGCGGATCCGGTGGCCTGGCATATGGCGTATTTCTACACGCGCATCCACGACCTGATCATCCGGCAGGCGGCAACGGACGGCACCTTCACAAAACTCAACGGCGGTGACGGCTACGTGCACGGCTTCGAAAGCGAACTGCAAGTGCGCCTGTCCAAGCAGTGGCTCTCGCGGACGGGGTTCACGTGGATGGAAGGGTACACGGACTACGATGAGGTGGGCGGCACAAAAGTCACCGAGCCGGTGCGCACCATGCCGCTGACCGCCTATACGGCGCTGCGGTGGGAGAGCGAGGACCGACGGTTCTGGGCGGAAGCCGCCGAACGGGCTTCCGACACCGAGGACCGCCTGACCGCGGCGGACCGGACCGACACGCAGCGCATACCGCCGGGCGGTACGCCGGGCTATGCGGTGACGGATCTGCGCTGCGGCTGGCGCGTGAAAAAAGGGTTGTCGGTCGTGGCCGGCGTGGAGAACGTCTTGGACAAGGATTACCGCATTCACGGTTCCGGCAGCAACGAGCCAGGACGCAACTTCATCCTGTCGGCCGAATACCGGTTCTAGAGCGGACTAAGTTAAAGCATAGCCGTTGGGCGATATCAGGTAGGGAAGGGTCCCCGAACCGTCCGCGGACGCCTCGGGGAGGCGTCCCTGCCAGAAGCGGCTACACTTTAAACAAAACCGCTCTCGTGCGGCTTTTTGCCGGAGACGGCGCTTGTCCGGCTCGTTCTGTCCGCATCACGGTATCCGGTAGCGCAACGTTTTGCCCTCGAAGTAAACCGAGGGGACGACGTCCCCGTTCTTGTCTTTCGGCAGGCGCGAGGCTTGGCTCTCGAACCCGTCCTGGCAGAACGCCTTGTGGACCGCGGGGGCGGTCGCCAGCAGCGCCGGATAGGAGAGACCCTTGTACATGCCCACTGCGAAGTAAGTCTCGCACGGGATGTCCTTCTGCGTGAGGATTTCCTCCAGTCCCAGATACGGGCAGAGCGCGTCCACCCAGGACACCAGCCGCGCCTCCTCCTGCGGGGTCACCTTCACGTCGTGATGCTTCCCGCTCGTGGCGATCTGGATGAGCGTGCTTTTGTACGACAGGGCGGTCATGGGCGGCACGACGGTGTCTTGCGAAACGACCTTCCAGTCCGGGTTGGGATAGGCGTGGTAAGGGAAGAGCGGCCCCGCGATCGTCTTCTTCACGGAGTCGGCCAGGTCTTTGGGCTCTTTGCCGAACACCAGCAGGACATATGGCCAACTGATGGTCCGGCCCGGCTCCGCGCGATGCGTGAGATCCAGCCCCGCCTTCGGCTTGTCACGGCCGTGGCACCGGATGCAGTGCGCGTCAAGAACGGGCTGCACGAAACGAGGGAATCCGACGGTCTCGTCTTCCCAGGGCGGCGGCGTGATCGCGCACGGCCCGCGCCGCATGGCCTGGGTCATGGCGGTCGACGGGGAGGCGGCGGCGCGCGTCTCGTGGCAGCCGACGCAGCCGCGGTACTCGCCGGGCATGCCGTGCGTGAACGAGCGCATGGTCTGCAGGCAGCGCCCCTGCGCGTCCAGAAGCTGGAAGAAGACCGACCGGACCGCGGGGATCTTGAAGTAGACGCTGCCGTCCTCCTCGACGGGCACCGTGCCGAGGACGCGCTTGACCCCTTCGTCATACACGAACGAGATGGCTGGCGACCCCGGCAGCTGATACGCGCGCATCGGGAGCGCGCCGGCTTTGCGGTACGGCTCGGACTCGCGCATCGAGGAGCGCCAGCCGGCGCAGTCGGTGTATGTGGTGGAGCCGATCTCCATGACGCGCAGCGCTTTGGCCATGCCGCGCGGAATGGCCGTGCCTTCGTAGACGTCGGCGCTGTACAGGACCGCGTCGTCGGGTTTCTGGTCGGCGCTGACCATCTTGCCCGGCCATTTGACCGCGGAGGGGAGAACCGGCGGGCGCTTGCGCGGCCGCACCGGCTGCGCGTGCAGGATGTTGTGTTCGCCCGCGTAGAGCAGCTCCATGTTGCCGTCGTAGTCCATCAGGTAGAGCTTGAACAGGCCGGGGTTGGGGTCGCGTCCGAGCGCGTTGCTCTCGCCCGTCCGCGCCGACACCAGGAAGAGGTCTTTGCCCACCGGGAAGGGCGTCTGGAAGGCGCGATAACATTTCGGCGCGGTGAAGTCGGCGTTGTAGGCTCTGTCCTTCGGCCCGTGGCCCACCTCGGCCCAAGGGATGTGCGGCGTCAGGTTATAGACGCCGTCGGGATAGTTCATCCCCTCGGTCGGGTCGATCACCGCCAGCGGGCCGTCGTAAATGGCGTGGTGCCCGGGCGCGTGCAAGAGAACGCGCAGCGTTCCCGGGATGGGGCGCGCGTTCAGCTGCATGTCCGGACAGAAGCTCTGGTTGCCCCAGTAGGCGGTCGCCCCGGTCCCGTCCGGATTGACCGTCCAGAGGCTCTGGAGGCGGTTCACCTCCCGGTCGACGTACTCCCAGCGGGTGTAGAGGATGCGCCCGTCCGGCAGGGCCGTCGGCGTGAAGTCCGCCTCGTTGTTGGCGCTGATGAAGTAGAGGTTTTTCCCGTCCTTGTCGCACCGGGCCAGAATGAACATCCGGAACTTCGAGTCGCCGCAGCGCAAGAACTGGTTGCAGCGCGACGTCGAGAAGACGATGCTTCCGTCCGCCGTGTAGATCGGGTCGAGGTCGTTGTACTCGCCCCGGGTGAGCTGGCGGGTTCCGGAGCCGTCCACGCCTGTCTCGTACAGATGGTAAGCGGGCTCGTTCGTCAGCTTCATGCAGTAGAGCACCCGGGTGGCGTCGAAGGAGAGGTCGGGGCGCCAGAACGCGGCGGGCGTGCCGTCCTGCGGGGCGAGCCTGCGCGCGCCGGCGTCCGGCCCCAGCCCGTCGAGGATCAGCAACCGGCCGCCGTAGACGGCGCAGTTTTCCGTGCGGTTGCGCACTTCGTGGTACGCCTCCGAGCCCTCCACGTACGGATTGTCGATGCACAGGACCGAGCTGAAATCGATCTGGGCGTCGCCCAGCAGGCACTCGCGCTTCAACGCGCGCACGTCGAGGAAGAGGCTGCCCGCGTTTTTCTCGGTGACCTCGTCCAGCCGCTGCTTCAGCGCGCTCAGCCGGACGCGCCGCTCGGCCGCGCCGGGCTGGGCCTCGGACGCCTGCCGCCGCAGGATGCGCTCTGTCCGCGCCCACTCGTCCCACGCCGCCGCCGCCGGGACGGCGTGGGTGCCGCGCTGCAGCAGCCACTCGTTCCGGACCAGGTCGCTGAACGGCATGGCGTACAGGAACTCGTCCGGCTCCAGGACTTTCGGCGTGATGCGGACTTCGTCGATCCATCCGCTGAACGGGCCCTCGCCCGCGCCGTTGCCGATGCAGAGTTCGCCGTCGGAGTAGACGATCGGGAAAGCGGTCTTGCCGACCCCGCCGCACAGCTGGTAGTCCACGTACATCCTGACGGTCTGGTCGGCATACGAGAAGGCCACGTGGTGCCACTTGCCGTCCTCGACGTCCACCCCCGAGCCGAACGCCTGGTTGAACCCGCCCTTGGCGGGAGGCCAACCCGCGCCCTCGGGGTAGGTGTCGAAGCGGGTGCGGATCTTTCTGCCGCTGACCGACAGCGACCAGGTGGCGGAGTTTCTGGCGCGGTCGCGGACCTTGCCGATGAGCAGCGGAAAATCGTGGTGCGCGTTGACCTTGATGAACGCCTCCACGGTGAAGGCGGCGGGGCGGAACGTGCCGGCGGCGGTGACCATCGACGTGCCGTCGAAGAAGAGCGAGCCGCGGTTGTCCGGGTTCACCACCGCGCCCCCGTTGCCGTGTGAGATCCGGCGGGTCGGCGAAGGGATCACCTCGGCGCTGTACGCCGGCGCCCCTGCCATGCCTTTCGCCTGCACGTTCTCCGCACCGGCCTCCTGCACGAGCGCGGTCACCGCACAGGGCATGCTTACGGCCTCGTCAAAGGTCCAATAGGCCGCTCCGGCAGCGTCGGCCATCGCCGCGCCGACCCACCCGACCGCGCCGGCGACGGCCAGCGCCCTGTTCCCCATTCTCATTCCCTTTTCCCCCTCGTGCGAGTATTGCCCCGACTATAGTATTGAAACTTACATAAGTGAGCGACGTGCCTTTACGGTAGGGACGGTTCCCCGAACCGTCCGCGGACGCCTCGGGGAGGCGTCCCTACCGATGAATGCCTGTTTCGCACATTCGCAAGACTCAATCGTTCAATGCGAAGTTCACAAAGGACATGAAACGTTCCTGCGTTCCTTACGGCCGGATCGCCTCGACCTTCCCGCACGCGTCGTGCAGGAAGTCGGAGATGCCCTCAAGCCCTTCGGTGAACCGGGTGGTCAGGAACACGTCCACGGCGGCCTTGGCCATGTCGGGACCCCAGATCATCTGGCCGAGGCAGAGCACGTTGGCGTTGTTGATCGCGCGGCACATCTTCGCGGCGTAGACCGATTCCACGACCGAGGCCGTGCAGCCTTTGAAGCGGTTGGCGACGATCGACATGCCCATGCCCGTGCCGCAGAAGAGGATCGCCTGCGGGGCCTGCCCGGACTGCATGGCCTTGCACACCGCGGCCGCGCCTTCGAAGTAGGGGCACGCCTTGCCTTGGTTATTGCTGAAATCCGTGACCTCGTACCCTTTGCCTTTCAGGTGGGCCACGACCGCATCCTTCAGCGACGCCGCGTAGGGGTCGGCCGCCACCAGAATCTTTTTGCTTTCCGCCATGCTCTTCTTTGCCTCCGTTGTCTGATTGTCTGCCTTCGCCGTCAGCGCGGCCGCCCCGGCCAGCGCTGTTCCGACCGCTCCGGCCTGCGCCAGAAACGTCCGTCGGGTTGTTCCGTTATTCATGTTTTTCTCCATACCGTGCCCGCTCTTCACGCAAGAGTTGCACGCAATAGGTGTTCAGGCTCTCGCCGCGACGCAGCGCGTCGACAACGAGAGCCTTGTGAAGATTCTTGCCGACCCGGAGGACGAATTTGCCCGAGTATTCCTTTCCCGCGGTAGCGGCGGGAAGGGGATCACCGTCCTTTTCATAGATGCCGATCCACTCCTCCACGGTTTGGCACAACTCGCGGTAGACCGCAGCCTCGTCAGCCCCGTGGATGCCGCCGGACATCAGGCCGGGACATGTGCCAACGTAACACCGATCTTCTTCCGACCACTCTACGATTTTGAGATAACGGTCACTCGTTTTCATTCCGACACCTTGCGAATTGCGTCCTCAACGTCGCGCTCCTGATACCGCTTCGCGTCGTGCGCAGGGTTACCGCTGAGCGTTATCTTCGCGCCCCGAGGATGCGAATAGTTGCGATGACTGCCTTTGCCGCCGCGGCTGACAAAGCCTGCCTTCGTCAACTCGCGGATCAGTTCTTTGATTTTCTTTGGCATGTCACTTTTGAATAGTACTAGAGTGGTACTAATACGTCAAGCGAGGTGTCCGGATGTTTTTCAGTTGGTGAAAAAAGTTGCTCACACCAGCCTCACGTCCACGCCTTTCTTGCGCAGTTTGGCGATTTCCGCGGCGGGCGCGGCGGTGTCCGTGATCAGAATGTCGATGCGAGCGGCGGGCATGATGTGGGCGAAGCCCGCCCGGCCGATTTTGGAGGAGTCGGCGAGAACGATGGTTTGCCGGGCCTGCTCCGACATGCGGCGGCAGACGTCGGCGATGTCCGCGCTGTCGGCGGTGAGGCCCTTCTCGGGCGAGATGCCGTCCGAGCCGAGAAAGGCCTTGCCGACATGGAACTGCCCGAGTTCGCGGATCGTGGCCGGGCCGGTCAACGCTTCGATGGCGGGGCGGAACTCGCCGCCGGTGAGGGTGACCGAGAGACCCGGGTTGTTGCGGACGTAGGGCAGCAGCAGGGTGGAGTTGGTGACGAGGTTGACGCCTTGACGCCCCAGCAGGAAACGGGGGATGAGCGAGGTCGTGGTGCCCGCCGTGATCATCACGTCGTCGAGGTCGGCGATCAGCTCGGCGGCGGCGCGCGCGATGCGGGTCTTCTCCTCCATGTGAGAACGCTGACGATCCGAGACATTGGTGTGCAGCGTGGGCAGCCCGCCTCCGTGATGCCGCAGCACGAGCCCCTGCGCAGCAAGGCTTCTCAGATCGCTGCGGATCGTCACCTCCGACACGCCGAAACGCCGGCTGAGCTCGGCGACCGTGAGTTCAGGCTGCTCCATCAGGGTTTCGAGGATCTGCTGTTTCCTGTTCCGTTTCTTAGTCATGACGTTCGCTTTCAACGATGGGTTCTTTTGCCGCCGGTCTGTTCCGGTTTGCGGCAGGGTTTTTCGCGTCTACGGTCGCGAGGCTCTCGCCGCGGTTTTTGTGATCTGCACCCCGGCGTCGTTGGCTTGCGGCTTGCCGGGGGTGCTGCGGCCGTTGGCGACATAGCTTTCGAGCAGCCGGGTCAGGCGTTCGACGATCTCGGGGTGCCCGGCCTGCACGTTCCTGGCTTCGGCCGGATCGGCGCCGAGGTCGTAGAGCTGGATGCCGGGCAGCCCCAGCTTGAGGGCCTCGGCGTCTCCGGGCTTGGCCCAGCCGCCCGAGCCGGGACACAAAGCCAGTTTCCACGGGCCTTGCCGGATCGCGAACATGCCGTTGATCGAGTGATGCACGACGGCCTCGCGCAGCGGCGTCTTATCCTCGCCCAGCAGTGCGGGCAGAAAGCTGACGCTATCCTCGCCGGCGTTCTCCGGCACCTTCTCGCCGGCCACGTCGGCGCAGGTCGCCATCAGGTCGGTGAGGCAAACCACCTGCGGGCTCGACGAGCCCGCCCGGATCTGGGCCGGCCAGCGGCAGATGAAGGGCACGCGGTGGCCGCCCTCCCAGAGGTCGGCCTTGTAGCCGCGAAAACGCGCGCTCGGGTAATGCCCCTGCCGCTCCAGCCCCTTGACGTCGGCGGCCGGCGAGCAGCCGTTGTCGCTCGTGAAGAGCACCAGCGTGTCACGCGCCAGACCGTGTTGCTCCAACGCGTCCAGAATCTGCCCGACGCTGTGGTCGCTCTGCATCACGAAATCCGCGTACGCGCTGATTCCGCTCCGGCCCTGCCACTCCGGCGAGGGCACGATCGGCGTGTGCGGAGAGGCGTAGGGCACGTAAATGAAGAAGGGCTTGCCCGCTTTGGCCTCGGCCGCCTGTGCCGCGATATACTCGACCGTCCTGCGCGTCACCTCCGGCAGGACGTCCACCGCCTCGAACGACGGGGCGGCCGGCCCCTCGCGGATCCACTTTTTCGTGGCGGTCGGCAGTTCGGTCACGCGGTCGTCGTGAATCCAGGCGTAGGGCGGCATATCGAGCGATGCGCTGATGCCGAAGAAGGTGTCGAAGCCGTGCGTGACCGGCCCGTGCGTGACCGGCTGAGTGTAGTCGGCCGTGGCGCCCTTGAGGCTCATGTCGTCGGTCGCCGCGTTGGCCCAGCCGAGGCCGAGGTGCCACTTGCCGAAGCAGGCGGTGCGGTAGCCGGCCCGCCTCAGCAGCCCGGCGACGGTCAGTCGTGCCGGCGCGATCAACGGGGCGCTGAGCCCGCCGAGCACCCCGCTTTGCAGCCGCGTGCGCCAGGCGTAGCGGCCGGTGAGGATGCCATAGCGCGTGGGCGTGCAGACCGACGAGCCCGAATGGGCGTCCGTAAAGACCATGCCCTCGCGGGCCAGCCGGTCCAGATTCGGCGTCTTGATTTTGCCCCGCTGCGGGTTCAGGCACCGCACGTCTCCGTAGCCGAGATCATCCGCGAGGATGTAAACGATGTTGGGCTTGTCCGGCTTGCTCTCGGCGGCACGCGACGGGCGTGGTGACGCCAACAGCAGCAGGACGAGGCTCATGAGGGTCACGCGTTGGCTCATCATTCCGGGTTCTCCTTTGGTTGGCGCATTCGCGCAGCGCGTCCGCTTCACATCAAGGCCCACACTTTCCTGCCGGATTTTGGTCGATCACGTCGTGCATTTCGCGCCGGATGTCATCAGCCGATACCTGCCTTAACGGCTTGTTCTGCACGCACGCCAGATGCGCGGCTACGCCGGCGGCTTCGCCGAGCTGCATCATGGTGCGCGAGAGTCGGCAGCTCGAAGCCGCGATGGCGCTGAAACTCGCCGCGCGGCCCGCGATCAGCACGTTCTCGGTCTTCAGCGGCAACAGGCAGCGGTAGGGTATGCCGTAGGGGCCCTTCAACTCGCCGCCCGGCCCGCCGCCGCCGTGGTTGTCCATGGGATGGTCGGCGATGGCGATGATGTCGTCATGCTTCTGGATGGCCAACGTCGCGATGAGGTCGTGCTGCGTCAGCACATAGTCGCCCCTTACGCGTCGGGTCTCGCGGATGCCCATCACCGGAAAGATATGTTTCAGTGTGAAATGGCGGAACTCGTCGTAGTTTTTCTGGTACCAGTGCCAGTGGGCCAGCACCCGGCGTCGGCACTCCTCGTACGCTTTCTCTCGCCCGAGTTGCAGATACTCTTCGCCGCGCATGGTCGGCAGCATGTTCACGAAGCGGTCGCCGCCGGGGTATTGTCCCACGAAGGCCACAGGGAACCCGTCCTGCCACCAGCAGTTTTCGGGAATGCCCGAGGGCAGCGGCTCAATCGGCCCCGGCTCTTTTTTGCCGATCGGCGTGACGCGGTAGATGAGGGTTGCTCCGTTCAGGCGCAGGACCGGTTCCGGCGGGGCGCCGGGCTCGTCGAAATCGGCGCGGCGGTCGCGGCCGGACATCATCTCGCAGCCGATCTTCGCGCAGAGCGCCGCGTCGGTGGCGTCAATGAAGACGCGCGCCCGCACGGTTGTGCCGTCCGAAAGCGTCACCTCGCTCACACGGCCGCCGGCGTGCTTCACGCTCACGAAGGCCGTGTCGAGCAACACGCGGCAGCGCCCCGTCTCCTTGAGCATGTCCAGCATCACCGCCGCCATGGCGTCCGGCTCGAAGATCACGCCGTGGCAGTGCTGGCGGAACCAGGCTTCGTTGCCCATGCCGGGACCATGCCGCCGCAGCGTGTGGGCGTAAGAGACGCAGGGGTCGGTTTCGATCATGCCGCCGGGAAAGGCGTACTTCTCCCACGGCTTGCGCCAAGACAGGTGCCGGTCGAACCGGTAAACCCCGGCGGCGCCGGGGATCTGCCGCAAGCGCTGGTACACTCGGCAAGGAACGCCGGTGCCGCCTACGCCCGGCTCCCAGTTGTTGACTCCGCCGAGGGTCGAGGTCCCTCCCAGCACGGACTCTTTTTCGATCAGAATCACGGAGGAGTCCAGGTGCGCGGCGGACCAGGCCGCGCCGAAGCCCGCGCTGCCGCCGCCGATGACCGCGACGTCACACGTCAGGGTTTGAGGCGTCCCTGCCGCTCGCAGCGCCAAACCCCAGAAGAGTGGGAACGCAACCGTGAACACCCGCATGACCATGTTTCTTACCCGTTGTCACATGTCCCGTGATTGTTTGCGAAACAAACCGTAAAAGAAAGTTAACTTATAAGGTTATCGAAAGCAATGCGAAAAAAACGCGAAGTTTTTGACCGACTTTTTCCGGAGGGTTGACTTTTTTCAGAAAAAACGCGCATACTCGTCGTGAAATAAAGAAATTTTTTGCTGGTGAAACGGGATGTCGGAACCCATTCGATAAGGATAAACGAAATGAGAACGATTGCGATGTGGGCAGTGGTCGTCTGCGCGGTTTGCGCACAGGGTGCGACGAGGGTCTGGACCGGCGGAGGGTCCGACGCCAAGTTCTCGACGGGCGGCAACTGGGAGGGCTTGGACGCGCCCGCGAACGGCGACGCGCTCGTCTTTCAGGGCGCGAACGCCGTCGCGGAGAACGATTTCGACTCGACCGTCAAGTTCGCCGCGATTTATATGTCCAACTCGGTGCCGTTCACCATCCGCGGCAACACGCTTTATCTGAGCGGCAGCCGGATCCACGCGAAGAGTCTTCCGGCGGAGATCGCCGATGTGTTCGAACAGGACGTGGTGTTTTCCGGCGGCGCGTCTTTCGGGGCCGCGAACGTCTCCAAGCACCACCTGACGTTCCGGGGGACCGTTTCGAGCGTTTCGGGCGGGACGCTCTCTTGGGACAGTCAAACCGGCAACATCGTCACCTTCTGCGGCATGGTGACCAATTTCTCGTATGTCTACCGCCCGAACGGCGGCGGCGCCCTGCAGTTCTTCGCGCCGACAAACCATTTCACCAATCCCAGTTCGTTCCAGATCAACCAAGGTACGATCGCGGTCTCGAATCTCACCGCGTTCGGCACAGGTGCCCGGACGTTCTTCGGCGGGCAGAGCCAGTACGGGACCGCCGCGACGGTCCAGATGTATCCGGCGGCGGACGAAACGGCGCCGATCCATTTCAAGGTCAACAGCCCGAATCAGGAGACCTCCAACATCCAGCTCAACAACAACACGGCCGGGGTGAGGCTGACCTTCACCGGCGATGTGAGCCTGAATACGACCATTGGCAATGGCGGGCGCATCGCCGTCGGCGGCGCGGGCGACGGGTTGATCACGGGGAACTTCACCTCCCCGAACCTCGCGCTCTATAAGAACGGCGCCGGCACCTGGGAACTGGCCGGAGCGTACGCGTCGACCGGTGTCGTGACCGTCGCGGCGGGAACGCTCGTCGTCAACACCGCGTTTCCGACGAGCGCGCTCTGCAGCGTCACCGGCGGCACCCTGTGCGGCACGGGGACGGTCAACCGGGCGACACTGAGCTCCGCCGCCCAGATCACCGGCGGTGTTCCCGGCGCGCCCGGCACGCTGCGTCTCGCGGGCGGGGACGGGGGTACGCTCACGATCACGAAAGGCGCGCTCGTCGTCCGCCCGAAGGCGGACGGCACGCCGTCGCTCGTCGCCGTCGCCGGCACGGTCGCGCTGACCGGCGCGCTGACGGTGAACCTCGACGGCGACTTCTCCGCTCTCCCCGCCGGGACGTATCCGCTCCTCACCTGGACGGAAAAAATAGGGACGGGAACGTACGCCGCCGGCACCGGCTTTCCGTCGGGGTCAAGTCTCGTGGAGACGGCCGGCGGGCTGGTGCTTTACGTGCCGGGCGCGATTCTGAGTTGGACGGGCGCCGTGAACGGCGACTGGGACACCGCCACGGCGAACTGGAACGACGGCCAGGTGTTCGCTGACGGCAAGGACGTCGTGTTCGGCGACGACGCCGCCGACGGACAGACGAATGTCTCCCTTGCCGCCGCGACCGCACCGGGTTCGGTGACGGTTTCGAGCGACGTCAACGGCTACACCTTCTCCGGCGCCAAGATGACGGGGACGATGGCGCTCACGAAAACGGGAAACGCCTCGCTGACGTTGGAGAACGACAACGACTACACCGGCCTCACTACGATCAACGGGGGCACGTTCCGGTTGAACGGATCGCTCGACGGCTCGGACGTGCTCGTGCAGCCGGGCGCGGAACTCCAGCAGGGGACGAACGCCTCCATCCGCGGGGACGTGAACGTGAACATCCTCGGACAGGCAAGGCTCGAAGGATCGAACACCTTCACGGGCAACCTGGTCATCGGCTCGGTCGCGGAAGGGAGAGCCACGGGGACGGTTCATAACGTCGCGGCGGTCGGAGGAAACGGCGGCGAGGTCGTCGTGATGCACAACGCCAGGCTCACGCTGGACGCGGAGGGCGTCTATCCCAGCCGCACGCTCCGTTTCGCGGCCCGGCAGGCCGGCGGCAGTAGCGCGTTCTACTTCAGACAGCCGTCCGGAAAAACCGCGACCTGGCCTGGCGGCGTCGCGTTGGACGCGCCGCCGGCTGATTATTTCTGCGACGTTTCCGGGACCCTGAATCTCGGCACCGGTCCGGAATCTGTGATCACGGACGCGGGGTGCGCCTCGTCTTCGTCTTTCATGATCCGCGGCGTCGGGCGCCTCAATCAGTACGCCCGGACGCAGCTCAAGGGCGGCTGCGGAAAGACGGACGGCGTGACGTGGCACATCTACTCCTCCAGCAACGTGCTTTCGCAATTCAACATCGCGGTCGGCTCTGCCTTTCTGCACGCGCCGAACGCGCTTTCGACGAACTGCGCGATCAAACTGGGGCAGGTATACGGAAACAACCAATTCAATTCCTCGGTCGATTTCGGCGGTTTCGATCTGGCGGTCGCCAGTCTCGCGGTCGATCAGGGTATCATGATCGAGGGCAACTCCCAAGTGTTCACGACGTCAGGACCCGCGACGGTCACGCTGCTCGGCCCCGGCGACACGGCGCTGAACCGGACCGGCACCGAACTGAAGGGCGCGCTCTCGATCCGCAAACGCGGCGTGTCCACGACCCTCGCCCTCGGCCAGCCGAACTCGAACACCGGCGACTTCCTGCTGGAGGAAGGCCGCACGTTCGCCAGCACCAACCGCGCGTTCGGCTATGCCACGAACCTTTTCGTGGGCGCTGCGGCCACACTCACGGTCTCCGCCTCGGACGCTTTGCCGCCGGAGGACGACGTGTGGCTGCGTGTGGCCGACGGCGGCGGCATCGTGATCTCCAACGGCGTCTCCGCGACGGTTTATGGGCTGGAGATCAGCGGGCGGCCCCGCGCAGCCGGCACGTACGGCGGCGAGGGGAGCGGCGCGCAGACCATCCTGCCTGCCGTGTTCAGCGGCACGGGGACACTCCGCGTGCGGAACAGCGTCGGCACGCAGGTTCTTTTGCTCTGAGCGGCTTTTATGAGAGCGAGTCCCAACAATGCGGTGCGACGACGTCCGCCGTCTCACCGCTGACCGTCCGTGTGGCGCACCGGCCGTTTCCGCGAGGGGTCTTGCGCGCGCCTCAAACAATTGATCCGAAAGCAATCCGAAAAGAAAATAAAACAAAAAATAAGTGCCGTTGCCAAGTGCCGGGGGGTCTGTTAATATGCTATCTTATTTTTCAGTAAACGGCGCTTGCGTCTCAAGCGCGTAAAAACACGGGGAGCCGTCGGCTGACGGCGTGCCCGCGAGCGTAACGAAAGGGGAGTCCGATGAACAAGATGGCGATGTGGGTTCTGGCCGGTGTGACGGCGACGGTCACGTGGGGCGCGAGGGCGGCGGACGGGGCGTGCAGCCCGTGTGAGAAGTATCGGCCGGAACTGTTTAAGCAGTTCGGCGATCACGTCAATGTGCCCGACGGTATGGCGCAGGACAAGGCCGGGAACATCTTCCTGGCCGCACCCAACTTTGTGGACAAGTCGTATGCCGGGACCATCATGAAGATGGACAAGAAGAGCGGCAAATGGTCGGTTTTCGTGGCGGGCCTGCTGCATCCGGACACCGGACGCGGCGCGCCGATG
>CAYZQL010000052.1:0-17995 GCA_964480555.1 uncultured Lentisphaeraceae bacterium | reverse complement strand
GCAGGGCCGAAGGATTACGATTGGCCTCATGAGTCAAAAACCCTGACTCTCAAGATTGAAAGACGGAGAACTTTGCTCAGACCAAGGTGCTGTGCGTTTCTCCGACGCCTCCCAAGCCCACCAATTGACCCAGACCGTCACCGTCACGGGCGGGGTCGACTATGCGCTGTCGTGTCTGAAAAAAGTCCAGCTCGGCTCACATTTTCTCATCTTGGCCGTGCAGTGGCGGGACAAAGACGGCAAGGGCATCGGCTATGCCATGGATCTCGACGGCGGCTACGATGCCGATTTCCAGACGGCTCAGAAAATCTTCGCCGCGCCGACGAACGCCGGCAGCGCCACGGTCATCGTCGGCCCCTATTGCGTCAACCGCAAAGGGGCTGTTGCCAAGGGCTCGATCTGGATCAAGCAGGTCTCGTTCGGCCCGGCGCCAGCCGGAAGCGGGAAGCCCGCGACGGCCGTCCAGCCCCTCGACGCCGAAGAACGCGACGCCGCAAGGACCCTGCTGGCCCGCGACAGGCACCCCGCCTTTGCCGATATCAAGAAACGCTTGGCAGATCCGACGGCTGACCCGGTGGCGCTGCGGCGCGAACTGAACCTCGCGAAGATTTTCCCGGGCGGCAAACGGCAGTTCGCGGTTGGCGCGGCCACGGAAAGCGACAAGCTTTACCCGGACACCTCCTACGCGGCCTCGCTGAACGGACCCCTTCGCCTTGCCTTGGCGGGCGGCGAATACGGCTCCTTCCAATTGGCCGTCATCCCCTTCTGGACGGACTTGAAAGAGGTGACGGTATCGTTCTCGCCTCTGCGCGGGAAGAAGCGTTTTCTAGGTGGCCTCCCGGGATCGGACGTGAAGGAAATTGCCGCCGACAACCTCCGCTGGTTCCGGGTTGGATACGTCAAACTGGAGAAGCCCAACCCATGGCTCGGCCTCGACTACAAGCATCCCCGTGAGCCGGACCCGCTGCTCCCCGCGGCGCCTTTCGGGGTCGCGTCAGGAACGCTTGCGCCGGTGTGGGTGGATGTCTTCGTCCCTGCGGGAACGCCGGAAGGCCTCTACAAGGGAACCGTGACCGTCAGCGCCAACGGACAGCACGTTGAGCGGCCCATCGAAGTCGAATGCTACGGGTTCGACATCCCCAAAAAAAGCTCCGTCGCCAATGAGTTCTGGCTGAGCCCGGGCAACTGGCGGGGCTTTTACGGAAACTTCGCCTACACGCCCGAGTTACATGCCCGCCACGCCGCCACGCTGGGCCGCTACCGGGTCAGCTCTTTCCCCTGCGACTGGACGGTTCTCTGCGGACAGGTGCCCATCACCGCAGAGCCGGACGGCCACTTCACCTTCGACTGGACCACCTTCGACAAGTACGTCAAGAACGCCCTGGACAACGGCAGCACCGCCTTCTGGAGCGCGCTGAGCTGCAACTCCGGGTGGACGCGCTACCTGCATAACCCGCGGGTGAAGGTCTTCGAGCGCGCCACCGGCAAGACGGTAGAGCTGGGACGCTTCCTGCCGCCGGGCATGACGAATTCCAGCAGTTGGCTGCCGCTGGAAAAGCTGCCTTATCGCGAAAACAAGGTCTACCGCGACTTCCTCCTGGCCTACGTCGCGCATCTCAAGGAACTGGAAATCAACGATATCTCCTACTACGAACTTTTCGACGAGCCGGGCGGCGACCGTTTTCGTGAGATGTTGCGCCACCACCAGTTCTTCCGCGAAACCGTCCCCGATCTGAAGCTGCTCGACTTCGGCACCGACCCCGTTGAAGCCGTGGACGGCAAGACCGCCGCGGGCTTGCTCGATGCCTGGGCACCCCATCTGGAAGTGCTGGACAGGCCCGAGGCGCTCGCCGCCATGTATGCGCGGCGGGCCCACTATGGCGAGAAGCTGTGGGCCTACTCCTGTATCGAATACCGCCGGAGCCCGGACGGCAAAGTTTCCTATACGTCGCGGAGCACAGAGGACCACTACTCGCCCTTCTGCGTCTACCACCGCCCCTACATCGCCACACGCATCCAAGCCTGGATGGCGTGGAAATACAAGCTGGACGGCTACTACATTTTCATGATGAACAGCCTGCCACCGCAAAATGCCGGAAAGAAACCGTCCGAACGCTGGCCGGACGCCGAGTGGTCAGAGGGCGGCGAGCGCGGCAGCGGCACGTTGGCATACCCGGGACCGGACTTCGATCTGATTCCCGGCATGCGGCTTGCAAACATCCGCGAAGGGCTGGAGGACTATGAATTCTTTGCCACGCTGAAGGACCGGGCAACCCGACTCGACACGTCCCGCCACGCCGAGCTTCTGAAACGCATCGAAACCGCCTTGGAGATGGACAAGGATATCGTCGGCTCGGTCTTTGACTGGACCAAAGACCGTGAGCGCCTGGAGATCAAGCGGCGGCAACTCGCAGGCCTGATAAACGAGGTTCACGACGCATTGGGAAAGTGAGCGGGAACTGGCCCGCTCAGCGTAATCGGTTGGCCCGCCGCCCGGCGCCCTTGTCCGTAAACGCCGGCCGCGGCGGCGGCGGAAGCCAAGGGTAAAAGCGAGGCCTCCACTCATGTAGAGGCGCGCGGCTTGAAGGTGTACTCTCCAAGGATGGTGCCGGACGTGAGATCGTGGGCGATCAGCTTCAGCTGCCCTCCAACGACCTTGCCTTCGAGCACCGTCAAGGCGCGGTCCGGCTTCAGTTCGCAGCCGGAGCCCCCCACCGCATGCGCCCAAGAGCGGCCCGCCGCCGGAGCGTCGAACCGGAATTTGTGCCGGTGGGCCGTGACGACCAGCTGCACGCCGTGCTTTTCAAAAAGCGGGGCCCACAGCTTGTTGCAGGGGCGCTGCCAGGAGGCGTACCCTTCTTCGAGGTCGCCCGGATTCGCGCCGGGCGCGTCGTCGATGAGCGGGATGTGGCAGAAGGCCACGACAAACGGAGCCGCCTTGATCTCCGGCTTTTCGAGAGCGTCGGCCAGCCACCGGGCCTGAAGTTCACGATAGGGCGCGAACTGCGCCAGCTGTCCCCACTCGCTGCGCCCGTCCGGCTTGTCTTCGCCCGTGTCGAGCCCGATCAGGGCGATGTCGCCTTGGCGGACGGCGAAGTTGCGGCCCAGCTTCCAATAGGCGCTGTCCCGCTCGGCGGGCTCGCGCGTCATCAGAAGACGCGGCAACTCGCGGGCGAGCACACCCCGGTAGTCATGGTTGCCGGGAACAAACAGAAACGGGCGGCTGACCGCAAACCCGCACAGGCCGGGGTTGAGCAGGTTCTGCACCATCTTCGGCATCTGGTCCAGCCAGTTGCAGAGGTCGCCGTTCCATACGGTCACGGCCGGCTTGAGCGCTTCAATCTTTTCGGCAAGCAGGGCAAAGGCCTTGTTGTTTTCGTGCGTGTCGTTGATGACGGCGAACGAGGCCGGGGCGCTGGGCCCCAGGGTGCGGAACGAAGCGATGTCGCTCAGGACGGGTTCGCCCGGAAGAATCTTGTACGCCCCCTGGAAATCGATGGGAACGGTTCCCGTCCGGTAGTAGTAGACCGAGTCGGGCGTCAAGTCCGTGAGCCGCACCGACAGGGCCGCGTCGTCCAACGCCTTCAGCCCCGCGTCGCCGGCAAAAAACCTGCGGGCATCGGAAAGATCGGCCTTGCGCCCGACATCGACGAAACCGGTTGCCCTGGCGCCAACGCCCCACGCGACGCCCATCGAAGTGGGCGCGGGAATCTGGAGGGCCGGCGGAGTCGTCACCAGCGGCTGCCCTCCTGCCGCACCTTTCCCCTCTTCCGCCGTCTTGGCACCTTCGGCGGAAAATGCGGGGCCCTGCGCCGCGGCCAGTGTGGCCAGAACAGAACCTTTCAGAAAAGAACGACGGTGTATAAGTTGCATAATCGCTACCCCCTTATGTGAAACTAACGAGACCAACATGCTGAGAATACGCAAAAATCGAGGAGACCGCAAGACCGCGCCGCGTGCACTTGGGGTTGCCGGCGTCCTGGGCAGACGGGTTGACTTGCGCGCGCGGGCGTCGTAAACTGAATTTTATCTGCACCGGGCGGTCCCGGCCGCGTGCATACAATAGACGAGAGAAGCGATATGAACATGTTACACACGTTGCGGCTGGCACTTTTCTTGGCGCCGAGTCTTCTTCTGGCGCAGGCTTGGACCTACACGCCGCCCGCCTATCCTGCGGTGTGCACGAACCCTGCTGTGGTCGGCCAGTGGACGATGGATTATGCGGCGGCGACGAACCGCGCCTTGGCCGAGGGCAGAAATCTCTACCTGCTGGTCTCTGGCTCGACGTGGTGCCCCGACTGTAACACCCTGCAGCAGCAGGTCATGGCGACTCCGGAGATGCAGGCGTTCATGCAGGCGAGTGACGCTTACTGGGTGTGGCTGGATTTGCCGAGCCGCCGGGCGACGAATGCCGTCCAGTACGGTTGGCTGTGCCACACCAACACGGGCCTATTCACCTTGGAGGAATCCGAGGCGCTCTTGGCCCGGAACCGCAGTCTGGAAGCTCGGTACGGTGCGGTCAAGGGCTACCGGTCTCCCGTGTCGCTCAACATGCCGACGTTTGTGGTGTGCCGCCCCGACGGCTCGTATCAGGGCGAGGTGACGCACTACCGCCAGTGGACGTATGTGACGGCGGGTCTCTTCATCAACAAGATCCGTCGGGTCTGGAACGACGACGCCTGGGACGTGCAAGACAACGCCGTTCCCGGCAGAAGCGACGACGCGGTCTCGACAGCGACGGCGCTCACGAACATCGCCGACGCGGTGATGCAGCAGGCGCACACCCTGTCGCCGACCGATTCCGGAGACTGGTACAGTTTCAGCGCGAAGCCCGGAAAAGTCTACACGTTCGGAGCAGGGGGCCGGCTCCTGGAAGGACAGGCGGCCTTGCCGGCGGGACAGGTGAACATCGAGGTGTTCACCGAGACGAACGCGGCGGCGCTGCCTGTCGCCGCGGCCTACGGGCCCCTGGGGCAGCCGCAGACGTTGACCTGGTCGCTCAATCAGATCCTCCCGCTGAAAGTCTATGTGAGGGTGAGCGGAATCTTTGACGAAAGGGCGGGCTATACGTTTGCGTACAGCCAAGTCACGGTGGCGCCGCCGTCCGCGAAATCCATACGGGGCGCGGAGGGCGCGGTCGTCGATATGGGCGACTGCCCTCGCGTCACGGGCGTGCTCACGTTCTCCGTGACGAGGTCCGGCTGGGCAACGGTGAAATACCGGACGCCGGACAAGACGGTTTCGTTCTCGACGAAAAACTTCTGGACGACATTCGACGGGAGCGGCGTGTTGACCTCGGTTTTCTCCACGGGCGCTTATCGGCTGGTCCTTCAGATGCCGAGCGTGGACGAGGCGTACGCGATCATCACCGACCCGGATTTTGCGCATCCTTTGACGGCCAGCCTGGCGATCGCCCCGTGGAGTACGGTTAACCCCGCGACGGGCTTTTTGGGTTACTATACGGTTGCTCTCGTGCCCGAGGCGGTTGAGGGCAATCACGCGCCGACAGGATTTTCGTATATGACGATCTTGCTCAAGACCACATCGGCGAAAACCGGCAAGGTGACCTATGCCGGCAAACTGGCGGACGGCACGGGATACAGCGGGAGCGCGGTCTTGCAGCCGTTCGCGGACGGTTCGGCCCGGCTCGTGATCTTCACGCGCAGCGGGAAGCATCAGCTCTCCGGCCTGCTTTCCATCACCTCCCCCGCGAAGGAGGCGGGTGAGGTCGCTCCCGGCACGGTGACGGCGTGCGGCGGGATACAGCCGTATTGGTCCTATGCGGGTGCTCATGCCGAGACCTCCTTTGACATGGCCTTGGATGTCTCCGGCCTCTACTACAACCGCGAAAACGACCTCAAGGAACATTTTGACCGGTATACGGCGGGCGGGACAACGGCCGTGATGGCATCGGGAGTTGTGCCCGAAAGCGCGGCTTATGGCGTGGCAACCGCGCTGCCGTTCCTGCCGCTTGCGGCGTCCGGAGAGACGTTGAAAATTCAGCCCGGCGCGAGCAACCCGACCCGGACGAGCCTGTCTGTCAACCGGGCGACCGGCATTTTCAGGGGATCCATCAAACTCCCGTTTGTAAACGCTGCCGGACGGACCAGGACCGTAGCGGCCACCTATGCGGGGGTTCTGCTGCCGGGATGGTTGCCTGACGAGGGGTGCGACCTGGGGTGTGGCGACACGGATACGGGCGTTCCGGAAATACCCTTGGGCCTCGGCGCGTACCGGTTCCGCGATAAAGCATCCGTCGGGATCGGCGACGGCGTCCGGATGGTGCCCTTCAACGCCGGATATCCGATCCTCATCGGCAAAGCAGCCCTGTAAAGGGCGGGATACGCGCGAGGGCGAGGCGCGGTCGCGCGGATATGACGGCCGCGTGACCGCTGCGCGCGACGCCGCAGGGGTCGGCGGACAAGAACCGGCAGCGTGTTGCCTTTTGATGCGGGCGACAACCAGAAACGACTTCCGAGGAAAAGAAATTTTTCGCTTGCGGAAGTTAGTCTAATCTAATAAAGTGCGCCCCATCTAACACAGCGAGGTGAACGATGACGCTGAACGAGATGAAAGCGGGCCAGACGTCCGATCGCTTCTCGAGGATTCGGGGTACATGGCGCAGGCCGCTTTCGTGATGAACCGCTTTTTAACGATTATTATGGTTCCCTTCATGTCGTGCGGCGCAAAGCTTCCGGTCTACACCGTATTCGGCGCGGCCTTTTTCAGCGAGAATCCGGGACGGATGGTGCTGCTGCCGGGCCTCCTCAACTCGGTCGGCAAAGACGGCTCTTTCGGCAACGAAGACAGCGAGAATTCGCTGCTGACCCGGTGGGCGGGACAGCGGCGAAAACAAGGAAACGGAAACAATGAACGTTCAACGTGTCAGCAAGATGGCTGCTTGGTGCGGCATCTGGTTGATGCAGTCGGCTCTGGCGGACGGCTCCGTCGGAACGGGCAGCACGAACACTCAGGTCTGTGTCGCGGAGAAAAGCGAGAGGCCCTTCTTTGAGGTGGCCTTCGACTTCTGCACGCGTCAGCTCACCTATGGCCTTGTGGATAACCGGGAGCCGGTTATGGCCGCCAAGGCCGCCGTCGCGTGGCACGGTCTCACCTTTGACTGCACCATGATCTTCGACACGACGAAGTGGGGAGAGAAACACGGCGGTTACGGTAACCGCAAGGGAACGTATCAGGAGTTGGCGTTCGGACCCGGATACGCGTGCGCCGTGTCGCCGGACGACTTCGCCTTGCTGCCCACGACGGTCGAGCTGTTCGTCAACCACATCTATGAATATCACCCGCGCGTGAACGCGCGGAACGGCGAGGAGAACCCGGACACGCGGTTTGTCAACGCGGGCATGGCTCTACCCGACCTCTGGCTCGCGCCGATTCTGGCGGCGGAGTTTGACATCGACAATGAATGCGGCGCGGTCTATGTGCTGGGTGATGTGGGCCACACGTTTGCGCTCGTCAAGGCGGCAGAGGGGCGCGAGACCGATCCACTGTCTCTCACGCTCTGCGCGGGGGTCGGGCTTGGCAACGCCAAGCGTAACCGGTATGACGCCGCGTTCGATGCTTGGGCTTTCAAGGACATTCACTGCTCGGTATCGCTGGACTGGAACGTCACTGACCGGCTCGCGGTCTCGCCCTATGTGGCGGTATACGAGCAGCTGCACCGGAGGTTGCGCGAGGCCGCCCGAACATACATCGACGGCGAGGAGCATGCCAGCACGCAGGTGGTTGGCGGGCTGGCGCTAAATGCGTGTTTTTGACGTTCCGGGACCGACACCCCGCATTTATTGGCGGCCAGCGCCTCCTTAAACCGCGCTGCTCTTAATTTATAAATGCTGCTTCTCTTGGAAAGTGCTTGCCGCCCGACCATACCGTACGGTACAGTATGGTCAAGATGAAGAGTGTGATTTCACGTGTCTCAGCTCCGCACATGCCGCCGCGCCTTGCCCAGAGCGCGTTCGAGCTGTTCGCAGACAACGGCTTTTCCAATGTCAACCTCGACCAGATCGCAGGGCGCGCCGGAGTGACCAAAGGCAGCCTCTACTGGCACTACAAGAACAAAAAGTCGCTGATCCTTGCAGCCTGCCAGCACTACTACCGGCAGTGGCGGCAGGACGTGCAGGCGGCGATCGCGCCGTTTCCCGATCCGCGGGAGCGCTTGAAGCGCGCGCTGACGTTCAGCGTCGACTCCTGCGTCATCGACCAGCGGAACAGGTTGTTCACCACCGGCATCTTCATGCTGATGCAGGAGGACGGCGAGGTGAGGGAGAGCTGGTCGCGTTTCTACGGCGAGGTCCGCGAATTTTATGTCGGCCTTGTGGAGGCTGCGCAGCAGGGTGGAGTGCGCGCGGCGGGAGACGCGCGCAGGGACGTGGATCTGATGCTGGAGGCGATGGAGGGGCTCAAGCTCCGCGCGGGCTTCGAGCCGCACATCGCGAAAGCGTCTGAGCGTCGGGCGATTGTGGAAGGTCTGCTCGGGATCTTCGGCCGCAGCGATAGCGGGACGGTCCGCGTTCGGCGCGGATTGCGGGCGCAGGCCAGAGGGCGGACGTCGGGGGCTGGAGGAGGGAACCCCTCTCCAGGATGTCCTCGGAAGGCGCGATAACCCGTTCTCGGCAGGCTTCGGAATGCCGCGACGCGAAAGGGGGACTCATGAAGAGGAGCAGGGTGCTGTGCGGGATCTGTCTGCTCGCCATAGCGGGCCGGGCGGAGTTGAGATTCAGCGAGGCGGGCAACGCGTTTTCTTTCGACACCGGCATGCTGCGCGGCGTGTTGCGGTCGCAGGGCAAGTCCATGGGGATCGGCCCGGTGACGGAGTGCGGCACCGGCGTAAACATCACGGGGTCGCTCGGCCTGTTCTCCCATTATCGGCTGCTCGACGCGGAGCGGCGCTACCTGCCGGACGCGCGGAACTGGCCCAGCCAGGCGCGCCTCCTGCCCGACGGCGCCGTGGAAATGCGGTGGCAGGCCGACGCGCAGCACCCGTTCGACCTGCTGGCGGTGTACGCGTGGACCTCCTCGAATGCGCTGGATGTCACAACCACAGTGACCGCCCGTCAGCCGTTGCGCCGGTTCGAGGTCTTTATGGCCTCCTATTTCATGGGGTTTCCCGCAGCCTATGGCTACGGCGCAGACGGCTTCGTTGAAGCCAAGAAAGAGCTGGGCGACTGGCTCTCGTTCCCCCGCGACGATGCGGCTGCGGCGCTCATCGCGGACGGCAGGTGGCTCTGGCCGCCGAATCCGGTCACCTTCAAGCCGGTCGCGCGTTACGCGGGGGCGCTCGGTCTGAGGCGCGACGCCGCGAGCGGCTTGGCCGGAGTGGTCATGGCTCCTCCGGAGGAGTGCTTTGCCGTGCTGATGCCGTATGGTGAAGAGGGGCACCGCTCGCTTTACCTCTCGCTGTTCGGGCGTGACGTCCGGGCAGGCGAGGCCGCAACGGCTCGGGCCCGGCTCGTCATCTGCCGCAACCTCTCGGACGGGCAGGCCGTCCGGATGTATCAGGCGTATCTGAAGGAGATGAAACAACGATAGTGGCACCCGCCCTGTCGGGCACGAAAGGGAGGCAACGAACGATGAAGCAGCCGCTTTCACGAAGAACGTTTATGGCCGCCGCCGCTTCGGCGCTGGCGATGCCGACGCTCATTCCGGCGCGCGCCCTCGGCCGCGACGGGGCAGTCGCGCCGAGCAACCGGATCGGTGTCGGTGTCATCGGCTTGGGCGATCGCGGCAACTACCATCTCTCGGCGCTGTCGGCCTTCAAGGAGGCGCAGGTCCTTGCGATGTGCGACGTGCGCGGTGCGCAGGCGGCGAAAGTCTGCCGCGGGTTCCACGAGAAATCAGGAAGCAAAGACTGCGTCGCCACTCAGGACTTCCGCGAGATCCTGGCGCGCCCGGACATCGATGCGGTCACCGTCGCGGCGCCGGAGAACTGGCACGCGGTCATGTCCGTCGAGGCCATGAAGGCGGGCAAGGATGTCTACTGCGAGAAGGCGCTGTCGCTGACAGTCGCCGAGGGGCGCGCGATCTGCGAAACGACACGCCGCACGGGGCGCGTGCTGCAGGCGGGCACGCAGCAGCGCTCGGACAGCCGATTCCGCTTCGCCTGCGAGCTGGCCCGCAACGGCTATCTCGGCACGCTGCACACCGTGACGGCCGCCGTGCCGAGCGGAAAGCGCCTGTTGAGAATCCCCCTCGCGCCGGTTCCGGCAGACGTGAACTACGACCTGTGGCTGGGGCCCGCGCCCTATAAACCTTACCGGGAGAACCTGTGCGCTTTCAACTGGTACTTCCTGACCGACTACTGCGCCGGCTGGATCCAGAGCTGGGGCGTGCACCATCTGGACAGCGCGCTGTGGGGCGCACCCCAGCTCATGGCCTCGACGCTGGAAGTCGAGGGCACGGCCGAGTTCTTGCCGGAGGGCGATGCCGACGTCTCGTTCGGCTGGAAAGTGAACATGACGACGCCCGAAGGGCTGAGGCTCCGGTTTTTCGACGACGCGAGCTCGCCGGTGGGGCACGGCGTGCGCTTTGAAGGCGACAAGGGGTGGGTCCACGTGACGCGCGGCGACATCAGGGCCGAGCCGGCACGGCTGCTCGACGTCACCCTCCGGCCAGATGACGAGCGCCTCTACCTCTCGAACAATCACATGGAGAATTTTCTCCAGTGCATCCGGTCGCGCCGCGATCCGGTCGCGCCGGTCGAGGCATGCCATGCGGCCACGTCGATTTCGCTGGTGGCGGACATCGCTTCGCGCACGGGCCGCAGGCTGGTGTGGGACTGGAGCAAGGAGCGGTTCGCCAACGACGACCCGGCCAACCGGATGTTGCAGCGGACGCTGCGCACACCGTGGCACGTATAAGGAGTTTTCCCATGAGCCACCCGATGAAGGTAATGACTCTTACGGCGTTGACGTTCGCTTTTGCGGCGGCCTCCGCCCCTCTGCCCGAGGAGATTCGCGAAGCCGTGCGGCAGGTGCGGACCAGCGACGGCGTGCAGCCGCGGCAGCCGCTCTACCTGCTGGAGCAGTTCGTCCCTAAGGCGACAGGTGACGAGGAGCAGCGGCAACAGCTGGCCAAGCTCTTGATCGGCGCCGCAACGGCGCTCGACGCGACTCCGGCCGCGCGGACCGTGCTCTGCCAGCACCTCGCCAAAGTCGCGGGAGAGGCGGAGACAGCGACGCTGCGCACGTTGCGCGCTGACCCGGCTTGGGCAGCGGACGCGCGCATCGCTTTAAACGAGGACGCGGGCAGGCCCGGCCATGCGCAAGCCGAAGCCGCCTGCCTCGCCCAAGCGTCGGACGCCAGGCCGGCCACGCGGATTGCCGGGCTGGCGTCGCTCGCGCACGACTACCCGGCCAAAGCGCGGACCGCCTGCGTCCAGGCCCTGCGCGACGCTGACCCGGCTGTGGGAGCGACGGCGGTCCAGCTGCTCGGGCGCTTGGACGGCGCGGCTCTGGTCCGCGAACTGCCGACGCTTGCCGGACCACGCCTGGTGTTGGCGCTGGACGTGCTGGCCGAGCGCCGGGTGGCGGCGGCGCGGGAGGAGGCGACCCGACTCGCGGGCGCCGCCGACCCGGTGGTCAAGCAGGCTGCGCTCAGCGCACTCGGCGCGGTCGGCGATGCGTCAAGCGTGCCTCTGCTGGCCGAGGCAAACGCCGCCGAGGCCCTCGCACAGCTTCGCGCATCGGGCGTCGATGAGGCGATCATGAAGGGTCTTGCCTCGGGGCCGCCCAAAGCGCGGATCGTGCTGATGAACGCCGCCGTCGCGCGGGGTCTGACGGGGCTGACGCCGGAACTTCTGCGGGCGACCGGCGAGGCTGACCCGACCGTGCAAACCGCTGCCCTGAAAGTGCTGGGCCGCAACGGCGACACTGCGGCTTACCCCCTCGTGGTGGCGCTATTGGGAGGCGCCGACACCGAATCTGTCGAGGGTGCCGTGAAAGGCATGGGGCGGCGCATGGAGAGCCGGACGGCGCGCCTCGCACCCCTGCTGGCGCATCTGCAAAACGACCGCTTGCCGGCTCCGGCGCAGGCTGCGGTGCTGCGGACGCTGGCGCCGCTGGGCGGGGAAGACGCCTTGGTTCCGGTCCGCGAACGTCTTTCCTCCGCGGATTCGGCGCTGCGCGATGCGGCTGTGCGGGCCCTTGTCGAATGGCCCGATGCGGCGGCGGTGCCGGAGCTGAAGCAGATCGCGGACGATCCGGGAGCGAGCGTGGCGCACCGCACCTTGGCCAGGCGCGCGCTGAATCGGCTTTCCGCCGCGTGGACGCGCTATTCCGCGCTCGCCTATCTCGACTGCGGCGCGACCTCGGAAGCCGCGGGCAAAGAGGGCCTCCGTTTGCGCGTGGCGGCCGGCAAATCATGGACCTATTCGAAACAGCCGGAAGGGACGGTCGCGTTCGATGCGGCCGCGGTGGTCGTCGAGGCGACGGGGTTGAAGGCGGGGCACGTCTACGCGCTGGGTTTCACCTGGTGGGACTACGATGCCAATGGGCGCGCGCAGTCCGTGTGGATCGGCGAGCGGCAGGTCGTCGCGAAGACCGCTCTGCCGGCTTGGAAAGGAAAGCAAGAGCCGGCCGCGACCGTGAACGTCGTCATTCCGGCAGACGCGGTCAAGAACGGCAAGGTTGAGATCCGTTTCCGCCGTGAGGCCGACAGCAACGCGGTTGTGGGCGAAGTGTGGCTGAGCCGGGCGGACGACGGCGCGCTGCGCCCCGCGGCGCCGACACAAACGGCCGACACGGTCGCGCCCCCCCGCGTGAAGGCGAACGAGGGCGCTCCGAAGCGCGTGCTGATCGTGACGGGCCTCGAGTATCCGGGACATCCCTGGCAGCAGACCGCGCCGGCCCTCGCCGGACTTCTGGCGCAAGACAAACGGCTTGAGGTGAGCCTCACGGAGGATCCGCGAACGCTGGCGCTGAAGACCATCGACGCGTACGATGTGATCCTGCTGAACTATCAAAACCATGAGGTTCCTGCGCCCGAGGGCGCGCTCGCGAATCTCACGCGTGCGGTTGAAGGCGGCAAGGGTCTCGTGCTGTTTCACTTCGCGTGCGGCGCTTTCATCGACTGGACGACCCGGACCGTAGCCCCCGCTTTCGGCGCGGTCGCGGGACGGACCTGGAATCCGAAACTTCGGGGACATGACCCGCGCGGGGCCTTCCGCGTGCGGATCGCCGAAAGCGGCCACCCGATCACGAAAGGTCTCGGCGATTTCGACGTGGACGACGAACTCTACACCTGCCTCGACGGCGCGCCTCCGATTCAAGTGCTGGCCACGGCGACCTCCAAGGTGGACCAGAAGGAGTACCCGATGGCGTTCGTGCTGACGCCCGGCAAAGGGCGCACGTTCCACTGCGTGCTCGGCCACGACGTGAAAGCATTGAGCGAAGCGGCCGGCACGCTCTACCGCCGCGGCACGGTTTGGGCCGCGGGATTGGAGCAGGAGAAACAGCCATGAAAATCGGATTCCACACAGACGCGTTCAACACGAGCTTCATCCATTTCGAAGCCTGCCTGGCGTGGGCGCAGAAGAATGACGTTCACAACATCGAGTGCGGCCTGATCGACGGCGTGAGCTGGATCCACGGGCTGGGCTACCAGCCGCATGTGGCTCTCTACGAAGACCCTCTGATGCTGAAGAACAAAATGGCCACCTACGGGGTGCGCTTCTCGCAAGTGGACGCCGCGTTTCCGCTGTCCGGCAAGGACGGTCCCCTGTACGGCGTGCCCTATGTCCTGAAGACGCTGCCGTGGGCGAAGCACGCGGGTTCTCCGTGTATCGCCACGACCGACGGTCTGCACCGGCCGGAGGGGCTTTCCGACGCCGAGGCGCTGGACCTGATGAAGCGCTCCTACGAACAGATACTCGAGGTCGCCGACGCCTATCAGATCCACATCAACATCGAGGTCCACGGTTACTTCACCACCAAGCCCGAGATGCTGGAGAAGATGCTGGCGTTCTGCGACTCGCCGTGGCTCGGGCTGAATCTGGACACGGGCAACAGCTTCATCGCCGGCCAGAACCCCGTCGAGTTCGCCAAGAGGTTCATGGGCAAGATCCGTCACGTGCACGTGAAGGACGTGTCGGAGTCGCTCGCGGAACGGGTGCGCGGCAACGCGACGGGCATCGCATTGAGTCACTGCGCGATCGGCGACGGCGTGAACGCCGACAACATCAAGGCCGTCCTCGTGCTCCTGCGCGACGCGGGCTACACCGGCACGCTCAGCATGGAGTGCGAGGGTGCGGGCGGGCCGATGATCGAGCGGTCGCTGGGCTGGCTGCGCGCGACACTGCAGGCGCTCGGCATTCCGGAAGAGAAATAGAAATAAGGTCGGGCGGGACGTCGTGCCCGCCCGCCGGAGGACGCACCATGTACGTAGGCGTGAATATGTTGCTTTGGGCGACGCGCGTGTCGCGGGAGCACCGCGCGGCCTTGCAGGCCATTCAGTCGGCCGGAGCGGACGGCGTGGAGATCCCGATCATGGAGGGGACGGTTGCCGACTATCGCGAACTCGGCAGGCTGCTCGACGAGGTCGGCCTGAAGCGGACCTCCTCCATGGCCTTTGTGAGCCCGGAGGTCAATCCCGTGAGCGACGACGCGCGCTGCCGGGAGGCTGCGGTGGATCAGCTGAAATGGCTGATCGAATGCGCGCACGCGCTCGGCGCGCCGGTGATTTGCGGGCCGATGTTTCAGACGCTCGGCGTCTTCAGCGGGAACGGCCCGACCGAGGTTGAATGCGGGCGGGCTGCCGAGGTGCTGCGGCGTGTGGCGGACGAGGCGCAGCAGGCGGGGGTGACGCTCGCGGTCGAGCCGCTGAACCGGTTCGAGTGCTACCTGCTGACCACGCTGGCGGACGGCGCGGCGTTCACCGACCGCGTGGGGCACCCGAGTGTCGGCGTCCTCTTCGACACCTTTCACGCCAACATCGAGGAGAAGGACCCTGTCGGCGCGATCCGCCGGCACGGGCGGGTGATCCGGCATTTCCACTGCAGCGCCAGCGACCGGGGCATTCCCGGACAAGACCATGTGGACTGGCTGGGCTCCTTCCAGGCGTTGCACGCGATCGGCTACGACGGGTGGCTGGTGATCGAGGCGTTCGGACGGGCTTTGCCCGGCCTGGCCGCCGCCACGAAGATCTGGCGCGACCTTTTCGCAGACGCGCAAGACGTTGCACGCCAAGGTATTCCTTTCTTGCGCGCGACATGGCGGCGGGCAGGGAACTAGGGCTTTCACCCCGGCACCGGATTTCGTTGGATTTTGGGGTGTCGGTTTGATATTTTTATTTTTTTGAAAGACGCGCTTTCTGTGACGTCTTTTTTTACGTTATCAACGCTGCGGGTGGATGGATGGCCTCCCTTCCAATCCACATATTAAGGCGTCGGCCGAGGGGAGGCGGCTGATGTGTGGTGACGGCCCTGCGTTCAGGGCGGCCTCGGAACCTGCACGACCGCGCCGGAATCCAAGACAGAAATGTACGACAAAACGTTTTTGGATCAGGTTTGGCGACAAAAATGTGACGGCATGGCGTGTCGGGGTCTGACGAAAAGGACGTGTCGGGAAGAATTATGCGGCCGGGCAAAAGCAAGCGGCGCCGAAACGTCCGGATCGTCTTGCTTGGCATGGCGAGTGCTTGAGAATCAATCGTATGAATGTGCCATGTGAAATTACAGAGGATCGCCTTGAGCGTGAGGGACCGCGCGAGCATTGTGGCGTGGTGGCGGTGTACGGCGTTGATAATGCCGCACTGACGCTCTACAATGGGCTTTTTGCCTTGCAGCACCGGGGGCAAGAAGGCGCCGGCATGGTTGTCAGCGACGGCAAGATCATGCACTTCTGCAAAGGCATGGGGCTCGTCAGCGAGGTTTTCACGGGCGACTTTACGGAGCACCTGCCGGGCAAGATCGGCATCGGGCACGTGCGCTATTCGACCACGGGAGCCTCCCGTTCGGCCAACGTGCAGCCGTTCTTGGCGGAGTGCCGCGACGGCATGTGGGCCATTGCCCATAACGGCAACCTCGTCAATGCGGGTGAGCTGCGCGACCGTTACCAGAAACAGGGCGCCATTTTCCAAACGACGACCGACAGCGAGATTCTGTTGCACCAGTTGGCGGACCCCGCCTTTTTCGGCCAAAAAGACCGCATCCGCAAGGCGCTGGCGGAGCTGTGCGGGTCGTTCGCTTTTGTGATCGCCCGTCCCAACTGCGTTTATGCGGCCCGCGACCCGTGGGGCATCCGCCCGCTGTCGCTGGGCAAGCTCGGCAAGGGGTATGTGGTGGCCAGCGAGACCTGTGCCATGCAGCAGATCGGCGCCGAATATATCCGCGACGTGAATCCCGGCGAGTTGGTGAAGCTGGACGACAGCGGCATCAAGAGCTTGCGGTTCGCGGACGTGCCGGTCGGGGGGTATGGGCAGTGCGTCTTCGAGCACATCTACTTCGCCCGCCCGAACAGCCACGTTTTCGGGCAGAGCGTGTATACGGTCCGGACGGCGATCGGGCGGCGGCTGGCGCAGGAGCATCCGGCCGACGCGGACGTGGTGGTGCCGATCCCGGACAGCGGCGTCTTGGCGGCGCTGGGGTACTCGCACGAGAGCGGCATCCCGTTCGAGATGGGCTTCATCCGCAACCACTACATCGGGCGGACGTTCATCATGCCGACCCAGCGTTCGCGCAGGAACAGCGTGGATCTGAAGCTGGCGGTGGTGCCCGAGGTGGTGGCGGGGAAGCGCGTGGTGCTGGTGGATGACTCGATCATCCGCGGCACCACGATCCAGAAGCGCATCGATGTCCTGCGGCGTGCGGGCGCGAAGGAGGTGCACGTGCGCATCTCGTGTCCGCCGACGCGCCACCCCTGCTTTTTCGGCATCGACTTCCCCGAGGCGTCCGAGCTGGTGGCGGCGGGCCGGTCCGAGGATCAGATCTGCCGGTTGTGCGGCGCGGACTCGGTGGGCTACCTGGGTATCGATGGCCTGCGCTCGGTCCTGACGAGCCCGCAGCACTTCTGCTTCGGCTGTTTCGACGGCCATTACGTGTGCGACACGGAGCATGTGGTTTGCAAGCATGCGCTGGAGCGTAACGGGCCCGAGAATCTGGAAGACCGCCATCACCGGTATGGCGTGATGATGCAATAAGATGTGTGTGGCGACGGTTGCCCGAACCGTCTGCGGACGCCTCCGGGGAGGTGTCCTGCCGGTATCAAGCGGACTGGGCGTGCCGCTTTCCAAACTGGATTTTGAGGTGAGCATGAGGCAGAACGAGTCGAGTTGTTATCCGCGGCAGCAGGGTTTATATGATCCCGCGTTCGAGAAGGATGCGTGTGGCGTGGGCATGGTGTGCAGCCTGAAGGGCGAAAAGTCCCACGACATCGTGGTCAAGGCGCTCCAAGTTCTGGCCAACCTCGAGCACCGCGGCGCGACAGGCTATGACCCGGAGACCGGCGACGGCGCAGGCATCCTGCTTCAGGTGCCGCATGTGTTTTTCAGCTCCGTCGTTAAAAAGCTGCCCGAGGCGGGCGCGTACGGCGTGGGCATGGTGTTTCTGCCGCAGAACGCCGAGAGCCGCGCGGCATGCGAGCAGGCGCTCGAAAAATGTCTGAAGGCGGAAGGGCTGTCCGTTCTCGCGTGGCGCGACGTGCCGGTGCAGGCCGAGGCGATCGGCGAGCTGGGGCGTGGCACGATGCCGGCGATCCGCCAAGTGTTCGTGGGGCGCGGCCGCGTGGCGCCCGAGCATCTGGACCGCCATCTCTTCATTGCGCGCAAGCTGGCCGAAAACGAGGTCCGCACGAGCGGGCTCGACGGGCGCGAGCAGTTCTATCTGCCGAGCTGTTCCTCCAAGGTGATCGTGTATAAGGGCCTGATGCGCTCCTTCCGCGTGGCGCAGTTCTATCCGGATCTGGAAAGCCCGCTCGTCGCTTCGGCGCTGGCGCTCGTCCACCAGCGGTACAGCACCAACACCTTCCCGGCCTGGCCGCTGGCGCAG
>CAYZQL010000051.1:0-18014 GCA_964480555.1 uncultured Lentisphaeraceae bacterium | reverse complement strand
TGCTGGCGGGGCTGTCGCCGACCGTGAGGCGCGCGCCTGTGGGCTTGAGTTTGCGGATCAGGTGGCGGACCAGCTCGGGGTGGGTGGTGACCGCCTGCTCGGGCGTCCGGTCGGTGAGCAGGTTGGGCTTGAGCAGCACCCGCTTGCCGGCGAGCCCTTCGAGCGAGGTCCAGCCTGCGAGCGCGAAAAGGCGGTCCAGCTCCGTTGGCAGAGCGGGGCCGTAATCCTCGCAGCGTACGAAAGAGACCTCGTTTTTCATGCGGGCAGTGTAGCAGAGACGGGCGGCGTTTGTCAGCGGCGGGTTCAGGGCTGGCGCGGCCAGAGCGAGCGCCAGTAGGCCTGATCGGTGGCGAAGGGGTCGAGCGTGTCTTTGGCGGGGTCGAAGGTTTCGGGCAGGATGCCGAAGCGCTTCATTTCGCGCATGTACTGCGGGTTGGGCTTCCAGCCCGGCGCCCCCCAAGGCGGGCGGGCCTCGTAGAGTTTTTTAGCGCTTGTGAGCGAGGCGAGTATTTTCTGATAGTCGGGGTCATTCCGGTCTTTGAAAACGGCGTTACCGCAGCGCCCGTAACCGCCGGCGGCCTGGGCGAGCGGGGCCAGGAGAAGGGCGGAGTCCTCGGGGCGGGTGTAGTTGGCGAGCACGCCGACATCATACAGGCGCGCGGGGTCGTTCGGCAGGATGAGACGCTCGTGGCGGCCGACGGGGCGGCCGAGCAGGTGGCGCTCTTTCTCGTAGCGCAGGTGCCAGTCGAGGGGGAAGCCCGAGACGTTGCGGTCGGCGGTGTTCCGGTGACACCCGAAACAGCGGCGCGTGAACACGTCGCGGCACTCGCCGAGGAACTTGTGGCCGGCGTGGCCGTCATAGTTTTGCTCCTCGGTGTTGCGCAGGGCGGCGTAGCTGCCAGCGAAAGGTGCGGCGGACTCGATCCAGAGCCAGACGACGCGCCACTCGGCGGGCGTGGCCCGGACCTCCTTGTGGCCGCCGGCGAGGCGCTTGAGCAGGGGGCTTGCCGCGCTGCCGAGGGTGCGGGGCGGCTGGTTGCCGAGCCCGTTGCGGCCGTCGGCGAACTCGCCGCGCGTGGCGAGCGCGAGGTAGGCGTTCGAGAAACGGGCTGCGTGGGCGGCGGCGAGGTTGAGGTGTCCCGCGCGCTTCTGCGGGTTGTGGCAGGTGACGCAGTGGCGGTCGAGGATCGGCTGGATGTCGCGCTGGAAGTCGAACACGTCCGGGAAGCCGTCGAATTTCCGGATGACCGACGGGGGGCGCTTGAGCGCGAGGAGGGTGTTGTCGGAGCGCCCTTCCGCCTGGGCGGCGCTGGCGCGCTCCTCGTGGCACCCGATGCAGGTGAAGGTTTCGCCCGGCATGAGGTTGGCGAAGCTCTGCATGCGTTTGACCGAAAGATCGTTCGCGTCGAGCGCGACGAAAAAGAGCGGGCGGCCCGCGGGTGCGGTGAACGAGGCGCTGCCGTCGGCCTCGACCGGCACGGTGCCGAGCACGCGCTCGAGGTTGAAGGTGCCGAGCCACGAGGTGAGGTCCATGCCGCCGCTGAAGTTGACCGGCTTGGGCAGGGGCTCGATGACGAGCAGCTTCTTGATGTCGCCGCGTTTCACGCCCGCCATGTTGCGCCCTTGATAAACGTCGACGAGCACGAAGCGGCCGGTGGCGGCAGCGGGGTCGACGCGGCTGGGGATGACCGGTTCGCGCGGGCGGGGGCGCAAGAGGCGCGGCTCGTGTACGGCGGTGGCGGGGTCGGAGAAGAGGACCTGCTCCTGTCCGCCGCGCGCCAGGAGCAGCACCTCTTTTCCGCGCGCCGCGAGGAAAAGGTCGGCGGACAGAGGGAAGGGGTCGCGGATCATGCCCGCGTGCTTAAGCCGGGTCGCCGAGGGAAGGTGGTCAGGGCCTTGGAGCGGCGAGACGAGGGTCGCGAAGCCGGCGTGTTCGTTGACGCCGTGGCCGGGCGAGAAGCTCGCGATGATCTCCTGCTTGCCGGGAACCGGCAAGGCGTCGATCATGAGGATCCACGAGTGCATGTTTCCGTAAAAGACGTTGACGGACGTGCCGTCCGGGTTCATGGTCCACAGGTGGTGGTACTCGACCTGCGAGCGGTCGATATACTCCCAGCGCGTGTAGAGGATGCGCCCGTCGGGGAGGACGGCGGGGGTGTTGTCGTGCTCGATGTTCGCGGAGAGGGGGGTGATGTCCTGGCCGTCGGGCGTGCAGCGGTGGAGGGTGCCGACCTGCGTGTACCAGCAGCTCACCCAGCGCTTGCAGCGGGTCGAGACAAAGAGGATGTCGCCGTCGGGCAGCCGGCAGGGCTCGATGTCGTCCCACGGGCCCCGGGTGATTTGCCGCAGCCCGGTGCCGTCGGCGCGCATCTCGTAGAGATGGTAGAAATCGGTGCCGGCCGGCCGGTAGGAGAAGAGGAGGGTCTGCCCGTCATAGTCCACATGGGGGTCGCGGAGGCTGCCGCCGCGGGCGTCGAGCAGCGTTCGCCTTTCGCGGGTCCGCAGGTTGTAGCGGTAGAGGACCCCCGCGTCGGGCTGGCCGTTGCCGGCATAGGCTTTCTTGTTGGCGTCGTCGCAGTAGTACCCGATGTTGGCGTACCAGTGTCCGTCGTCGTAGCGTGCGCGCGTGCAGTAAATGATTTCAGGCGTGTCTTTCAGGGGCCCGTCCAAGGCCGCCTCCAATAGCTCGGCGCGGCTGACGGGCACGCACGTCAGAACAGTGAGCAGCAAGACCCCTTGGCGCTTTAGCATTCCCCCTCCACAGATTCCCCACCACGCGAGAAAATACCACATCGGGAGCCGCCCTTCAACTCCCCGCTGCGGAGTGCCGAATGGCATGGCCAGAGGGACTGCCGTTTGGTATTCTCTTGACGCGGTTTCGATAACAGAAAGGGATGGCATGTCTGAAAATCAGGAGAGCACGAGAAAAGGGCGCGGGTGCGGGTTCGGTTGCGCGCTGGTGCTGGGTTTGTTTGTCGGCCTCGGGCTGCTGGTGGCGGTGACGGTGATGGGCGGGCTGAGCCTGCTGAGCCTGCCCCGCGAGGGCGGGATCGGCGGACTGTTCCATAAGCTGCACACGGACCGGGATATGGGCGAGGATGACGCGCCGTTCATGGTGGAGACCTGGTCGTCCGGACAGGGCGACGTCAAGGTCGTGCGCATTCCGGTTAGCGGGATGATCATGCTGGGGGACTCCTCCTGGTATGTGGGCAACGCGAACACGGCGCTGCGCTCGATCCGGCGCGCGACGCACGACCCGGAGGTGGAGGGGCTGATCCTCGAGATCAACAGCGGCGGCGGCGGCATCACGGACAGCGACATCATCTACAAGGCGCTCCAAGACTTCAAGGCGTCGCAAGAGGGGCGCGTGGTGGTTTCGATCATGGGCGATGTGGCGGCTTCGGGCGCGTACTACATCGCTTTGGCCTCCGACCACATTCTGGCCCATCCGACCACACTCACCGGCTCCATCGGCGTGATCATGCAGTCGTACAACATCAAAGAGCTGGCCGCCAAACTGGGGATCCAGGATGTGACCATCAAGTCGGGCGCCAACAAAGATCTGCTCAACCCGTTCCAAGAGGTGAAGCCGGAGCAGCGGGAAATCCTGCAGAAGGTGATCTCCGCGATGCACGACCGCTTTGTCACGCTGGTCGCGGAAAACCGCAAGCTGCCGAAAGAGACCGTGGCGCCGCTGGCCGACGGCCGCGTGTTCCTTGCGGACGAGGCGCTGCGGCTCAAGCTGATTGACGGGATCGGATACGGCGAGGACGCGCAGAAGAAGGCCGCCGAGCTTCTCGACACCCACGCGGTGAAGGTTTACCGGTACGATGAGCAGGTGACGCTGATGGACCTGTTCGCGAAGCCCGGGATCGGCCTCCAGTTTGACCTCAACCGGTTCATGCACGAAAGCGCGAAAGACGTGAAGCTGATGTTCCGCTGGACGTGGTGATGCGGGCGGGCGGCGTTCAGGTTGAGGGCGAAGCATGGATAAGGCGGCTGAGAGTTGGGACGCGGGCGGCGCGGTGCACATGCTGGGCATCTGCGGCGTGGGCATGGCGGGGGTGGCGTATCTGTTGGCGCGGCGCGGCTGGCGGGTGAGCGGCTGCGACGCGCAGGCCAACGCGCTGGCGGACTGGCTGCGTGCGGCGGGCGTGGCGGTTGCGGAGGGGCACGCGCCCGAACATCTGGAGGGGAGCTCCCGCGTGATCGTGACCCCCGCAGTGTCCGCCTCCGAGCCCGAGTTGATAGCGGCCTGCGCCCGGGGGGTGCCGGTGTTCCGGCGCGGCGAGGTGCTGGCGTCGCTCCTGTCGCAGGGGCGCGGCGTGGCCGTGTGCGGGGCGCACGGGAAAACCACGACGGCCTGTTTCTCCACACGGCTTCTGCAGGAGCTGGGAGCGGAGCCCGGCTGGTGCATTGGCGGCGCGACGCGCCGCCTCGGGGGCGTGGCGGGCGGAGGGAAGGGCGGCGTGCTGGTCGCCGAGGCGGACGAGAGCGACGGCACGCTGGCGCTGTATCGTCCGGCGGTGACGGTGCTCACCAACATCGACTTGGACCACCTGGAGCATTTCGACGGCGAAGCCGCCCTGCTCGCCTGCTTCCGCGAGGCGGTGGCCCGGACGCGCGAAGGCGTGGCGGTGTGCCGCGACAACGCGCGGGCGTGGCAGGTGGCGCAGGCGGCTGCGGTGCCGGTGCTGAGCTACGGTTTTTCGGATGCGGCGGAGCTGCGCGCTCGGAACGTTTGCGTGGACGCGGCGTCGGTCGCGTTTGACGTGGTCTATCAGGGACGCTCGTGGGGGCGTGTGCGGCTCGGCGTGTCGGGCCGCCACAACGTGCTGAACGCCTTGGGCGCGGCGGCGGCGGCGCTGTTGTTGGGCCATGCTCCCGAAGCGGTTTTCGCGGCTTTGGCGGGAGCGTGCGATGAGCTTCCCGGCCGCCGGTTTGAAGCGGTCGCCGATGTGCCCGGCTTCCGGTTTATCGCCGACTACGCGCATCATCCGGCGGAGCTGAAGGCGGCGGTTGAGATGGCTCGGGTGCAGCGGCCCGCGCGGCTCATCGTGGTCTTCCAGCCGCATCGCTTCACGCGCACGCTGGCCTTGGGGCCCGACTTTCCCGAGGCGTTCGCTGCGGCTGACGCGGTGATTCTGCTGCCGGTGTACGCGGCTTCGGAGGCTTTGCTCGAAGGGGGCGATATCTGCGATCTGTACGCGCATTTCCGCCGTCTGCGGCCCGACTTGCCGGTCCGGCTGGCGCGCTCGCGCGAAGAGGCCTGGCAGTGCCTGCGGCACGAGCTGAGGCCGGGCGACCTGCTGCTGCTTGCGGGCGCGGGCGACGTGATCGAGATGGCGGAGCTGATCCGGGAGGATGTGGCCCGGGGCTGGCCGGCACGTCAAGACCCCGAAGGTTTCGAGGCGGCGCTGCGGCGTGTGGCGGGGGCGGGCGTGGAGGCCTTCGGCGCGCTGGCCGGGTGGTCTTTCTTCGGCACAGGCGGCTGGGCGCGCTGGCGGGTCGAGGTTGCGGACGAGGCGGCGCTGGCGGACGTGTTGCGGAGCTGCGGCGCGCACGGTGTCGGCTGGCGCATGGTGGGCGCGGGCGCGAACGCGTGGTTCAGCGACCTGGGCGAGCCGGGGTGCGTGATCCGCTTTGCGGAGGGCGCCTGCGCGGGCCTTGGCGTGCGGGGCGACGAGGTCGAGGTCGGCTGCGGGTGCAAGGGGCCGCTGCTGCTCGACCGGCTGGAGCGTGAAGGGCTCTCCGGGCTTGAATTTCTGGACCGTGTGCCCGGCAGCGTGGGAGGCTGGCTGGCGATGAACGCGGGGGCGCACGGCGGCGAGATCGGATCGCGCGTGGCGTGGATTCGCTGTTTGAATCCGGACGGCAAAAGTCTTATACTGGCTCCCGCTGAATGTGGCTTCGCCTATCGGCGGTGCAGGGGACTCGAAGGGCGCGTGGCGGTCGCCTGCGGTTTGCGGCTGAAGCGGGCGGAGGCGCAGGCGGTGCGCGCGCTGCGCCTCGCGGCGCGGGCCAAGCGGATCCCGCTGGCCGGGCTGCGGACGGAAGGGTCGGTCTTCCGCAATCCTGCGGGGGATTCGGCCGGCCGGCTGCTGGAGGCCGCAGGCTGCAAAGGGATGCGGATCGGCGGGGCGCGGGTGACGGAGTTTCACGCCAATATCGTGGCGGTGGAGGAGGCGGTCACGGCGTCGGACGTTTTGGCCCTGGTGATGGGCATGCGCAACCGGGTCGAACGGGGTTGCGGGGTGATGCTGGCACCTGAGATCAGCGGTTTGTGTCTTTAGAAAACAGGGATACGGCTATGAAGCGAGTGGCGGTTGTCATGGGCGGCACATCGAACGAGCGAGAGGTGTCGCTCAAATCAGGTGCGGCGGTGGTCGAGGGGCTGACGGAGGCGGGCTTCGATGTGGTGCCGGTCGTGTTGGAGCGGGACAGCGTCGATGCCTTGCCGGCGGGAGTGGAGGCGGTTTTCTTGGCGCTTCACGGCGGGTACGGCGAGAACGGCGGCGTCCAGGCGGATCTGGACCGGCTGGGCGTGCCGTATACGGGCCCCGGCGCGGCGGCGAGCCGCATCACGATCGACAAGATCGCGACCAAGCGGGTGCTGGAGGCGGCGGGTGTGCCGACCGCGCCCTTCGAGGTGTTGCCGCGCGGCGCGGATGCGACCGCCTTGCCGTTGCCGGTGGTGGTGAAGCCGCCGCGCGACGGGTCGAGCGTGGGGATTTCCAAGGTGTCCGAGCCGGGGCAGTGGGCGGCGGCGCTGGAGACCGCGCGTGCGGTGGACCCGCAGGGCGAGGTGCTGGTGGAGGCGTACATTCCCGGGCGCGAATGGACGGTGGGCGTGGTGGGCGGCGAGGCGCTGCCCGTGGTGGAGATTCAGGCGCCGGGAGGCTGGTACGGCTTTGCGGAGAAGTACACCCGGGGCGTGACGCGGTACGTTTTTCCCGAGGCGTCGGAAGATGCGCCGCTGACGGCGCAGTGCCAGGTGTTGGCGCTGCTGGCGTTTCAGGCGGTCGGGTGCCGGGGGGTGAGCCGCATCGATTTTCGAGTGACGCCGGAGGGGCGGCCCTACGTCCTGGAGATCAACACGATTCCCGGCTTCACGGCGACGAGCCTGCTGCCGAAAGCGGCCGCTAAAAAAGGTCTTTCGTTCAGCGCGCTGTGCGCGAAGCTGCTCGAACATGCGGCATGTGATTGAGGGGGCTGGCGATGACGTGGTTTTCTTTCAAACGGGGACAGGCGCGTCCAGGGAGGTTCGCCGTGAACGGGCGGCGCGTGACCGGTGTTGTGACCGATCTGCCCGCCGGGGTCAAGTTCGCCTTGGGGCTGCTGCTTTTCGTCGTGCTTCTGGCGACGGGGGCGTGGGGCAGCTGGGCGTTGTTCGAGAGCTACTACTTCCGTTCGCAGCACCTTTTCGTGTTGCGCGACTTGCGCAACAGCGTGACGATCACGACGGGCAAGACGTTGACGCCCGACTTGGTCTGCGAGGTGCTGGGCTTGCGCGAGGGGATCAACCTTTTCGCTCTGCCGATCGGGCAGAAGCGCGCCGAGCTTCTGGAGCAGGCGCCGAACATCCGCGACATTACGATTGTGAGGCGCATGCCCGACAAGATGAACATCACGATCATCGAGCGCGAGCCGATCGCCCGCGTGGGGTCGAACGGGCGGGTCGTGGATGAGGAGGGCGTCGTGTTCATCCGGTATGCCGGCACCGGCGGGCTGCCGATGATCAAGGGGTCCGACGAGTTCGCGCAGGTCAAGCCGGGCGACCGGCTGCACGGCAACGAGATGGCCGCGGTGAGGCTGGTCCACAATTCCCTGCGGCCGGAGTGCCGGTTGCGCCTGCTGGTGCTCGATACGACGAAAGAAGACTATCTGCTGCTGACCCTGTCGGATCACCGCCAGGCGAAGTTCGCCTGGGACGGGATGCAGGACGAGGAGAAAGACACGGCGGTGCGGATGCAGCGGCAGTTCGACCAGCTCGCCCAAGCGATGGAATGCGAGCTGGGTCAGCCTTGTCTGTTATGGGATGCGACGCATGCGGGGCGCATTTTCGGAATGCCTCCCGGAGTCGAGTGAAGCGAAGAAACGAGGTGTTATGGCGATTCCTCCGATTGCCGCGCTGGAGATCGGGACGTCGCGCACGGTGATGTGCGTGGGCGAGTCCGATGAGAGCGGGCGTGTGAAAATTACAGGCGTGGGGACCTATCCGACGACCGGTGTCCGCAAAGGGCAGATCACGGATTTGTCGCAGGCGCGCGTGGGCGTCGAGTCGGCCGCCAAGCAGGCCGAGAAGCAGGCCGACGTGAGCATCTGGCAAGTGCTGCTGGCGACCTCGGGCGGGCACATCCAGGCGGCGGTGAACCCCGGCATGGTGACGATCCGCTCGGGCGACCGCGTGGTTTCGCGCGAGGACATCGAGGAGGTCACGGAGAACGCGCAGGCGGTCCAGATCGAGGCGGACCGTCAGGTGTTGCACACGATCACGCAGTCTTTCACGGTGGACGATCAGCCGGGCATCGTCAAGCCCGAGGGCATGCGGTGCAAGGTGCTCACGCTGAACGCGATGGCGGTGCACGGCTTGAAGAACCGCATCGACAACGCGGTGAACGTTGTGAAAAGCGCCCAGCTCGACGTGACGGATGTGGCGTTCTCCGGCATTTGCGCGGCGCTGGCGGTGCTGACGCCTGAGCAGAAGCGCAACGGCGTGGTGCTGGTCGATCTCGGCGGCGGCACGACGAATTACATCGCGTATTGCAACAACGTCATTTCGGCGGTCGGCTGTATCGCCGTCGGCGGGGACCATGTGACGAATGACATCGCCTTGGCCTTCAATATCCCCTTGAACCGCGCGGAGGAGATCAAGCGTGCCGAGGCGAGCGCGGTGATCGATCCGGAGAGCGGCGGAAGGCGCGTGACGCTGCAGGCCGACGTCGGCTTCGAGGAGCGGCTGATCAGCTGCAAGGCGCTGCACACGGTCGTCAACGCGCGCCTGGACGAGACGTTCCGCGTGTTGCGCTCGAAGCTCGACGAGGCGGGCGTTCTGCCGCACTTGGGCGGCGGGGTTATCCTCACGGGCGGCGGCGCGTATCTGCGCAAGGTGACGGATCTGGCGCAGCGCGTGTTCGGACTGCCGTGCCGGATCGGCCTGCCGATCAATGTGGACGGGCTTGATACGGTCGAGCAGCCGGCCGCCTTTTCGACGGCGGCGGGCCTGGCGCTTTACGGAAGGCTGACCTATGCCGACCGCGGGATTTTCTCGCCGCTGAAAAATCTGTTTAAGGGAGTGTTTCACCGATGAGTCAGGAACAGCAGTCGGGGCTTCTTTTGTTGGGCGTGGGCGGCGGCGGCTGCCGGCTGGCCGCATCGGTTCTGGCCTCCTATGGCGACGGGCTGCGTGCGCTGGGCGTGGACACGGACGCGCTGTCGAACCGGGCGGCATCGGCGGGCGGCATGACGTGCCTGCTGTTGGGCGGCTCGCGTCTGGCGGGACACGGAACGGGCGGGGATGCGATCCAGGGCCGGCTCGCGGCTCAGGACGACATGCAGAACCTGCTGCCGCACCTTCAAGGGGTGAGGACGGTGGTGCTGACGGCCTGCCTCGGCGCAGGGACGGGCGGTGGCGCGACGCCGGAAATCGTCAAGGCGCTTCACGACATGGGCATCGCGACGGTCTGCTTTGTGACGCGGCCCTTCGCGTTTGAAGGCGAGTCGCGGCGCAAGGCGGCCGAACGCGTGCTGCCGATGATCGAAGAGAATGCGGATTCGCTGGTGACGGTCGCGCTGGACGATCTCTTCAGCGATGCGGGCGAAGGGGTGCTGACGGATGCCATCCGGGTCGCAGAGGGGCTGGTTGCGGCGGGCATCACGCTGTTGTGGCGCCTGCTGTCGCGCCCTGGCTTCATCCGGCTGGACGCGGAGCGGTTGCATACGGTGGTGCTGAAGGGCGGCAACGCGCGCTTCGGCTTCAGCTCTGCGGAAGGGCCGGGCCGGGCGGCACAGGCGGTCGCCGCGCTGCGCGCCTGCCGCCTGCTGCGTTCGGGCGACGCCCTTTCCAAGGCGAACGCGCTGCTGCTGGGGATTTTGGCGGGGCAGGACTTGCGGCTGGCCGAGGTCGGCGAGATCATGGGCAAGCTGCGCGACGTGTGCAAGAGCGACTGCCACATCGAAATGGGCACGGTCATCGACGCGCAGTTTGACGGGCGCATCGAACTGGTGGCGCTGGCCTTCGAGAGCTGGACGGCCGCCGCTCAGGTCGAGCCACGCAAGGAGGCGCAGCTGTCGCAAGAGCCGCCGGTGGCGGAGGCCTTCCCGATTCAGCCGGGCAGCAAGAGGGGCCGCGGCAAGGGCAGCAAACTTTCGTTTGGCGCGACCGGGCGCGGCAAGTTCCGAGATGTGGAGCCGACTCTGTTTGGCGGCCAGGATCTGGATGTGCCGACCTTTATCCGGCGCGGAATCACCTTGGAGCGGTAGAGGCACGGTCTGCCGCGTCAGTGAAGACCGCCATTCCGGTGTAGCACGAGCAGGCGCCGAACGTGTAGGTTTCGCGGCGGCACGCGGTGAAGCCGGCGGCGCGGAGCAGCGCGAGCATCGCTTCGCCTTGGGGCACCTGCTCGATCGACGCGGGCAGGTAGAGGTATTCGCGCGCGTGTCCGGTGAGCAGCCGGCCGACGGCCGGGATGACGCGGCGCAGGTAGAACCGGTAGAGCGGGCGCGCCGGGAAGCGCTCGGGCTCGGAGAGCTCGAGGACCACCACGCGGCCGCCGGGCTTGAGCACGCGGCGCATTTCGCGGAAGCCCGCCGCGAGGTTCTCGAAGTTCCGCACGCCGAAGGCGGCGGTGACGGCGTCGAAGGACGCGTCGGGAAAGTCAAGCGCGAGGCCGTCGCCGGTCTGCAAGGCGATGCGCGCGTCCAGTTTGGCCGCCGCCACTTTGGCGCGGCCGAGCGCCAGCATGTTTTCCGACAGGTCGACGCCGGTGACGTGCGTCTGGGGCAGGCGGCGCGCGGCCAAGAGCGCGAAGTCGGCGGTGCCGGTCGCCACGTCGAGCAGGCGGGCGGGCGGGCTGCGCCGCAGCAGCCGCAGCGCGCGGTGCCGCCAGTAAACGTCGATGCCGAGCGAAAGGACGCGGTTGAGCCGGTCGTAGCGGTGCGCGAGCGTGTCGAACGCCTGCGTGATCTGCGCGCGCTTGCTGTCGCCGGTGGCGTAGGGAGTGACTTTTTCAACATTCATGAGGGCGGCTTTGCGTTGAGGTCGGCGGCGAGGAGCCGGTCGGCTTCGGCCGCGCCGATGCCGCAGCTTTCCAGAAGCTCCGCGCGCAGGTGGCCGGCGAGGCGCGGCATGCTGATCGCAAACAATTTTCCTTCGCCGGCGTGGATGCGCGAGGCGAGGCGCGCGTGCGCGCCGTAGACGTCAGGCCGGCAAGCCGCGTGGAGCGCCCGCACGGCATGCGGGAAGCGCCCGCGGTTGTGGACCAGCTCCCAGCCGCGCGCGAAGCGCTGGAGCCGCATGAGCGCGTCGAACGGCAGGACGTCGGACCGCAGCAGCTCGTATGGCGGCTCGGGGCTGAAGGCGAGCCCGAGGCGGCCTGCGTCGCGGACAAGGCGCGTGCCGGGCAGCCCTTTGAGGAGGTTCACCTGGACTTCCGGCGGGTCGCACTCGGCGATCAGCGTGTTGAAGCCGCGCGCGAACGAGGCCTCGTCTTCGCCGGGCAGGCCGAAGATCAGGTCGGCATGTACGGTCGCGCCGGTCTGGCGCGTGAGGAAGCGCAGGTTGGCGAGCGTTTGCGCGGTGTCTGCGCCGCGGCCGACGGCGGCGGCCACCTGCGGGTTCAGGGTCTGGAGGCCGGCCTCCAGGTGCAGGGTGCCGGCGGGGAAGGCGGCGATGCGCGAGGCGACGCTGTCGTGCAGGTGGTCGGGGTTGATTTCAAAGTGCAGGCGCATGTCCGGTGTGGCGCGGCCGAGGAAGAAGTCGAGGAGCGCGGCGGCGTGGGCGGCCGGCGCGTTGAAGCTGCGGTCGAGGAATTTGAAGCGCCGCAGGCCGCGCTGCCAGAGCGCGTCGAAGGCGGGCAGGAGGCGCTCGAGGGGGATCAGGCGCAGGCCGGTGCCGGCCGAGGTGCAGTAGGTGCAGGCGTAGGGGCAGCCGCGGCTCGCTTCGACGTAGACGGTGCGCTGGGCGAGGTCGGTGTCGGTGTAGAGGGGATAGGGCAGAACGAGCTGCGCGGGATCTTCGGGTGTGGGACAGAGGACGGAGGGCGGAGGACGGAGGGCGGAGGGCGGGGAGAGGACGCTCTCGCAGAGGGTGCGGAAGGCGGTCTCGCCTTCGCCGATGACGAGGGCGCCGAACAGTGCGGCGCGGGGATAGCCGGAGGTGAGCTCGGGGCCGCCCGCGATGAGGCGCAGCTCCGGGGCCACCGCGCGCAGGATCCGCGCGGCGGCTTCGATGAGCCGCACGTTCCAGAGGTAGACCGAGAAGCCGACGAGGCGGGGGCGCGCATCGACGATCTGCGCGGCGAGCTGGACGGGTGTGATGTCGAGGTCGGCTTCGAGGATGCGGGCCGATGCGGCGAGCGGGCCGAGGTTCGCCTGGAGCGAGCGTGCGGCATACGCGCAGTGGCTGTAGCGCGCGTTGACGGCGACCAGCAGAATGGTGGGGTGGCCGGGGGTCACTGGCAGGTCTCGGTGTCCCCCCGCGTGGTGTAAGCCTTGATCAGGTCGACCACGGGCGTGGGGTCTTCCAGCCCGTGCGGATGATGGCCGCACGCCGGCTTGTGGAAGACCGTGATCGTGCCGCCCAGCGCCTTGTAGCGCTGTTCAAGGAGGTTGGAGTTCGACTCCGGGGGAACCGACGCGTCGGCGTCTCCGATCACGTGGATCAGCGGGATGCCGGCCTTGGCCAGCGGCTCCAGGTTGTCGAGCGGGTTGCCCTTGTAGGACAGGGCCTCGGACTCGTCTTTGAACCCGTAGAGCTCCAGCAGGAGCGCGATGCCTTTCTCGTCCCGGGTGCCTTGGGTGACGCCCATGGGCCAGCTCTTGAAATCGCAGACCGGCGCATCGCCGTAGATGCAGACCACGCGGTTGGTGTGGGCGGCGGCGAAGCGGTAGGCGTAGAGGCCGCCGCGGCTGACGCCGGTCAGCGTTCCCTTGGGGCTCAGGCCTTTGGCGACGATGTGTTTGTAGAAGGCGTCCATGTGGGCCAGCGCGGCGGGGCTGCCCAGCGACAGGGTGCCGACCTGCATGTGGAGGTGGTGGAACCCTTCGGCCAGCAGCTTCTCGGCGCCGGTGCGCCGCGTGAAGGCTTCGGGCCACTCGGTGCACCAGACCCACGGGTTGCCGGGGCGCGGGCTGGGCGGAACCGCCACCCAGCACGCGCAGCCGTCCACCGTAAAGTGGTGGCGCGTGAAGCCATGCCAGAGGTCCGTCTTTTCGGGCTGCCAGTCGATGGACACCCCGAAGGCGCGGTCGGTGAAGGCGAGGTAGCACTGCCAGTCGTACGGGGCGATCCCGTGCTCGGCGGGGCGGCGGTGATAGCCGAGGTGCGTGCCCAGGGAGGGCGACAGCTCCTGCGGCCATTCGGCGGCGGGCAGCCCGGGGAGGCCGAGGAAGCGCCAGACCGGCTCGGCGGCCTTCACGCTCAGGAACTCGCCGTACGGATCGAACCACGTGCCGGGGAAGCTGGAGACATAGAGCTTGCGCGGGGCGCAGGCCGCGAGGAGCATGTGCTGGTCGAACGGCAGGGCGGCCTCGTTGTCGCTGTATTTCCGGAAGTTGCCGCAGAACCAGTGAGGGAACTTCGCGTTTTGGAGGGCGACGTTCTCGCCGTAGTCGCGCTTGGCGAGGGGCACGCCGCCGCCGCCGGTCTGGTTGGGGATGACCACGGCGAAGCGCTCGTCCTTCGCGCCGGCGAGGAGCGCGGCCTTGGCGAGGCGCGAGCAGCCGACCACCGCGACGCGCCGGGCGTCGATGGCCGCCTCCTTTTCGATCAGGTCCATGCCGCGCATGAGCGCCCACGACCAAGCGGCCAGAGAGGTGGTATAGTTTCCGGGGACGGGGCGGGGCGGGGGAAACAGCGCGTGCACGCCGTTGGTGAAGCCGTCGTCGTAGTCCGGGTCGACGTCGCCGTAGCAGGCGGTGACCAGCGCGTAACCGCGCGCGGCGAGCGTTTCGACCGGCCAGGTCTCGGTGTTCAGCCCGCGGCTTTTTTCGGAGGCGCGGTTGCCGCTGATGAAATGTTTCGCGTTGTCGCGCAGCCAGGCGTCGGTCACGCGGATCTCCGGGTCGGGGAGCAGCTCCTGGTTGCCGTAATAGTTGAGCCCGAGAAAAGCCGGCACGGGGGACGGCGCGCTCTTTGGCAGGAAAATGATCCAGTCGATCTTCGGCCCGGTCCGGTCCTCGCGGAACCACATGCGGAGCTGCTTGCGGATGACGCGCCCGCCCAGCGTTTCGCCGCTTTCAAGCACCTCGGTGCGCATGGCGGCGGGCGGGGGCGGGACGACGCCGTACATCTGGTCTTCGAAGAGCGCGAGGATTTCGCTCCGGCGTTTTGGCCATTGGTTTGGAGCGGTCAGCCGCGTGCCGTCCGCGAAGGTGAGCGGGTCGGGCAGGGTATAGGGGCCGGCCTTGGCTTCGTCGTAGTTGGGCGGGCGCGCGCCGGCCGCTGTCGCGAGGAGGAGGGCGCAGAGGAGGAGAGAAAACAAAGGGGCCGGGCATGCCATAAGACGCGCACCTCCTTCGGATCGTGTGCCGGAGCGGGCCCGGCGCGGCGGCCGGGGCCGACCGCCGCGCGGGTGGGGGCGGGCGCAGGTTATTTGGCGGCTGCGGGAGCGCCGCTCGCGGTATAGGTCTTGATCAGGTCGACGAGGGGCTTGGGGTCGTCGAGCCCGTGCGGGTGGTGGCCGACGCCGGGCTTGTGAAAGACGGTGATCGTGCCGCCGAGGGCCTTGTAGCGCTGCTCGATGAGGGCGGTGTTTGCCGCGACGGGCACGGTGGTGTCCGTGTCGCCGACCACGTGGATCAACGGGATTCCGGCTTTGGCGAGCGGCTCCAAGATGTCGACGGGGTTGCCCTTGAAGGCCAGGGCTTCGGCGTCGTCCTTGAAGCCGTAGAGGGCTTTCACGTCTTCCCACGCCTTGCCCGACTTCTGGCCGGGCCAGCTCTTGAAATCGCAGACCGGCGCATCGCCGTAGATGCAGACGACCCGCTCGGGATTGCGCTCTGCGAAGCGGTAGACGTAGAGGCCGCCGCGGCTGACGCCGAGGAGGGAGCCTTTGGGGCTCAGGCCTTTGGCGACGATGTGTTTGTAGAAGGCGTCCATGTGGGCCAGGGCGGAAGGGGCGCCGTAGGTGTTGCCGACGTCCATGTGGATATAGAAGAACCCGTCCTCGACCAAGGGGACCACGCCGGTGCGGGTGTCGAAGGCGGTCGGGAAGATCATGCACCAGACCCACGGGTTTCCGGCGCGCGGCGTTTTGGGGACCGCCACCCAGCAGGGGCAGCCGTCCACGGTGAAGTGGTGGCGCGTGAAGGTTTTCCACATGTCGGACTTGGCGGGCTGCCAGTCGATGGGCTCAGCGGTGACAGAGACGGTCAGCGCTGCGAGAGCGAGGGACAAAACGATGTTTTTCATACTTCAAAAATACAGCATTATCGGGGGTGCTGTCAATGCGGCCCAGACGGGCGGCGGGGCAAAAAGAACGCGGCCACGCACCGGAGTGCGTGACCGCGATGACTGTCCGGAGCTAACGGACGTCATTGTATTGGAGAAAACGGTCCTAGCCGATTGCGGCCGATCCGGTCTCGCCGGTCCGGATGCGGATGCATTCGGGCAGGTCGAGGATGAAGATCTTGCCGTCGCCGATCTTGCCGGAACGCGCGCCCTTGATGATGGCGTCCACGGTCGGCTTGACGAAGGCTTCGTTCACGGCGATCCGCAGTTCGACCTTCTTCAGCAGGTTGATTTCCGAAGGGAGGCCGCGGTAGGTTTCGGTGTAGCCCATCTGCTGGCCGCAGCCGATCACGTTGGAGGCGGTCATTTTCGTGACGTTGGCCGCGAACAGCGCGTCTTTCACATCGGCCAGCTTATCGGGTTGGATGACAGCGACAATCATTTTCATGTTGGTGATCCTTTCGTTCGTTACTTGGTCAGGAACCCTTGGAAGTCCGGATAGGCCTCGTTGCCGTGCTCGCCGATGTCCAGGCCGCCCAGTTCCTCTTCGCGGGTCACGCGGAGCCCCATGATCGCCTTGATGACGAGCCAGATGATCGCGGAGAGGACCACGGTGAACAGGCCGACCATCAGCACGCCCTTGAGCTGCTGCACGAACTGAGCGCCGCGGGTGAGGCCGGTCGCGAGGCCTGCGACATCCGTCGCGATCTTGTCGTTGTAGAACAGGCCGACGGCCAAGGTGCCGAAGACGCCGTTCACCAGATGCACGGAGAGCGCGCCCACCGGGTCATCGATGCGCCGCTTGTCGAAGAACAGCACCGCGAACACCACCAGGACGCCCGCGATGGCGCCGATGATCGCCGCGGAGGTCACGGAGACGAACGCGCAGGGTGCGGTCACGGCGACGAGCCCGGCCAAGCAGCCGTTGAGGATCATGCTCAGATCCGGCTTCTTGAGCAACAGCCAGGCGGTCACGGCCGCGCTCAGGGTGGCCGTCACGGCGGCGATGTTGGTGGCGATCAGCACGTGGGAGATCGCGAAGCCGTTGCCCGCCGACATGGTGGAGCCGGGGTTGAAGCCGAACCAGCCGAGCCAGAGGATCAGCACGCCCAGCGCGACGCTGGTCATGTTGTGGCCCATCACCGGCTTGATCGCGCCGTTCGGGCGGAACTTCTCGATGCGGGGCCCGAGGATCAGCGCGCCGGTCAGGGCGGCCCAGCCGCCGACCGAGTGCACGACCGTGGAGCCGGCGAAGTCGCGGAAGCTGTGAAAAAAGGCGTTGATGCCCTCGGCCGCCTTGGAGGCCGCCAGCACGCCGCCGCCCCAGATCCAGTGCCCGGTGACCGGGTACATCAGTCCGACGAGCAGCAGGCTGAAGACCAGGAAGGCCTTGAACTTGATGCGCTCGGCGACCGCGCCCGAAACGATCGTCGCGGCGGTTCCCGCGAACACGAGCTGGAAGAAGAACTTCGCCCAGAGCGGCACGGGGGTCCAGTTGATCGCCGAGTAGACGCCCTCGTACGTGGCGCTGGAGAAGGGGTTCATCGCGGCATAGGCCGTGCCCAGCGCGGGAGAGTTGTCCGCGCCGGAAACAAAGAAAAGTCCTTTGAGGCCGACCCAGAGGCTGCCGTCGCCGAACATCAGGCCCCAGCCGAGCACCCAGAACGAGAGGGTCGCGAGAGCGAACACGATGAAGTTCTTGGCAAGGATGTTCACGCAGTTCTTGGCCCGGCAGAGACCGCTCTCCACCATGGCAAAGCCCGCGTTCATCCAGAACACCAACATGCCGGTGACTAACACCCAGACCGTGTCGAGCGCGATCCGCATGTTACTCATGCCGTCCCTCATGCCATCTGCCAGCGCAGGTACCGCGGTATCCTGTGCCCAGCCTGCGGAGACGAGGCCGAGTCCGGTTAATATGAACAAAAGATTCCTTTTGTTGATTCCTGTGATGCTCATTGTTTACCTTTCGTGAAGAGCGCCCGCTTGTCCAACACAAACGGTTGACCATGTCTTAGCAATCACGATGCCAACCGGATAGCGGAGGGGTGGATGAGACGTGCTAACCTGTTGTATGACAGATTCTTAAAAATAGTTTCAGACAGCGGCTTGCGAGTTTGCCTGCGGGCGTGTGCGACAAGATTGTCGTTTTGTGCATGAATTTTGTCTCCCCGCATCGGCAAGGATGTCGTACACTACCTGCGTTTGTTCAACCGTGAAGGTGAGGCGCAGCCGTGCTGCGCCCAGGCAGAAAGAGGGGCAGGATGTCGCGAACTGAGTTGTCGGCCGAGCTGGCCGAGGAGATCCGCAAGCGGGTTTTTGTCGAGCCGGGCTTCATGAAGGT
>CAYZQL010000050.1:0-18049 GCA_964480555.1 uncultured Lentisphaeraceae bacterium | reverse complement strand
ACGTGAACCACATCCCTTTCTCCGAACTGTGGTTAGATGACCAACGGGTTTCCGGTTTCCGGTCAAAAGCATTCTTGACATCGTTTGCCGCATGCGAGGCGCTGGCCTTCCATTTGGCTGGGCCGAGTTCGCGCGACGGGACTCCGACCTGCTGCTTGACCTTTCTGTCGTAAACTTCCACATAGACCTTTTTTGCCGCGCCGCCACAGGCTGGGTCAGGGAAAAGGCCCTGCAGCGTGGCGAAGAAATCCAGCCCGTCCCGGTTGAAAAGCGCCTCCGCAACGGTCATTCGGCACTTGTCGTCCGGCGCGACTTTGAATAACTCAACGCAACATGATGTGGCCTTCGCTCCGGCGTGTGCAAGAGCCAACTTGAGCGCGCCCCTGATGGCGACAGCCTTTAGCCCTGTCTCGTTCTGCGCGGCCACGGCATTCTTAAGCGCGTCATACGGCTCTAGCGTCGGCCAGTCGGCCAGCGCTCGGAGCACGGTCTCCCGAAGGCTCCGGTCGTTATCCGTCAAAGCGCCCGTCAGGGGTGCAATGAAAGCGGGGTCGGCATATCCGGCCATAAGGCTCGCGAGCGCTTTCTTTGCAGAGCGCGAAGCCTTGCCCCAGGCGGCTGCCAAAGTCGCCGCGCGGGTGGCCGGCTCAACGTTCTTAGCGGCGGCGCGAATCGCCGACTCGGCTGGATTCACTTCAGAGTCCTGTACCGCCGATAGCCAGTCAACGCCCTGCGAAAAAACCGTGTCGTCCGCGATCTTGCCGAACGTTTTCCACGCCTCCTTGCGGACGTCGGCGTTCTCCGAGCCAAGGAAACTTTTCAGGCGAGGAACCATGGCTAACTCTGCACGTTCGCCTAGAATGACGAGGACCTTCATCTGCCGGACCGGATCTTTTCCGGCAACGGTGATCAGCGCATCACCAACGCCCGGAGCACGCAAATCTCCGAGCGCTTGATTTGCGGTCCGCCCGACCTCACCCTCCCGGACGGTCAGCTCAAAGATTGCCGGGACCTGATCGGCATCACCGAGTTTGACCAGTGCACGCAAAGCCTCGCAGACCACGGTTTCTTGATCGGATTCAAGCAGGATGGCCACTTCTGCGGCCTTTGCTCTGGCGTTGCGGCTGGCAAGTTTGGAGAGGAGCGCCACTTGATCGGCGGGGGCGGCGCAATGGAGCGTTTCAGCCAGGATTTTGACTGCAACGGTGTTGGCGGCGCGGACCACCGCCTGACGCACCATCGCACAATCATCCTTTATGCCGATGGCAAAGAAGTCGTCATCGTTCAGCAGCAACGCTCTGGCGGCAGCCGCGCGTAGGGGGGCGGGGTTCGCCGCGTTATCGAAGAGCGGTTTTGCGGCGCGTGTGGCAGCGCGGGTACTTCCCTCAGAGGCCATCGTCCCGATACACGCTGCAAGCGCGGTCTGACGAACGTCTTCAAGCGTCGTGAACGTAGGCTTGACAAGCGTTTGCAGGGCGAGGGGATCACCGATGCGGCCCAGCGTAGCGAGTGCCGCAGTTGCGACGGCCTCATTTTTATCTGCGACGTAGGGCACGACAGCCTTGGTATTTTTGCGAATGCCCAGCGCGCTGATCAAGGTGCAGCGCAGTCCAGCCTCAGCGCCTGCCAGCGCTTGCACAAGGGCTTTGTCGGCGTCTTTGCCGGGCATGCCTGCGATGAGCGTCGCCGCCCAGTCGCGGGTCTCAGGGAATTTTAGGCAGGCGACGACAGCGTTTAGGTCCGGTGTTCCTTTTGCACTTAGCAAAGCGCGCAGGATCGCTTTTTTGCCGAAAACGGTGGTGGAGGCCTCGCTGAGCAGGGCGTTAAGCTTGATCGAGTTTTCGGCTTCGGTTTTCGCATGATACGTGTGGGCAAGGATATCCTGCAAGAAAGCGAAAGTCTCGTTGACGTTGGCATCGGTTGTCGTTTTGATACGGTTCAGGTCGGCTTCGGAGAGACCGGCTGGCGTGTCGTCTGCTTTGAGGTCCCCGATGACATACTGCAAGCCGTCGAGGATGTGGGTGAGCAGCGCTTTGTCGAGAAAGGCGCGCTGGTCATGAGCGAAAGAGGTGTAAAAAACACGTCCTTTGCCGTAAGGACGTATCCATGAGACCGCGTAGTCGTTATCGGTGCGGCGTTGGTGCTGAGCTTCAGCTGTGGCTTTGTCGGCGAAGTCGAGGGAGACAAGCACATGCAACTTGGCACGGTTGTAAAAGGGGGACTGCTGCTGATAGATCTCATCGCTTGCGAAGAAACCCTTGCCCCCGAATGCGCGATTGAGCGGATTGTCCGGCTCATCCAGTTTGAAGGCCCATGTGCCGCCAGCTCCCCACGGGTGACCCCAAAAGCGCCCGCCGACCATTTCCGCGGCCTGTTCGGCCACGTTGAAGTTGTCGGCGCCTGCGTGTATCACGGCCAAACCTTTGCCCGCCTTCACGAAGTCGACGAGGGCCGGTTCAATGAAGCGGTTCTCCCGGGTCTTAAGCCCCGTCGTGTTGTTCAGGACGAGCGCATCGTAACGGGCCAGGTTGTCAGGTTGAAGCGCCGCGTAGTCGTTTGAGAAATCGGCGTTGAACGCACGGGTCTTGGACGCGGCGAGCGCGATCGCCTGATTACCGTATTCGAGCCCCTTCGTGTGAACGAACCCTTCGCATCGCCAGAAAACCAAGACGCGTCGGGACCGGGCCGGTTTGACGGTGAGTTGTGAGCCGATAAGGTTGCCGATCTGATCTGCCTGCTCTTTGGGAACAGGCGCCAGGTCTTGCGCGGTGGCCGTCAGAACAACAACACCGGCTATGCAAAGCCGGGCGGTCAGACGGAAGATTCGACGGTCTGTCAAGTGCATGTCAGATCCCCTTTTTTGATTTTTATCAGTATACATGATCCATCCCGGCACAGACATGGTAAGATTGCGCATATGAAAGGTAAAAAAGCGCAGGGACGGGACAACCACTATCGTGTGGCGCTACTGATTGAAACCTCACATGAGTTTGGGCGTGAAGTTTTACGAGGCATCCGTGATTACGAAAAAACCCTCGATAACCACTGGGCGTTCTACCTTCAACCCGACGGAATGCAGCAGGAGATACCGAAGATCGGGTCGTGGCCGTGTACGGGTGTGATCGCGCGGTTATTTAACAAGGCGACGGCGCGCATGCTTTTGACGGGAGGGTTGCCACTCGTGCTTCTCGATCCCTACGTCGAACAGCTTTCGAAAACGTATGATTTATCTCAAACACCTTTTATCACAACGGATACGGAGGCGATTGTGCGCATGGCGTTTGATCACCTGTTTGCGTGCGGGTGCCGCGACTTTGCGTTCGTGCACAGCACGGCAGACACGGTCTGGTCCGTCATGAGAGGAAAAGCCTTTGAGAATCGGGTGGCACAACGGGGATTTGTGTGCCACGTGTACGGCAACCAGCCCGCAGGAACAACGTGGGAGAGTGATATCCGCGGGCTAGGCGCCTGGCTGTCTCGGCTGCCGCGCGGGTTAGGTGTGTTTGCCGCAATGGATCAGCGGGGGCGGAACGTGATCGAAGCGTGCCGCGAGGTAGACTTGGGTGTCCCCGACGATGTGGTGGTCCTGAGCGTGGACAATGACCCGCTTTTGTGCGAGTTGTGCGAGCCGACGCTCAGCAGTATCGGGCTCGACGCTCATCGGGCAGGCTACGAGGCTGCGCAGGTGCTGCATGCGCTCATGAAAGGCGGAAAAGCGGGTCCGGACACGAGGATTCTGGCGGAGCCGACGCATGTCTCACGTCGGCAGTCCACGGCGTCGGGGTTTGATCAGGACCCCGTTGTGGCGAAAGCTCGCCGGTGCATTTTCAGGCGGTATGCGGATCCGTCATTCCAGATTCGTGACATTGCCGAACAATGCGGCGTGTCGCGACGGCTTCTGGAGACACGCTTTGTTCAAGCGGTCGGACGAACCCTGTTGCAAGAACTGATTGAGGTCCGTATGGAACGAGCCCGGGCGCTGCTGCGAGACTCGTCTGAGACCGTTGCCGCAATTGCGGAGTCGAGCGGCTTTTCCGACACCAATTACTTTACGAAGGCGTTCCGGCATCGGCATGGGCTCGCGCCGCAAAACTACAGGACAACCGTTCACACGGTTTAAGGAATACGCCTTTGCGGTCAGCCGTCATCTGCATAAATGCGGCGGCTTCCTCAGATTCACTAAAGTTGTCCTTGCGGGGGGAAGGAATCGAAGGTAAATTACATACCTGTTCTTCATGAATTTGAGACCATCTTATGATTAAAAAGCTATTTTCCGGCGACTCGCGGCAGGGTGTTTTTTTTAGGCACATCGACTGGGCAGCCTTTTGGACAGCGACAGTCATCTCGTTCCTGGTTTATTTTTTCACGCTAGGGCCTTCGGTGACACTGGAGGATTCCGGCGAACTTGCCGTGGCCGGAGATCACTTGGGCGTACCGCATCCTCCTGGCTATCCGATCTGGACCATATGCGCCTATGCTTTTTCGCGCTTGTTCAGCTGGGTCACATTCCAGGGGCAACCCACTCCCGCATGGAGCATCTCGCTGATGTCGGGCGTATTCGCCGCACTGGCAGCCGGGTTCACCGCCATGTTGATTACGCGGTCGGCATCGGACATGATGAGGGACGCGCACGAAGGCGAAGAGCACTTTCAGCAGGGGGAGAGTGACTTGTTATGCTGGGCAGGCGGTGTGGGCGGCAGCCTGGTGTTCGCCTTCAGCCCGGTGATGTGGTCGCAGGCGACCATTGTGGAAGTCTATACGCTCAACGCCTTCTTCCTCATGTGGATTTTCCTTCTGACCTACCGCTGGATACGGTGTCCAGCTGACAGGATACTATGGCTGACCGCATTTGTTTTCGGACTTGGCCTAACCAACTATCAGGTGTTGTTGCTTGCGGCGCTGCCGTTGGTGGTGATGATTTTTTTGCGCGACATCGCGCTTTTCCGGGATTTCATCTTGGTGGGCATACCGGTGCTGCTGACTGCACATGTGCTGCAAATCGGTGCGATGCTGCCGGCTGCACCGGGCGCCAGCGGCCCAGCTTATGCGAAATTTGCGCCGTTGCTTAAGGTCTCCATACCTTCCCTGTCCCTGCTGGTTATGGGCGGCGTGTGCGTGCTGTTAGCCTTGGGGGCAGCATTGGTGCTGGACGCCAGTCGAAAAGCGAAGAATCTGAAGTCGAAACTCGCTTCGGCCGAAAAGCCGCGCGACCGTGCGTCGTGGCTGGAGCGACTCCACGGTGCCAGTCAAAAAGGCGCATGGATTGCAGCTGGGCTTGCCGGATTCGGGGCGTTGCTGGTGTTGTGTTCGACGGCCACGACGAATGTGGTGGCCGTGGCGGCAACGGATGCGCCGCTTTTGGCGCCGGGGGTCTACACCAGTGTGGCTGCACTGATCATTCTCGTTCTCGCGCTTTGCCTGGGCGGCGCATATGTCTTTAAAGGACGGCTGACCGACAAAGAAACGCTTCCCTGGCTGATTGCCGCGGGATTTGCGATGCTGATTCTCTTTTTCCGGCTTTCGTCCGTCAGAAGCGCCGGCATCCCCCAGGGCTACATGGGTGCGCCGTTCGATTGGACGTTGCCGACGGTCGCGTTGATCGGTGCGCTGTCGGTTTTGTTCCTGCTCAGTTCGACAATCCCGCGCGGGCTGTTTTACGCGCTTCCCGTGGCGGCGGTGCAGCTCTCCGTATTCGTGCTGTTGCGCAAAGGCGGCATGAATGGCCTGACACATCCGTCTTCCTGGTGGTTCTGGTGGCCGGTGATCTGGAATTTCCTGATCATTGGGTTGGCCGGCTTCGCATTGCCCAATGGGCGCACGGTGGCGCTCACCACGCTTTTTGCGGAATTGGGTGTCTCATTCTACATCTACATGCCCATCGTCTCCGACTTGCGTAACCCGCCTATGAATTGGGGGTACCCTCGCACGTGGGAAGGTTTTAAACATGCCATCACGCGCGGTCAGTACGAGAAATTGGCGCCGTCCGATGTGTTCACCAAGAAATTCCTTTTCCAGCTTGGAACTTATTTTACCGACCTGCGTGTGCAGTTCACCCTCCTTGCGGCTACGCTGGGCTTTCTGCCATTCACGCTGTGGAGCTTCAAGGCTGGCGTACGGCGTATCCGCGCGGTGTATGTGGCGACGACGCTCTACCTCGTGACTTGTTTCTTTGTGGTTCTCTCTGAGATGATGGGAGGAGAGCCTCTTTGGCGCATGGACAAGCTGCTGATCGGGCTGATCCTGTTGCTGCTGGTGGTGGGGGCGGCCACCATCGTGTTGCGCCAAGTGGAGGAATTCGTTGTGCGGACGTGGCGGATGCATAACCTTTCCGAGGCGCTGACGGTGGGCATCTCTCTTGCCGGCATATTGGCTGTAATCGGGATGTTTCTCGCAAAAGGACTGATGCATGCGCTGTCGGGAACCGCCGAGCCGGGAATGGGGGTCAAGCTGGGAGCTTTGGCGTTGGCCTTGGTGATTCTGATCGCCTTGGGTGCCGGCTGGTACTTCTTCCGGAAGTTTGCAGAGGAAAAGTTTGACTTCCGTTCCGACATGGATACGGTCACGCAGCAGTGGATGATCGCGACGGCGGCGGGCTTCCTGGTCATGAGCGTCTTATTGGTGGTGCTCGCGAACATCAAGGGCGATCTGCAGGATGCGTTCATTCAGAAAGTCAAGTTTGTAAGCTCACATGGCCTGTTTGCGATTTGGATCGGCTACGGCTTGGCCTTTGGCCTGACGCTGGGCAACCGGATACTCAAAGCGTTGACGCGCCGGGGTGTGCTGCCTGAAGGCTTGCTCAAACCGTTGCGAACGGCGTTGGTGTGTGCGGGGCTGCTGATTGCGGCGATCCCTGTTTACGAAAATTATACGAATGAATATCTCGTTTTCTCAATGAGCGGTGCGGAACAGAACGGCCACGACTATGGCTGGCAGTTCGGCAATTATCAATTGCGGGGAGCCGATGCCATCACCGAAGAACTGGAGGCTGAGGAGGAGCCCTTGCCCAACCCGTTGTTCCCGCCGGCGATGGAGCCGAACGGCATCTTTTTCGGAGGGACAGATCCGGGACGCTTTGTGCCGACCTACATGATCTATTCTGCGAAAGTGAGACCCGACGTTTTTCTCATCACGCAGAACGCACTGGCGGACAACACCTATATGTCCACGATGCGCGACCTCTATGGCAACCAGATATGGATCCCGACGCCGGACGACAGCGCGCGCGCTTTTCAGATCTACGTCGACGAAGTCCAGTCTGGCAAGCGTCCCAAGAACGCCTCGCTCACAATCGAGAATGGTCGTGTCCAAGTGAGTGGTGCGTTGGGGGTCATGGAGATCAACGGTATTTTGTGTGATATGATTTTCGCCAAGAACAAAGCGCGTCATGCCTTTTATGTCGAAGAAAGCTACGTGATCAACTGGATGTTTCCGTATCTCACGCCGCATGGCCTAATCATGAAGATTAACGCTGAGCGTCAGGCGCTCTCCCGGAGCATCGTGCAGGACGACATGGCTTTCTGGGACTGGTACACGCGACGTCTTTTGCGAGGAGCGCTGTTCCGCCGCGACTTGCCCGCGCAGAAATCGTTCTCGAAGTTGCGTAGCGCGATCGCCGGTCTGTATGCGGCGCGCGGACTACGCGGTGAGGCTGAAAAGGCTTTCCAAGAGGCGCGCACGCTCTATCCTGTGAGCCCGGAAGCCAATTTCCGGCTGATCCAGGAAGTGCTGCTGACGCAAGCCCGCTACACGGAGGCGATCGATATTCTCGACGAATACAACCGTCGTGATCCCAACAACGAGCGAGGCTACGGGTTCGTCGATTTCATCAAGCGCATCCGCGACACCGAGGCCAAGGTGCGCATGCTGACAGCCAAGGCACAACAGTCGAAGACGCTCTCGCCAGACGACGCTTTCGAACTGGCGCTCGCATACCGGGATCTCGGACAGAATGACTCGGCAGCGAATTATTTGGAACAGCTCGCAACGCTACCCAACCTGCCGGTCACAAAATTGTTTGAGATCGGGTGCATCCTGAGCGCTCTCAAGAGAGGAGAAAGCGCATCGAAGGCCATGGACGGTGTAATCGAACGCCTTCCGGGAGACATGCCCGCCGAGCAGTTGCTCGAGGTGGTGCGAGTGTACGGCGAAGCCGGGAAGGCCGACAAAATGGGCGTGCCGCTGTCGCGCTACCTGCAGTTGCGCCCGAACGATTGGCAAGCGTGGCTCGATATGGCTACGCTTTGTGCCATGAAGCAACAGCAACAGCAGACGCAGTTTGCCTTGCAGCGGGCGCTGGAATTAGGCAAGGGGCCGGCTATGCAGCGTATCCAGGAAAACAACATCTTGCGGCAAGTTGCGGCACCGCTTCTGCAGCAGCTCATGCGGCAGGGCCCGGCAGGACTGCCTCCGCTCGGCCCGGTACAGGGGCGCTGAACCATGGGCAGCGTCTCTCGATCGCGTGCCGGGGCAGTGCTGGCGTTTGTCGGGATTGCGGCATGCGCCCTGTTGCTACGTGTGCCGCGGCTGAATCAGCGGCCGATGCACGGCGACGAGGCAAATCAGGCGGTGCGCACCGGCATCCTGCTGGAAACCGGAAAGTATCATTACGATCCGACTGATCACCACGGTCCCGTTATGTATTTCGCGGCCCAACCGTTCTGCCGCATGACAGCGAAAACGTTTGCGGCCACGACGGAATGGAACTTCAGGCTTGTGCCGGTCTTTTTCGGAATGGTCACACTTTTTCTGATGGCAGGCTTAGGGCTCTCCCGTGATGGAGGGCTCTTTGACAACCGAACGGGGCTGTTCGGTGCCATTCTTATGACGGCCTTGTCGCCTGCGATGGCCTACTACAGCCGATTTTATATTCAGGAAACAATGCTGGTGACCTTTCTGACGGGGATGCTGGTGTGTGGTCGGTTGTATGTGCACGCACGGGCAGGCACGGGAGCGCGGGGTTCCTCTTCCCGGGCGTCAGGGTACGCGGTGGCGTTCGGCGTGTTTGCGGGGCTGTCGGTTGCGACCAAAGAGACTGCGGTCCTCTCGTTTGTGGCGATGGCGTTTGCGGCAGTGGCGGCTTTCGGTTGGCAGCGACTTCGCGTCCTATGGAACACGCGCCATGCGGCCATGGCAATTGTCGCTGCGGCGGCTGTGGCCGTTCTGTTTTTCTCATCCTTTCTCACCTATCCCCAAGGGGTTTGCGACGCCGTTTTTTCGACCGTTTCAGCCTACTTTACCCGTGCCACCAAAGTCATCGAACACCAGCACCCTTGGCACTTCTACCTGAGAACCCTTTTCTGGTTCAAATATGGAAGGGGGCCGGTCTGGAGTGAGGCTGGAATCCTCGTCCCGGCGCTTCTTGCGGCAGCGCTCGCCGTGTGGCCACGAAGACGTGCGGACGAGGCGTCTCGCCACGCCTGTTTTGTCCGTTTCGTGCTGGTGTACACCCTCGTGTTGACGGCCCTTTACAGTGCGATCCCCTACAAGACGCCGTGGTGTGTGCTATCCTTTCTGCACGGCTATATCTTGCTTGCCGGCGTAGGGCTGGGCGCCTCCGTTGCGTGGCTGTGCCGAAGACCGTCACGAACAGCGCGTGTTTCCGGATGTGTGGCGTTGGCGCTGCTTGTCTGCGTGCTGGCTTGCCGTCATGCGGCACAGGCTTGCCGGGCCTGTTATGCTTTGCCCGCGGATCCTCGTAATCCGTATGTCTATGCGCATACGGGAACCGATGCGCTGAACCTGGTCGCATCCGTTGAAGAGGCCGCTCGTAACGCACAAGGGTACGGAACACTCATTGCGGTGGCCGTGCCGACGCCCGACACGTGGCCCTTGCCGTGGTATCTCCGGAAGTATACGCACGTGGGTTTTTGGACGCGTGTTGAGCAGATTCCCGAGTCACTGAAGCCCGTCATTGTGATTGCCGCTGCGGATCAAGGCGATGTCGCGGATGTCCGGTTCGGGCAAGGCAAGCAAGCCTCCTTTTTCGGGATCAGGCCTGGGGTTCTGCTGAACGTGTTTGTGCCCGAAAAGGCAAAGTGAGTCCATTCGGGAAACCAAAAACGTTCGACGAGCGCAGTGTCCCCAGCCCTTTACCCTGCGCAGGGGATCACTTCGTTGACGGGTCACGCAACCACTGCTGGTCATATTGCCGGTAGAATTGAGGGAAAACCCCGTGCGCCATGCCGATGCCGTGGCCGATTGCCTTGTCCTGGACACGTATGGCGTTGTAGCCCGCATACACTGCGGCGGGAGGGCAGGTCTCATCAATAAACCCGACCGAAACGCGCACTGGACAGGTGATCCGAGCCGCGAAATGCGCACCATCGAAGTAAGGTGCCACACGCATGGCCGCCGCCTTGTCCTCCGGCCTGACGTTTTCGATTAATCTGGGCCATCCCGAATCACGTCCCTTCACAAAGCCCAGGAGGTCCGTGATGGCCGGCACATGGATCACGCCCTTGGTGAAATTTCGATTCAACCCGCACAAGATGAAACCGAACCCTCCGCCTTGGCTTGTTCCCGTGTAACCGAACCGAGTCTTGTCCACGTCGGGCCGCGCGGCGAGCCAGTTGACAGCGCGGTTAATGCCGAGCAAAATGCGGAAGTAGAAATAGGCCTCACGGCTGGCCGCACCGGACTGGCAGTAGCGGGGCGCTCCATATTGCGCGTTCAGCCGTTTATCCTGTTCCGCATAGAGGATCTTCTGCGCCTCAGCGACTGCGGCAGGTTCAAAAGGATGGACATTCATGACCAGATGGATGAAGCCGTGATCCGCCATGCCCACGCTTGGCCCGACAACACCCGGCCCGGCACCGGGCACGTTAATTTCGGCGGGAAATGGGCCTGTGCCCTTGGGAACGCTTAAGAATCCATAGACGCGTATGCCGTCGAAAGTCGCAAAGCTCACCCGGTAACCGTCGTGTTTGTCGCTGCAGAACGCAGCCATGCGTTCAACGCGCGGATCAAGCGGCACCTTGTCTTCAAGCGTCTTAATCGAGGCGTCCCAGAAGGCGTCGAAATCATTGGGGCGGACCGATCCCGCCGTGATTTTTTCCGGATCATAGGCGACACCGGAAAGCCCCCTGTAGTCCTTGTCCAGTTTCACGTTGGCCACGCACTTCATGAACCCCGGTTCGAGCAGGGTTCCCGAACAGGTCACCGGACAGGTCTTGGACAAATCAAAGGTCGCGCCGGCGATGTGTTGCGTCCCAAAGTTGGTCAGTGCCACGCGGAGCTGTCCCGCTTTGACCGGCTGCTTGTCTTTGTCCAACACTCGGATGGTAAACGTCGCCGGTTCACCACACGCGTAGACATACGATGCGCGATCTGCTGTGACCTCCACAGATTGCGCACACGCCATGAACACCGGAAACAGGGTGATTCCGATCAGGTTTTTGACTCGCATGATCCTCTCCTTTGGGCTAATCAGCACGTTTAAAAACGCATCCAAGTCTGCACGATGCCGTAAACTGGTCTTCGGGCGTACGCAGCAAGGCGACACCCTCACGCCGGGCAACGTCCAACATGTCGTCGGGAATCTCGCGGTCATGCACCACGACAATCGCGGGCGCGCCAACCAGCGTGCACACCGCCACCGAGTTCTTGTGATTCTGCACCGTGACAAGCAGGGCGCCATCGGGACAGTGCGCGACGACATCACTCAGCAGATCCGACGTGTACGCACCGGTCACCTCCACGTGTGCATCAGGAACCAGAACGCTTTCAAGCCCGACCGCATCAATCACACTCTGTAGCGTCATCGTGTTCTTACCCTTGTTCTGCAACGTCGGTGTAAATCACCGACTTGACGGTTGTCCCAGAGCCTTTTTTTGAGGTGATCTCAAACTCATCCGACACGCGCTTCACGTTCACAAGCCCCATCCCTGCGCCAAATCCAAGTGAACGGATCCACTCGTTCGCGGTCGATGTGCCGTCGCGGCAGGCCCACTCTACGTCCTCGATACCAGGCCCCGCGTCACGCGCGATGATTTCCGCCCGCCCGTTAGAGATCTGCCACGAGAGCACGCCGCCGTCGGAGTGGACACACAAGTTAATTTCGAGTTCATAGGCCGCCACCGCAATGCGCCGGATGATTTTGGGAGGGAACTTTTTCTCCTGCAGCAACTGCTTGATCTGATTGGCGGCCTTTCCGGCGTTCTCGAAATCGTACTTGCAGATCGGGAACTCGCGCAGCACGTAAATACTGGCGGTGCCGTCTTGCTCGGCATTTTTCGCCGACGAACTTTCGAGCCGATGCAATTCGCGCGTAAGCTCAACCAGCAAGGCACGGTTGATGTCGCGTTGGCAGATGATTCCCACCAGACGTTGATCGCGGTTGAGCACCGGGAAACGACCGTAGTGGTACCGGTCAAAGTAGCGCAGTGCGAAAGAGAGCGGCATGTCATCTTCGAGCACCACGAGTTTCGTGGTCATGTGCCGGCTGCATGCGTCTTCGATATATCCGCCGCCGAGCGCGCGGATGATATCGTCGATGCTGACGAGCCCAAAAAAACGCCCACTCTCTTCGACCGGCACCCCGCTGATCTTCTTCTTCCGCATCAGTTCCTGAACCTGGCGTAGCGGTGCAGCACGCGACACCGTCGTCAGTTTCGTGGTCATCACGTCGCGGACCTTCAGCCGCTGGATCAACTCAAGCAAAACCAACGGCTCATGACCACCCGCGGGGTCAGTTCCCCCCAGAGTGGCGGCTGTGGCATGCGTTTGGGGTGCGGCACTCATGTCGGACCGAGTGCGGCGTGAATCGCGACGCAGGCGTCATACTTGGAGAACTTGCTGGTGGCAAGCGTCATCCGCAAGTCGTTGGCGACGTTCACCATGGAGGAGGGCAGCGGTTTACCATTGACGACGATCACGCCGACCGCGCCGACAATCTGCGCTGTGCGGAGCACTTGGTCGCTCGCAAGCGACGTGAGCAGCAGCATATCGTCCTCATCCACCAACAGGACATCGCTCATCAGATCCGAAGCCATCACATGCAGAACGGTCTTTTGGCACCCTTCCCCTTTGACGAGCACGTCCGCTTTCACCACCTCACAAACCTCGATCATGGTCATAAAAAGCCTCATTTGTCGCACTTGGCAGATGCATTGGCGCATGTTCCGCCACATTGGCGAAATAAATTAGAATCATATACGAGCGCTGTGTTTTCAACAACCTGAAAAAAGCTCCGCTTTAGACTTGGCAGAATGCCCCGCTTTTTGAGATAGTTTAAAGATTATTTTTTGACCCAATCCCCCTTGCCTTCGTTACGGTACGAAGCTCGGGTAACGCGGAGGTGAAAAACCGTGAGCACCGCACCGACACCGGCGGCAGGCTTTCAGAAGCTGACCCCAGAGCTGAAAGCCTTTATCGCCGAATGGAAAAACAAGCCGGGAAATCTGATCATGGTCTTGCATCGTGTACAGCAAGGCTTTGGCTATATTCCGCGCGAGGTGGCCTTTGAAGTGGCAGACTTATTGGATGTTCCGCTGGCCAAAATCTATGGCGTCATCACGTTCTACAACTTTTTTAAGTTGAAGAAACCTGGGCGCAACCAGGTGCAAGTCTGCATGGGTACGGCTTGCTATCTGAAGGGCGGCGAGGACATCATCCATGAAATAGAAGGCATCTTGGGTGTGGGACTCAACACCGTGACCCCGGATGGCGAGTTTTCCGTGGAGGCGGTACGCTGTTTGGGTTGCTGCGGGTTGGCTCCCGTCATGGTGATCAACGGCGAGGTGTACGGTAAGGTCAAGACTGAGGACCTGCAAGGCATCATCGCAAAAATCCGGAAGGGCTGATGCCCGTGCATGCGTCCGTCTGCGACACCATCGCCGATCTGGTGCAGAACTCGATCGAAGCGGGCGCGTTGCGAGTTGAACTGGATGTGTTTACGGGTTCAGAGACGATCAGGGTACGGGTGGCTGACAACGGTAAAGGTATGGACAAGACCACGCTGAAAAAAGTTGTGGATCCGTTCTACAGCGAGGCTGGCAAACATGACCGCCGCCGTGTTGGGTTGGGAATACCCCTTCTCCAGCAAACCGTGGAGGCGGTCAAGGGAAACCTCGATATCCGGTCGGAGCCTGGCAAGGGAACGACGATCGAATTCACCCTCGACGCACGGCACTTCGATACCCCGCCGCTGGGTGACCTGCCCGCAACCGTTTTGGGACTCATGGCCTTCGGCGGAACGTATGACCTGATTCTGAAGCGGACCACACAGGCAGACGGCTATTCAGTCTCGCGGAGCGAACTGACCGAAGCGCTTGGCAACCTCGATGAGTCCGACAACCTGATCCTCGCAAGAAACTTTCTGAGATCGCAAGAGGACAATCTGAATCACTGAAAAAGGGACCGAAAAATGGCTAAGTTGACGCTGGATGATTTACGCAAACTGCGTGACCAAAAGCAGAAGGCGATGGAGAAGCGCGACCCCTCCAACAAGGACGCGCAGATCATCGTCGGCATGGGTACCTGCGGCATCGCCGCCGGAGCGAAAGAAACGTTCAACGCGATCATTGAAGAACTCGACGCCAAGGGCATCACGCACGTGCTGGTGCGCCAGACCGGCTGCATGGGCCTTTGCCACTCCGAGCCGACCGTTGAGGTGATTGTTCCGCATATGCCCGTCGTGATCTACGGCAACGTGGATGCGCTGACCGGAAAGAAGATCGTGAACGACCACATCATCAACAAGCATCTCATCGACAACCACATTTGCGACAAGCCGGCAATGGACATTGTTCGCTGAGCGGGGAACACACATCATGGGTTACAAACAGTACATCTTGGTTTGCGGCGGAACGGCCTGCGAGTCTAATCAGGGCATCGCGCTGTTCAACGCGCTGAAAAAGGCTGTGGAAACGCACGGCTTGGTGAATGACGTCCAGGTCGTGCGCACCGGCTGCCTAGGTTTCTGCGAGAAGGGGCCGATCGTCAAAGTCCTGCCGCAGGACACTTTCTACGTCGAAGTGAAGCCGGAAGACGCCGAAGTCATCATCAAAGAGCACATCGTCAAGGGACGCGTCGTTTCACGTTTGCTCTACGATAAGAACCAGAGCAAGATCAACGTCGGCATTGAAGGTATCGACTTTTACCAGAAGCAGTTTCGCATCGTGCTGCGTAACTGCGGTGTGATCGACCCGGACAAGATCGACGAATACATTGCCCGGGACGGCTATAAGGCCCTCGAAAAAGTGCTTTTCGATATGAAGCCCCAAGACGTCATCGACGAGGTCTCCAAATCCGGCCTCCGCGGACGCGGCGGAGCAGGATTCCCCACCGGCAAGAAATGGTCTTTCGCGGCCATGCAGCCGGCCGGTCAGAAGTACATGGTCTGCAATGCCGACGAAGGCGATCCGGGCGCTTACATGGACCGTTCAACGTTGGAGGGTGATCCTCATTCAGTGCTGGAAGCCATGGCGATCGCCGGGTATGCGATCGGCGCAAATATGGGGTTCATCTATATTCGCGCGGAATACCCGCTTGCGATCCAGCGGCTCGAAACCGCCATTGCGCAGGCCCGGGAATACGGTCTGCTCGGACAGGATATTCTCGGCAGCGGCTTTTCCTTCGACATTGAGATCCGCCTCGGAGCGGGTGCCTTCGTCTGTGGCGAAGAGACGGCTCTGCTCGCATCCATTGAAGGCAAACGCGGCATGCCGACCCCGCGGCCTCCTTTTCCGGCCGTCAAAGGACTCTGGGGGCGCCCCACGGTCATCAACAACGTCGAGACATTGGCCAACATTCCCGTCATCCTGCTCAAGGGCGGTCTGTGGTTCAGCAAGATCGGCACCGCGACCTCCAAGGGTACGAAAGTCTTCGCCCTCACTGGAAAAATCAATAATTCCGGCCTGATCGAAGTCCCGATGGGCACCACACTGCGCGAGATCATCTTTGACATCGGCGGCGGCATCCGCAATGGCAAGGCATTCAAATCGGCCCAGACCGGCGGTCCTTCCGGCGGCATGATCCCCCCGCAGTTCCTCGACACCCCGATCGACTACGAGAACCTCAGCAAGATCGGCTCGATCATGGGCTCGGGCGGGCTCATCGTCATGGACGAGGACGACTGCATTCCCGACATCGCGAAGTTCTACCTCGATTTCACGGTGGACGAGTCCTGCGGAAAATGTGCGCCCTGCCGCATCGGCGGGCGAAAGCTGCTGAACTATCTCGATAAGATCTGCAAGGGTGAGGGCACATACGAAGACATCGACAACATGAAGGAGATCAGCGAGGCTATGTCCCGCGCCTCTCTCTGCGGGCTTGGCCAGACGGCATCGAACCCGGTCCAGTCGAGCCTGCGCTACTTCATGGACGAGTACAAAGAGCATATCGACGAAAAGAAATGCCGCGCCGGCAAATGCAAGAACTTGCTGCGTTACAGCATCAATACGTCGAAATGCGTCGGTTGCACAGCCTGCGCCCGTGTCTGTCCGGTCAACGCCATTTCCGGCGAACGGAAACAGCCGCATACGATTGATTCGGCCAAGTGTATCAAGTGTGGCCAATGTTTTGAGGTCTGTAAGTTCCACGCCGTCAACCGTGCGTAATCTGAAAGGTCTTTTTCTATGTCGAACATGATTCAACTCGAAATCAACGGTATCCCGGTCGAGGTTCCTGCCGGGACCTCGATCCTGAATGCCGCCAAAGCGGTTCATGTCAAGATCCCGACTCTCTGCTACCACCCCGATCTAAGGCCTTGGGCGGCTTGCGGCATCTGTGTGGTACGTCAGGCCGGATCGCCCAAGTTGCTTCGCGCCTGTTGTACGGATGTCGCCCCCGGCATGAAGATCACAACGCACGACTCGGACATCGTCCGCGTACGCCGCACGGTATTGGAACTCATCCTCGCCAACCACCCGAACGACTGCCTCCAGTGCCCCCGCAACGGGAACTGCGAGCTACAGAAGCTCGCGGCGGACTTCGGCATTCGGGATATCCCGTTCCCCACCGATGTGCCTTCCATACCGGTCGATAATTCGACGACCTCGATTGTCCTCAATCAGGAGAAGTGCGTCAAGTGCGGGCGCTGCACCCAGGTCTGTCAGGAGATGCAGGACGTCTGGGCGCTGGAGTTCATTGGACGCGGCGAGAAAACCCGCATGGCTCCCGCTGCGGATGTCACCCTCAACGAGTCGCCCTGTATTAAGTGCGGTCAGTGTTCGGCTCACTGTCCGGTCGGCGCGATCTACGAGAAAGACGAGACGCTTACCGTTTGGAAAGCGCTCCGAGACTCCGACAAATATTGCGTGGTTCAGATCGCTCCGGCGGTCCGTGTCGCGATTGGCGAAGCCTTCGGCCTGCCGCCCGGAAAACTGATGACGGGCGAAACCTACGCCGGTCTCCGCCGCCTCGGGTTCAAAGCGGTCTTCGACACCAACTACAGCGCGGACGTGACCATCATGGAGGAAGGGTCGGAGTTCATCAACCGCTTCACGAAAGGTGGCACGCTGCCGCTGATCACGTCCTGCTGTCCCGCATGGACCGACTGGATGGAGAAATACGCGCCCGACTTCATCGACAACTTCTCATCCGCCAAGTCCCCGCAGCAAATGCTGGGCGTGCTATCCAAGACCTACTACGCGGAAAAGATGGGGATCGACCCCGCAAAGATCTTCATGGTTTCAGTCATGCCCTGCACAGCCAAGAAATATGAAATCTCGCGTAGCGAAAACATGTTTGCAAGCGGCCACCAGGACATCGACGTGGTGCTCACCACCCGCGAGTTGGCCCGCATGTTCAAGAGCACGGGGATTGATTTCACCAACCTTGAGAAGGAAGAGGCGGACTTGATCCTCGGCGACTATACAGGAGCCGGCACGATCTTTGGCGTAACCGGTGGTGTGATGGAAGCGGCGCTGCGTACGGCCTACTGCCTGATCACCGGCGACGCCCAGCCGCCTTCGATCAACTTCGAGTCTGTGCGCGGCATGACGGGCGTCAAGGAAGCCGAGATCGATATCAAGGGAACCAAGGTCAAGATCGCCGTGGCGCATCAGATGGGCAACGTCGAGCAGGTTCTCAACGCCGTCCGCGAGGACCG
>CAYZQL010000049.1:5585-18517 GCA_964480555.1 uncultured Lentisphaeraceae bacterium | reverse complement strand
AGCAGGTCGCACGCTTCGGCCAGGACGCCCTCGCGCAAGGCCCGCTCCGCCAGCGGCGTGCCGGGCAGGATGCGGATGCCGAGAAAGATGAAGGAGGCCGCGCCCTGCAAGCGCAGCACGTTCTCGATGCCTTCTTCGACGGTCGCCTCGGTCTCGTCCGGCCCGCCCATCATGAAGTAGTGCGAGACGGTCAGGCCCGCGCCGGTGAAGCAGGCGTGGGAGGCCTCGACGTCCTTGAACAGAAACGCCTTTCCCATGCCCTTCAGCGTCGCGTCCGAGGTCGCGTCGGAGCCCAGCTCGACCGCGTTCAGGCCGGTCTCCTTCATCGCCTCGATCGTCTCGCCGTCGATCACCTCGGGGCGGAAGAAGCCGGTCCAGGGAATGCGGACCTGCCGCCGCCGCATCGCCGCGACCAGTTGGCGGTAGTGGCCGTGCCGGTCGTTGAAGATCGAGTCGGTGAAAAAGAGCTGGCGGGCGCCCTTGGACTGCAGGGCCTGGATATCGTCGACCACCGCCTCGCAGTCGCGGGGCCGGATGCGCCGGCCTTCCAGCAGGGGGTAGGTGCAGTAGGCGCAGCGATAGGGGCACCCGCGCTTGGTCTGCAGCGGCGTCACGCCGCCGGCCTGCTGGTAGAAGGCGAGGATCGGGTCGTCGTAGGCGGCCGACGGCATGCCCGCCGCGTCGAGCGACGAGTCGGCGCGGAAGATGCGCTGTGCAGGCCGCTCGCCACGCGCGAGCGCTTCCGCCAAGGTGACGGTCAGGCGCTCGCCCTCGCCGACGATGGCGTAGTCCGCGCCCGTCGCCTCAAGCACGCGCTCCGGCAGGACGGAGACGCCCGGGCCGCCGATCACGACGGGGCTCGCGCAGCAGGCGCGGACCGTGCCGATCAGCGCCTTGAGCTGGTCGATGTACAGGGCCTCGTTACACGCGTTCACGTTGTCCAGGTTCCGGAACGAGATGCCGACCAGGGCGGGCGCCTCCTCCGCGACGGCCGCGCGCAGCGCGTCCTGCGAGAAGCCGTTGGCCAGCATGTCGAACTGCCGGACCGCGTGTCCGGCCCGGGTCAGCGCGGCGGCGATCACGGACATGCCCAAGGGGTAGACCGGGTAGGGCGCCACGACCGGGTTGCAAGAGATCAGCAGGACCTTCATGGCTTGGCAGCCCCCTTTCCCCAGCGGACGCGCTCGCGTCGCCGTCCGACATCCGGGTTTGTGCCGTCCTGCAACTCCTTGTGGATCACCTTCAGGAACAGGCGGGCCATCCGCGTGGACGCGTCGGCCTCCTTGTAAAAGGCGTCCCACGCGTAATGGTACATCCGCTCCAAGGTGTCGGGCGACATTTTGGCGGGCCGGTAGACCACCTCCGAGCCCGTGTACCGGAGCCAGTCGTTGTGCAGCACGCGCCCTTCCTTCTCCAGCTGCGCGCGGACCGGCGTGTGCGGGAACGGGACCAGGACCGTGAACTCCGCCATGTCCAGGTTAAGCTCCAGGAGGAAATCGACCAGCCGTTTGACATCGTCTTCCGACTGGTCGTCCAGCCCCAGCAGGATCGTTCCCTCCACGCCGATGCCGTGCTGGTGGAGGCGGCTGATGCGGCGCTTGATGCCCTCGGTCACGCCCGCCACCGCCTGGTAGACGTACCAGCAGCCCGCCTCGGCCGCCAGTTTCAGCACCTCGTCGTCGTCGAGGATCGGATGCGAGACCCACTTCTTCTTCAGCGGCGCGATCGCCCGGAACAGCTCCTTCTCCCAGAGGCCGTCCTGCGCGAGCGAGTTGTCCACGATAAAGAAGCGGTTGTTGGGGATGCCGGCCATCTCAGCGACCACGGTGTCGATCGGCCGCGGGCGGAACACCCGGCCACCGAGAAACGGGGTGCAGCACGGGAAGCAGTTGAAACGGCAGCCGCGCGAGGCGTGGATCAGGTCTACCATCTGCACCCCGCGGAAGTTGTAGCGCGGCCGGTTCAGAATGTCGCGGCGCGCGGGGCCGACGAGGCGGATGTCGGGCGGGTTGCGGAGGTAGTCGTAGAGCGGCTTCAGGCACCCCGCCTTGAAGTCGGCGACCACCTGCTCCATGCGCCCCTCGGCCTCGCCGAGAAAGACGGAGTCCGCGTGGGCCTTTGTCTCTTCGGCGTGCAGCATCGTGGCGATGCCGCCGAACAGCACCGGGATGCCGCGGGCGCGGTAGGCGTCCGCGATCTCCCACGCCCGCGGCATTTGGCACGTCAGCATCACCGAGAGCGCGACCAGGTCCGGCGCGTCGTCGAGCGACAGATCCTCGACGTTCTCGTCCACAAACGTGACGCGCACGTCCGGCGGCAGCGTCGCCGCAAAGCAGACGGGCCCATGCGGAGGAAGGTGAAACTCCGTCTGGCGCATCAGTTTCGGCCATCTCGGATAGATCAGTTTCAAATTCATGAGGTTACCTTTTTCAACTCTGTGACGTTGCAGATAAGAGGGGCGTCCGTTTGGGCGCCGTCACCACGGAGGCCTGCGCCGCCTCAGATGTCACGGAAAGCAGCACGACCGCGTCCGTCAGCCCGTCCGCCAAGAGGCCGCGCGCAGCCCGCCGCGCGGCGCCGTCGCCGCCGTCCGGCTCGGCCACGTACAGCAGTGGCCCCGTCAGATGGCAGGCGATCGCGCACTCCGCCGCCACCGAAGTCGGCAGGGTATACACAAAAAGCTGTCCCCGGCCCAGCACGCGTCCCGAGCCCACATAGTCCGAATAGTACGCGCGGTTGGCCGCTGCGCTGCCGTCGCGGTCAAAGGCGATGACGCCTGCGCGGACCGGCGCCGGTTCGTGCCGGTACCGCAGGAAGCGGTTGCCGTCCAGTGTGAGGCCCGCCTCGTTCAACGCCTGCATCACCGCATGGAAGGCGCGCCGCGATTCGGCGCTGAACCGGCCGAAATTGCGCGGCAGCGCAAACGCCCCGTTCGTCAGGGATTCGCCCGTCGAGGCCGAGAACGCGCCTCGCCCAGCCACATGCAGAGCCGCGGCGTCCGTCCGGGGAGGTGCCGCATTCGGGAAGGGAAGCAACGCGAGCGCGAGCGCCGCATTGACGCCGCCGAACCCGGAGTTCGTCGTCAGCACCACGCCTTGCGGAGAAACCGGACAGGCCGACTGCGACACCCAGCCGTGAGCCTCCTGCGCGGCGTGCCGCAGGCCGACCGTCGGAGGGATCCGGCCGCGCCGCAAGAACTCCAGCGCCAGCAAGGTCTCTGTCACGCCGGCGGCCCCCAGCGTATGTCCCATGCCGCCCTTCACCGAGAAGGTCGGCAGGGGCCGCCCGCCGAAAAGCTGTTTGAACGCCAGAAGCTCCATCTGGTCGTTGTACACCGTTCCCGTGCCGTGCGCGCACAGGGCGGCCACGTCCTCGGGCGGGCAGCCCGCCATCGCCAAGGCGGCGCGGGCGGCCTCGGCCAGCGGCGCGCCATCGCGCGAGGGCCCGGTCAGGTGGTTGGCGTCGCACGTCATGCCCCAGCCGCCCACCACGCCGAGGCAGGTCCGCCGCTCGCGCACGGCCCGCTCCCGGCTCATCAGCAGCGCGAACGCGGCGGCGGAGCCCAAGGTGACGCCGCGGCGTTCGGCGTCGAACGGCTTCGCGCCGTCCGGATCGAGGGCCATCAGCGCGGCGAAGCCCGACAGCACGAACTCCGAGACGAGGTCGCACCCCACGACCAGCGCGCAGGAGGTCTCGCCCCTGCGGATGGCGGAGGCTGCCAGGGCCAGCGCCGCCGTGGAGGAGGCGCAGGCCGACGAGACCACCTGCACCCGCTCTTCAGACACGCCGAGCGTCGCGGCGAGCCGCCGCGGCAGCAGGGAGAGCCGGCTCTCGCAGGACGGCGCCGCGCCCGCCCCGACCTCCGCTTCCAGCCGGTCGATCTCGCCCACCGTGGTCGCCACGTAAACCGACGTGTCCGGCGCAACCGGTCCCGCGTCGGCGAACAGCGCGCGGACCAGCGCCAGCAGCCGCGAGGCCGGCTCCGGTTCCGGCGCGCCGGCGGCGGGGACCGCGCCGACCGGCAGCGCCGCCAGCGCCGGAGCAAAGCCGTCGCCCGCGGGCCGGAACGCCCGCCGGTTCTCCAGCAGCCCCTCCGCGCAGCAGGCGACCCCCTTGCCGTAGGCGGAGATCAGCTCCTGGTCCACCAGCACGACCTCGCTCAGCTCTGCAGACATGCGAACTCCCCCCGGCGCCACCGCGCCAGACACTCCGTCCAGATCCGGGGGGCCGCAAAGCAGACGGTCATGTTTTTCACATCCATGAACACCTGCACCGTCCGTGCGGCGACGCGCAGCGCGCCGTCGGGGCCATGCACCTGGTAGGACATGTTCAGCCGGGCCGCCTCGGTGGCGTGCAGCCGCGCGGTGACGCGCAGCGGCTCGTCCAGGCGCGACGGCTGCAGGTACTCGACCTCGTAGGAGACCACGGGAGGCTGGATGCCCGCCGCGTAGAACGCCGCGTGGGAGAGGCCGCAGGCATCGCGGAGAACGGCGGAGGCCTCCTCAAAAAAAACCGTGTACCTGCCGAACCAGACGATGCCCATCGGGTCGACCTCAGAAAAGCCGACGCGGTGGCTCACCGACGCGTGGAGCGCCGGATAGCCGGCCTCTTCGGGAAAGGAAAGATGGCTCACGCGCCGACGGCTCATAGCGTAGCTCCTTTCGTCTCATCGGGCACGGCCCAGAAGTTCAGCTCGGCGATCTTCTCCGCGCTTCGGAACCAGCGCCCGCTGACTTTGATCCGCTCCGAGCCGCCGTCTTCGGGTGTTGCCGTGAACGCAAACCGGATGTCCTCTTCGGGCAGGACCGCTCTGCAGAACTTCACGTTCGAGAGGCGCTCCAGGCGCAACGGCCGCTTCAGGGCGCGCGCGACAAGCTCGACCGCCACATCGATCAGGACGACGCCCGGCAACAGGGGGGCGTTCGGGAAATGCCCCATGAAAACGGGCTCTGTCCCGGCGAAGCGGACACACGCCTCTCCCGCATCGGTGCCGGAACTGAATGAGATCACTTCCATGCCGCGTTCTCCGCCTTTCTCACGCGCTCCTCAGCCCGGGGGCGCAGATCAAAAAATCGCACGGGCTTGCGCGACTGGGGGAGATACACGCGCCGGCGGATCTCGTCTTCGCTCGCCGTGCAGACCTCGGGCCGGACGCGCAGCCGCGCCTGGAGCAGATTCTGGACGCGCCGCTTCAGCTCCGGCGTCTCCGGGTTCAGCGCCACATGGACGCGGATCCGGTCCGACAGGCCTTCGCTCTCGACCTCGAGGTAGTATTCGCTGATTTCCGGCAGCCCGTTCAGCACCTCAAAGACCGTTGCCGGATAAAAGGTGGTCCCGCGGACCTTCAGCATCTGCGCGCAGCGCCCGAGGATGGGGCTGAGCCGGGGCGTCTGGCGTCCGCACGCGCACGGCCCTTCGGCGAGCGCGCCGATGTCGCCCGTGCGGAAGCGCACCAGCGGCATGCCCTCGACCCCCAGCGGCGTCACCACGACTTCGCCCACCTCGCCGGGCGGCAAAGTCCTCCCGGCCTCGTCCACGATCTCCAGGATGCCCAGGTCCGGCGCGGCGTGTCCGCCGCACTGGGCCTCGCATTCGCAGAACGACGTGACGATCTCGGACGAGGAGTAGGTGGAAAACGCCGGCGCGCCCCAGAGCCGCTCCAGCTCCTGCGTCAGGGTGGTCGCTTGGAGCGACGCGTCGCGCAGCGGCTCCCCGATGCAGATCAGCCCCTTCACGCCGCGCGGGGGGCGTCCCGACGCATGCAGGTAGCGCCCCAGCTTGCGCAGGAAACCCGGCACGCCCACCAGAAAGGAGGGGCGCATCAGGGCCAGCACCGCGGCATGCCCCTCGACCAGGTTGAGCCCGCTCCGGATGCTGGCGGCGCCGACGGCCTGGGCCCCGAGGCAATAGGCGTACCCCGCGACGAAACACCGGTCCAGGGTGCAGGTCAGGAGCACGCGGTCCCCGCGGCCCATTCCGCACCCTTTGAAACAGACCGCCTCGTTGTAGGCGAGCCGCTCCAGGTCCCGCGCCGTGTACATGACGCACGTCGGGGAACCGGTGGTCCCCGACGACTGCACGATGTCGCGCACCGCCGTCCGGGGAACGGCCAGGAAGTCCGCATTGCGCGCCTCAAGGTCGGACTTGGTCGTGAAGGGCAGGGCGCACAGCGCCTCCAGCGGGAAGCGTCTGGCGGAGGGCGGGATCAGCCCGGCCAGCTTCTGCCGGTAGAACGGCGAACGCAGGCACTGGCCGAGGTGACGCGCGAGCAGCGTCTCCTGCCTGTTCCGAATGGCTTCCGGCGGACAGAACGCCAGATTGAATGATCGTCGCAGCGGCGTCATGTGGGCAGCCTCATGCGGTTCACTTCCTGCTGGATCAGGCGGTGCACGTGGGTTTTCAATTGGAACGGGGACATGTCGCGGAACGTCTCCCACGCGAGTTCGGGAAGGCAGCGCACCCGGACGGTGGCGGGCTCGAGCAGCAGGGAGCCCCTCGCCGGCGAACGCGCGTTGCCGGTGATGCACATCGGCACCAGCGGGGTGCGCGTGGCGAGGGCCAGCCGGAAAACCGCGCTGTGAAAGGGGCCCATGGGCCGGTCTCCCGCCCGCGTGCCTTCGGGGAAAGCCACGATCGAGGCGCCTTCGGCGAGCAACCGCGCGCCGGCCTCGTGGAACGCTTCGGGCGTCATGGCCCGGACGTTCAGGTAGCCGGCCCACCGCGCGTAGAGGCCCCACACCGGCAGCTTGAACGGCCACAGGTTGACGACTTGGACCGTCGCTTCCGGCAGGAGCGAGACGAGGAACGGGTCCGACGAGGCGACGTGGTTCGAAACGAAAATTTTCGCGGTCTGCGGCGGGCGGGCCGGGGACTCGTAGACGACCCGGATGACGGGGCGCGCCAGGCCTCGGACGATGCCGTAGCCGTACCAGGCGATCATCCGCCGAAACCGGCGCATGTTCTCGCGGCGCGAGACAAAGAGAGACCCCGCCGCGCCGACCGTCGTCAGGACGAGCACCGCCGCGAGGGTATACGCGGCCAGCAGCGGGTAGAAAACAAACGCATAAAGAATGGCGATGCCGCGCTTCAAGCTCCCTGCTCTTTCTGGATGTTCTCGATGAAGGCGTACACATCGTTCAGCGTCCGGATGGCCCGGACGCGCTCGTCGTCCCGGATGCTAACCCCGAACCGTTTTTGGATCGCCACGACCAGGTCCACGGTGTCGAGGCTGTCCAGTTCCAGGTCGAGAAAGATGTTGGCTTCGGGAACCAGGCGCTCCGGCTCGATCTCGAACGATTCTTCAAACACGCGGTTGATGCTCGCCACAATCTCTTCTCTCGTCATACGCACACTCCCAAATGAAACGGCGGTCAGCCGCTTCGGCCATCCGGCCCCTGGCTGTCAATCTGACCGCCCTACGCGAAATCCTTGTTTCCGCCGACTCACAGCCGGCACACCAGCGAAGCGTTGATGCCGCCGAACGCGAAGCTGTTCTTCATCAGGCACCGCGCCGCGGTCGGCTCCAGCGCCGTGACATGCCGGAGGCCGCTGCACTCCTCGGCCACGCGCGTCAGATTCCGCGTCGGGAAAAGCACTCCTTTTCTCAGTCCCGCGAGGGCGGCGATCAGCTCGATCGCTCCGGAAGCGCCGAGCGTGTGCCCCAGGTGCCCCTTGAGGCTGCTCACGGGCACCCGGCCTCCCAGCAGCGCGCCGATGGCCGCCGCCTCCTCGCCGTCGCCCTGGCGCGTCGCGGTCGCGTGCGCGCTCACGTAGTCCACATCGGAAGGCGCGCAGCCCGCATCCTCCAGTGCGCCGGCCATGCAGCGCGCGATCCCTTCGCGGTGGGACTCGCTGATGTGCGATCCGCCGCTGCACGTGTGGAACCCCACGACCTCCGCATACACCGGCGCGCCGCGCCGCAGCGCGCGGTCGCGCTCCTCCAGGAGCAGGATGCCCGCGCCCTCGCCGCAGACCAGCCCGTCCCGCGCGGCGTCGAAGGGCCGCGACGCTTCGTCGGGGCGGTCGTTGTACTCGGTCGAGGCGGCCATCAGCATGTCGAACGACCCCGTCACCGTCGGGTGCAGCTCCTCCGCGCCGCCGCAGAAGACCGCGTCTTGGCGCCCCGAGCGGATCAAGTCGAACGCCGTGCCGATCGCCTGCAGACCCGAAGCGCATGCCGCGTTCGTGGAGAGAAGCACCCCTTGCAGGCCCAGGTACTGCGCCAGGTTCATCGCCACCGTATGCGAGAGGCATTGGAAAAACTGCATGGTTTGCAGCTGCGAGAAATCGCGCTCGGGCAGCATGGTTTCATAGACGTTGCTCAGCGTGATGGCGCTCGCCGTCGTGGAGCCCGCCACACAGCCCACGCGCCCGCCTCCGAGCGTGCCCGCTTCGCACCGCGCGTCCAAAAGCGCCTCCATCGCGGCCTGCGCCGCAAAAATGCTCATGCGGCCCATGGACCGCCGGTTCTGCCTCGGGATCGCCTTCTCGTTCTTCAGCTCGGCGGGAGCCGCGATCAGGCTCCGGAGCCCTTTGTACGTCGCCCAGTCGGGCATCCTGCGTATCCCGTGGCGCCCGGCTTCCAAGGCGGCGGCCTGCTCCGCCACGTTTCCGCCCAGCGGTGAAACCACGCCCATTCCTGTAATGACAACCCGTTTCATCTGACGATCAGCGCGTCCTTTGAAATAACCTGCTATCAAATGCCTCTTTGCCGACCATTTGCCGGACCACAAAAACGCCCGACATCATCGCGCCCATCACGCCCGGCAGCAAGGCGCTCTGCCCCGCCGCGTAAAGGTTCCGGCCGGGCAGCCGGCCGAACAGGCCATATTGCCCGACTTTCTGCATGATGCCGTAAGCACTCCCGCACGGCGAGTTCAGGTAATCCCTGAACGTCAGCATCGACGCCGTGTCGACGCACCGGACCCGGTCCGCATACCGGGTGAAGCGTCCCAGGCGAGCCAACAGCTTTTCGGCGCTCGCCTGTTTGTAGCGGGCATATCCCTCCGGCCTGCGCCCCACCCGTGAAGCTTTCCATGTTACCACATCCTGAGCGAAAGACAACTCCAGCACCGAGAGCGAAGGCGGCTTTCCGGCCGCCGGGTCGCCGGGCACCTCGATCACCACCATGGGGCGCTCGCCGCCCGTGGCGGGATCCATCATCGCATCGAAATCGGTGTCGGGGAACTCCGAGAAGATGGAGCGCCCGAACCCCGGGGGCGGGGCGTCGCCGCCGACCACCCCGTAGGCGACCAGAAACCCCACCGACGGCTCGAAGGCCTGGACGCGCTCCCGGAAGGCCGGCGACGGATGGACCGGCGCCAGAAGGTCCAGAATCTGCGCCGGGTCCATCGTGAGCAGGCAGCGCCCGAACGCGACCGAGCGCCCGCCCGAGAGAACCGCGACGCGCGGCTGGCCGTCCTCCACCGCGTCGAACGCCTCCAGCCCGCAGCCGCAGCGGATGTCCACGCCCGCGCCCGCGGCCGCCTTTGCCAGCGCCTCTGCCAGCGCGTCGCCGCCGCCGGCGACGCCGCCGACGGACTGGTGCAGGCCGAAGGCCACCCGCGCGTGCGCGGCGAAGGAGACGTGGGAGGGCGGCGAGCCGTAGCACATCGCAAACGCGCTGATCAGCCCTTTGAGGACCGGATCACGGAAGCGCTCCTCCAGAACGGAGCGCAGCGACACGAAATCCTCTTCGATCATCCCGAACGTCGTCAGCGGCTGGCCGATGTTCATGCCCATCGTCCGGTCGGCGACGGAGCGCAGCGCCCGGAAATACCAGGCGATGGCGTCCGTCTCCTGGGGAAAAAGCGACTGCCAGTGGGCGCACGCCTGATCGAGCCCGGCGGGCACGTCGACCGACGCGCGCTGCTTGGTGAAGAGAAAGCGGTGCGTGCCCGACTCTTGGTAAGGGACGATCGAAACCTCATCGCGGACGCCCAGCTGCACCAGCAGATGGTCGAACAGCTCGCCTGGGCGCACGCTGCCCGTGAAGTGGAAGCCCGTGTCGAAGAAGACGCCGCCGCGCTGAAAGCGCCGTAGTCCGCCTCCGGGCGCAGGTGCCCGGTCGATCAGCAGGACGGAGCGCCCGAAGCGCGCCAGCAGCAAAGCCGCCGTCAGCCCCGCGGTTCCGGCGCCGACGACCACCTCGTCGTATCTGCTCCTTAGGGAACCGCTCATACCGCCATGCCGCCGTTCACGCCGATGACCTGCCCGTGCACATACATGTGCGGCTCGGCGCACAGGAAATGGACGACCGCCGCGACCTCGTCCGCGGTGCCGAAGCGGTGCAGCGGGATGAGGGGAAGGACCTGCTCTTTCGGAAGCTCCGACGTCATGTCGGTGTCGATCACGCCGGGAGCGACGACATTCACAAAAATGTTTTTCCGGCCGACCTCGCGCGCCAGCGCCCGCGCCGCGCCGATCAGGCCTGCCTTGGAGGCCGCGTAGTTCACCTGCCCGGCCTGCCCCAGCTGCCCCGACACCGAGGAGATGATTACGATGCGCCCCTGCTTCCTGCGGATCATCTCGAAGATCACCGGTTTCGTCACGTTGAAAAAGCCGTCCAGGTTCGTGTGCAGGACGGCGTCCCACTCCTCGTCCCGCATGAACGCCAGCAGGTTGTCGCGCGCGATCCCCGCGTTGTAAACGAGCGCGTCCGGGCAGCGCGTCTGCAGCAGCGGCTCCAAGGCCGCCCGCGTCGCCGCGCGGTCGGCCAGGTCGAACGCCAGCAGGCGGCACGCCCGGCCCCGCGCCTCGACGGCCGCGCGCGTCTCCTGCGCGGCGGAGTGATTGGACTGATACGTCAGCCAGATGTCAAACCCGGAAGCCGCCAAGCGTTCGGCGATCGCGCGCCCGATTCCGCGGCTTCCCCCGATGACGAGCGCAACCTTTGTTTCTTCAGCCATACCGTCCTGTTACGTGTGTGACAATTCCCCTCACCAAGAAAACACCGGATTTTAGCACGTCTTTTGTTCCAAGCAAACGAATATGCGGCCCCGGCGGGTTATTCTTCGCGCACCCTTTTTGCGCGGACCCCGCCGCCAACCGATTACGGCCCAGGCCCATCTTGTTTCGACACGCGCGGAGGGCAAGGGAACAGGCCTCAGGGGGTCAGGCGACGGCGTAGCGGTGCGGCCCCCGCCGGAAAGCCGCCCGGGTCTGCCAGGCGGCGATGGCCAGAAGCCCCGCGGTTGCGCCCCACATCGTTTTGCGGGCGGCCGGGGAGCGCATGGCGAGCGCGTGCAGGAACCGCTGCGGGCGCTGCAGGCGAAACATGCGCAGGAGGCGTTCGCCGTAACGGACGAAAAGCGTGACGTGCCGCAGCTCGCCGCCTTTGCGCAGCGCCCGGATGCCGGGAAGGCCTTTGCGCGTGGCGAGGGCGATGCGGTCGAAGCCGCGCGGCTCGTCCGCCACGCGCCGCAACAGCGGCAGGCTTCCGTCGCCGGCTGTTTCAAGGAAGCGGTAAACCTCGCCGGGGTGCGCGTCGGCCAGCTTGGCCAAGGCGGCCACATCGTCGGCCTGGCCGGCGTGCTTGAAGACGGCGGCGGTCCGGGCCAGCCCGAGGCGCGCCTGGAGGAGCTTGAGGTCCGCGAAGACCTGCTGGAGCGCGGGGTCGAGCTTGCGCGCTTGGACGGAGCTTCGGCAGGCTGCCGCCAGCCACTCGCCGAAACGCTGCGACATGGCGTTGGCTTTGCGGAAGGCTTTGAGCACGGCGGGGGCCCAGTCGAGGGCGTCGACCAGCTCGGTGAGCAAGCCGACGCCCGCGAGCGCCGCCACAACGGAGTCGGTCTCGCGCCCCGTCAGCCGGTAATAGCCTTGCAGGACGAGGTCGCGGCAGTCGCCGTAGACCAGCATGTCTGAGGCGATCGCGCCGCCCATCTCCTCCACCGATGTGCCCGAGCCGACGATGAAGCCCTTCGCCGCGCGGTCCGCCTGTCGCCAGACCGAAGCCTGCTCGCCCTCGAGGGCGGTCACGAGGTTGGTGGCGGCGGCCTGGTTCGGCAAGGCGGGGTTGTTCGTGGCGTAGCGGGCCCAGTCGAGCGCCTCGCTGATGCGGCCCTGGTTCCGGAGCGCGAGAATCCCGGCCGTGTAGTCGTGATCCGGCAGATCTTGGAGCGCGCGAGTCAGGCGCCGCTCGGCAAGGCCCTGCGTCAGCGCGGTCAGGAGGAGGAGTGCGGCGATGACGCAACCCGAGGCGAGCGTGAGCGCACGCAGAGCTTTGACGAATCGCATACGGACCTCATTTCTTTGCCTTAGCGCGGCGGACCATTCAGGAAAGATGCCAGGTGTTCCGCCACGTCGCGCTCGAACGCCAGCAGGGTCTGGCAGACGGGGCAACGCGCGGACGGGATGTGCTCGAGAGGCGGCAGCCCGATGCTCGTGCCGCAGCAGAAACACAGCACAACCGCGTCGGCGGCGGCAGGCGTCAACCGGCCGGAATCCGGCTGCTTCACATACCAGTCGCGGCCGGGCTCGACGCTCAGCAGATCATACGCTCGCTTGACCTGCGCGAATTTCTCGGCGGTCAACGCTTGGATGGCCGGATCGAGTTCGGCGTGCTTGTCCGGATGGTAGGTGAGGCTCAGGCTGCGGTAGGCGGCTTTGATTTGCGAAGGGTCGGCGTGGAAGGGGACGCCGAGAACGGAGCAGGCCGCATGGCGCTCCCGGTTTGGCGCGGCGGCCTGCCGGCTGTAGAGCAGCGAGGCGTGCCGCACGGCCTCTTCGGAGAGGCCCGCCTGGTGCGCGAACGCGTAGATGCGCTCGGGGATCGTGCGGACGACGCTTTCCAGCGTTGCCAGTTCGTTATAGCAGGGAATTTGAACGATCAGTTTCATAGCGGTGTTTCGCAAGGTTAGAACGAGGAGACAATCGGCTTTGCCGGGGGCGGCAGGGCCGGCGCCACAGGGTCACGCCCCCCAGGCCCCGCCTGG
>CAYZQL010000049.1:0-5575 GCA_964480555.1 uncultured Lentisphaeraceae bacterium | reverse complement strand
TCGTCGCAGTCGCTCACCGCCACGCGCCAGAGCCAGCCCAGCGCGGCGCAGGCGAGGTCCGGATTCCCGCGCACGGTTGAGGCGAGGCGCGCCAGACAGCGGTCGATGCGCGCGGCGTCGTCGATCAGGTAAGCCAGCTCATGCGGGGCGAGCGGGGCGCCGACGTTGTGGTTGATCTCGCCCAGAATCGCGCGGATGGCTTTGTCTTCTTTGACCGTGTACCGCCCGTCCACGCCGGCCAGTTCGTAGAGCGCGCCGGCCGTGAGGGCCAGCAGGCGCAGCGACTGCTTCTCGGGCGAGGGCTTCTTGCGGTCGACAAAGAAATGTCCGGCTGCCGCCCCTGCCAGCGTGCCCCACGGCCCCAGAAAAGAGCCGATGCTGCCGCCGATCGCTTTGCCTCTCCAGTTCATTACGGGTGTTTAGGTGGTGGTCGGTTTGCCGTTCAGTTGTTAAAGCAGGGGAGCGCGCTCGTCTCTCGTTCGCTCTTAAGGGTTTAATTTAGCGAAACGGGGAGGAAGGCACAATAGCAAACCCCGCAGGGCGCAGGACCGACCCTCAAATCCGCTGGACAGTCCATTCCCGCCTGGCGTATCATTTTTTGATTGCAGATCGGATTTTTGAACAGGGAAAAAGGACAGTATGGCTCATCCAACAAGCACCCCTCTGGAACAGGCGGCGAACGTTCACATGACCCGGCGCACGTTTATCAAGGCGGCGGCAGCGTCAGGGATCATTGTGGCTTCGGGAGGGGGGTGCAAGGACGTGACTTCCGGCAGCAACGCCAAGGTCAAGATCGTGATTATCGGCGGCGGTGCGGCCGGGATCAGCATGGCCGCGCGGCTTGCGCGCAGCCTGAGGCGGGCGGAGATCACGCTGATCGACCCTGCCGATCGCCAGTTCTATCAGCCCGGATTCACCTTGATCGCCGCAGGCGTCTACAAGCCGGAGCAGGTCTATCGTAAGCAGTCGGACTGCATGCCGAAAGGCGTGAAGTGGATCAAGAAGACGGTGGTTGCGGTGGATCCGGCGCAGAACCGGGTGACGGTCGAGGGCGGCAGCGTGTTCGCCTACGATTTTCTGGTGCTGACGCCTGGGCTGCAGCTCAACTGGAATAAGGTGGAAGGCCTTTCTCTGAAGACATTGGGACAGGGCAACGTCCACAGCATCTACGACTTCGAGGGTGCTCAGAAGACCTGGCCGGCGATTCAGGCGTTCGCCAAGACGGGCGGGCGCGGTATCTTCACGGACACCCACACCAAGCTGAAGTGTGGCGGGGCGCCCAAAAAGATCTGCCTCCTGACCGAGCATCTGGCCCGTCAGGCTGGCCGCCGGACGAAGGTGAAGATCGACTATTTTTCGGCCGCCCACGCGCTGTATGACGTGCCCTATTTCACGCCGCGGCTCGAGGCGATTTACAACGAGCGTCAGGTGGACGTTACCCTGAATGTCCGCGTCAAGGGCGTAGACACCCAGGCGAAGAAGGTGTATTTCAACAAAAGCGAGAAGATCAAAAAAGAGCGGACCGACCCTCTGACCGGCAAGGTCGCGACGGTGGAGGAGACGGTCACGACACCCTTCACTGAGGCCTACGATTTTCTGCACCTCGTGCCGCCGCAGAGTGCGCCGGACTTTGTCCGCCAAGCGGGCCTGGGGTGGACCGAGGGGAAACTGGCCGCTGACGCGTGGGCCATGGTCGACAAGGCCACGCTGGTGCATCTGAAGTTTCCGAACATCGTTTGTTTGGGCGATGTCGCGGGGATTCCGACGAGCAAGACCTCTGCCGCAATCCGCAGGCAGGTGCCGGTTGCCGCCCAGAACCTGATCGCGATGCTCGAAGGGCGAGCACCGCAAGCGAAGTATGACGGGTATGCCGCCTGCCCGATCATCACCGACTACGGGCATGTTCTGCTCTGCGAGTTCGACTACGACAAGAAGCCGAAGAGCAGTCTTCCGTTCTCGCTGCTGGACACGTCCAAGGAGCTGTGGCCCGCTTGGCTGCTCAAGGTCTACGTCCTGAAGCCGCTTTATTTCTACGGGATGCTGCCCGGCTATTGCTGAGAAAGACCCTGAGCTGCGGCGGGAGAGGCTGGTCATCCGCCTACAGCCTTTGACCGATCAGCGGTTCGGCGACTTTCATACACTCCGCCCCTCCGTGGTTCTCCGTTCAGGCGCACTCGCGCCTGTCCTCCCGGGTGGTTTTGCGCACCGCCCGGAAAACGACCCGATACCCGGCTTTTGGCACGTTGTAAGGACCGGCCTCGTTGTGCTACTCTTAAACGAACCGGTTGGAGGTTGAAAGCGAGAGGAGTCAACGATGAGGAAAATGTCATTTTTGCTGTCGGCCGTTGTTGCGGGAATGGCGCTGGGCGTGCGGGCGCAGGGGATTTCTCCGGAGCTGGAGAAGGAGGTGAGGGCGTCGGTCAACAAGGGCCTGCAGTGGCTCAAGGCCTGCCAGAAGCCGGGCGGGGCTTGGTCGGACGACGGCATGCCCGCGCTGACGGCGCTGCCGCTCTGGGCTTTCGCCGCCTCCGGCGACAAGGCCTTTGCGCCGGAGGCCGATCGGGCCGTCGCTTTTCTGCTGGCGAGACAGCAGCCGGACGGCGGCATCTACGTGCCGGTGCCGGGGCGCAAGGGCGGCGGGCTCGGCAACTACAACACGTCGATTTGCGTCGCGGCCTTGTTCGCGACCGGACGGCGCGAGGTGATGCCGGCCGTGTTGAAGGCCCGCTCCTACATTGCGGCGTCGCAGCATGCCGGGGACGACCTGCACGCGGGAGGCTTCGGCTACGACAAAGACGCCGGCCGGCGCTACTCCGATCTGAACAACACGCATTTTTCGATGGACGCGATGCGCCGCACGCAAGGGGCCGAGGATCTGCGGCCCGCCGGGGAGAAGCGCGCGGACATCAACTGGGACGAGGCGCTCAAGTATGTGACGCAGATGCAGAACAAGGAAGGCGAGACGGCGGGCGGCTTCGCCTACAACACCCAGGACCCCAAGGGCGGCGCGGTCACCAACGCCGACGGCCGCGTGATGCTGCGCGCGTACGGCAGCATGACCTATGCGGGGCTGCTGGCGCTGGTGCATGCGCGTCTGGAGAAGAGCGACCCGCGCGTGCGTTCCGCTCGCGTTTCTGGACGCTGGAGGAAAATCCGGGGCAGGGTCAGCAGGGCCTTTTCTTCTACTACAACGTGATGTCGCGCGCGCTGAGTGCCGCAGGACTGGAGGCGCTGCCGAAGCACGCCGCGGCAGGCGAGATCCGCTGGCGCGAAGAGGTGGCCCGCAAAATCATCGGGCTTCAGAAGGCCGACGGCTCGTGGGTCAACGACAACAACCGCTGGTGGGAGAACGACCCCGTGCTGGCGACCTCCTACTCGCTCCTGGCGCTGGAGTTCGCGTCGGGGCTGACGCGCTGAGAACGGATGATCCGCCTGTCGCGCCGGGGCCGGCGCGACAAGGGCCCGCCTCACTTGAAGACGTCGCGGATCGTCCAGGTCCACTCGTCCGCCAAGAGCTGGCGGCCAGAGTGGGAGGGGCGTGCGCTGTTCCGGCCCGCGCACCCCGCTTGACAAGACGCAGGAAAAGCCTTTAATATTAAAATAATGTTGTGTGTTTTGTGAGCCATACGTCACGCCCTGAGGGTGTGAGTGTGAGGGGTGGTCCTGACATCAACACGTTAGCGTTTGAAGGAGGATAAACCATGAGATGCCCGATGCCTGCTATTCTGGTTTCACTGTCTTTCGCGCTTGTCGGCGCCCGTTCCGGCGCAACGGTGATCTACCGGTTAACCTTCGACAACACGGGAACTCCCGGCGGCCCTGCCAACGCGTCCTACACGGCCGCGTCCGAGGATATCGTGGACATGCATCAGGCGATCACGCGCTATGGCACCAACCCTGTGCCGCAGATTGCCGTCAGCACTGGGCCGCAGGGCGGGGGTGCTTTTGTGACCGCCGCGCAGCTGGCGGGAAGCGCTCAAGGTCCCGGGTACACGACCGACAACACCAACAACAAGGCGTATTTCATCCATCCTGTTGCGGGACGCGGCCTCACGCTCGAAGCGCTTTTCAATGCGACGGCTTGGACCAAGGACGGCTGGGGCGGCATGGTGAACTACAACAACGAACATTTCCTCGGGTTCTCTTGGGGTGCGGCCAATAAACCGGACCTCAAATTCTCAGTCAAAAGCGTCGGTGTGATCACGAATGTGCCCCCGGTTTCGTTGTGCGACGGCGCGTGGCATCACGTCGCCGGTGTCTGGACACGCAATGCGGACGGGGCAAACGGCAAGCTGGAGATATTCCTCGACGGCGTGTCGGTCACGAACAGGCTGATCCCGATCCCGGCCGGAGACATCACCATCCCGACCGGCGGCTGGGGCTTTTCCGCAGAAGGGTACACGGTTCCGCCGCGACTGCGGTCGTTCATCGGCAAACTGGATGCGGCCGCGGTTGCCGACGAGGCGCGCTCCCCCGGAAACTTCTTGCTTCAAGAAAACGCTGCCAGCCTGATCCCGGACGTCTACACGGAGGACTTTGAGTCCGGCTGGACCAACGGGGCCAGCGGTTTTACGGGCGGCGCGTTTCCGGGCAATTGGGCGTTGCGTTCTTCGGCGCTGGGCAGTTGGCAGGTTCAGGATCTCGGCAGCCCCACCTATACGGCGCTCGCCTATACCAACGGCTCCCATAACAATGGCTGGTGGCCGATCGGCGGACAGTATCCTTTGCGGGTCAGGCCGGGGCAGCCGGTGACCGTGGAACTGAGCGCGCGGATGCGGCTGATGTGTAACGCCACGTCTGGCAGGTCCTGGAAAGGGTGGCTTTATTTAATGAACCGTGACTTGAACGGCTATGGGCTTTGTGTGACACGCGGCCTGAACGCGCCCACGTACGCGCGGGTCATCAAGTATCGCGGCTCCACGGCGGCCCTCGGAACTTCGGCGACCGGCAATTGGACGGAGAGTGAAGGAGCAAACGCTACGGCCGACACACAGGTCGGCGCGACGGCTGACGAAGGTTTTGTCCGTCTGCACCTGCGGTTCGAGCAGGATGCGGACGGGCAGCCGGTCACGGTCAAGCTGTGGCACACCGAAAGCGGCGTCCCCGACTCTTCGAAAGCTTTTCCTGACAGGACGTGGTTGGAGGACGGCACGGCGTTCGGGGGCATCCTCAACCTGCGCGATCTGCAGTGGGTGGGAGTCAACGCGGAAGAGACCTCGGGTGTCGCGCCGCAGAATGGCCCGGGTGCCGGAGTCTGGTGGGACGACCTGCGCGTCGAACTGATCCGTGAGACGGGCACGGTGATTGCCGTTGAATAGCGACACGCCCTCCGCCCGAGTGGCGCGAAAGTGATCGAATGCCGAATGTTGAAGTTATGGATGAGCCAACCGCCTGTGGAACGGGAATGAACGATAGCGTAACCCGAACGCCGAACGCCGAAGGTATGGACGCGCGGGGACAGGTCGGTAGACGGATAACGCGTGTGGTCGTTCTGCTGTTCGCAGTCCAGGCGGGGGCGGAGACGGCGTTCCGGCGCAGCATGGACCGGGTGTCGAGCATGGATCCGGCGGCCGCG
>CAYZQL010000048.1:0-18694 GCA_964480555.1 uncultured Lentisphaeraceae bacterium | reverse complement strand
GCGAGGGCTGGTGCTCCTGCGCCGACGGCTACGCGCGCCCGGAGGTCTCCAACCCCGCGATGCTGGCCGACTACAACAAGATCTTGCAGGATTACATCACCCGCACGGGGCATCTGGTCGGGACCATGAAAGATTTCTTCAAGTGCATCAAGAACCGCACGGTCACGGTGGCCAACCCCAGTCTCATGCACCGATCGATGAGCACCGTGCATTGCGCAAACATAGCCCAGTGGCTGAAGCGCGATCTCACGTGGGATCCCGTCAGAGAGGCGTTCGTCAACGACGAGCAGGCCAACCGTCTCCGCTCACGTGCCGCCCGCGAGGGCTGGCAGATCTGCTAGCGCGCGTGGCACCGGCGGATGTGAACGAGTTTCAAGGTTTTTTGACATTAGGAATTCAAGATGAAAAAATTGGTTTGCGTCATGATGGCCCTGGCGACACTTTGCGCCGTGGCCGAGTTGGACAAGGGCATCCTTCTGAACGAGGGAAAGCTGCTTGAGGTGCTGCAGAAGGCGGACACCTCCGACAACGACAAGATCACGGCCTGTCAGAATCTCGGCTGGTGCGGGACCCGCGCGGCCGTCGGTCCTCTGAGCGCGCTTTTTGCGGACGAAAAGGCGCAGCTTCGCCACGCGGCGCGCTACGGTTTGGAAATGATTCCCGACCCGGCGGTGGAAGCGGCGCTTTGCGAGGCGGCCGGACGTCTGACGGGCCCGGCGCTTGTCGGCGTGATACAGTCGATGGGCAACCTCAAGCCGGCACAGTCCCGGCGGAGCGGGTGGGCGGCGCTCGTGGGTTTTCTGCGGCCGGCCGGCAGCGGACTTTACGCGCGTCCGGTCGAGCTCCTGCGCGGGCGGATGTCTGACGGCGACAAGGACGTTGCTGCCGCAGCGGCGCAGTCGCTGGGCAAGCTGGCCACGCCGGAGGCGATGGCCGCGCTCAAGGAGGGACTGGGCAAATGCCCCTGCGTGGCGGAAGCGTATCTGAACGGCGCCCGGAAGGTCGCGGCAGCCTCTCCGGCGAAAGCGGCAGCCTACTACGCCGACATCCGCAACACCCAAGAGAACGTCTGCGTGAACACGCGCCTGGCCGCCCTTCGCGGTGAGATTGTGGCCGCGGGCGAGGAGCGCATGAAGCTCTGGGAAGCGTCGATCGCAAGCGCAGACGCCGACACGGTCGACACGGCTTTGCGTGCGGCGCTCGACTTCCCCAAGAGCGAAAAAGCGACGGCCTCTTTCGCCGCAGCCCTCGCCAAGGTGCCGGCCGTGCAGGCCCGTCTGGCAACTGTTCTGGGGCAGCGGGGCGACAAAGCCGCCGTTCCGGCTCTGGCCGCACTGGCCGCGGGCGAGCGTGCCGTGTGTCCGGGGAGCAGCCTTGCCGCCGCCGCCGCCCTCGCCGCGCTCAACGATCCCGCTGCGATGCCTCCGCTGCTTGCGCTGGCCAAACATGCGGACGCCGCCATCGCCGACGCCGCCAAGAACGAGATCATGGGCTTCGCAGGCAAGGCTGCGGATGACGCGGTTCTGGCCATGATGGCCGACGCCGATGCGGACACGCGTTTGTCCGGCATCGACATGGCGCTGCGCCGCCGGATGGCCGTGGCGGTTCCGTCGCTGGTGAAACTCACGGCCGACGCCGATGCGAAAATTCTCGACGCGGCCGTCAGAGGCGTAGGCGATCTCGGCTCCGACAAGGAGATCCCCGTGCTGTTGGCCGTCATCGCAAAGACCCCGCAAAGCGAGACGGCGGTCCGCGCGCTCTCTTCCCTCTGCTCGCGCTACGCGCGTCCCCGCGGAGGCAAGACCGTGATCAAGAGCGCGGTTTACGGAAACTTCGAGAATGGCCTGACCAAAGAGGTCACCGCCAATGTCCAGAAGCTCGTGGACGTTGGCTCCATCACCATCCAGTCCTCGGGCCGCCTCTGCAAGTGGGACGGTTTCAGCGAGGATCCGGCGCCGGGCAAAGCGAAGGCCCTCCGCATGGTTTACCTGTTCGACGGTGTCGAAAAAAGCGTCCAGGTGCGTGAGAACGACTCGGTGCACCTGAGCGGCGAGACCTTGTTGCCGGTTGCGATGGACCCCCTCAAGGCGGCTTATGACGCTGCGAAGGGCGCCGAGAAGCTCGCGCTCTTCACGGTGCTGACCGCGCTCTCGAACGACCAGGGGCTCGCCATCGCCCGCGCCGCGGCTGCGCAGACCGCAGACGCCGCCCTGCGCGAAGCCGCCATCCGAGCGCTCGCCGAGTGGAAAACTCCCGAGGCGCTTGAAGATGCCGCCGCCTTCGCGCAGAGCGCGCCCACGGACCGACTGAAGATTCTCGCCCTCCGCGGCTTCGTGCGTCAGCTCGAGTTGAGCTTCACCATCCCGATGGAGAAGCAGATGGCCCGTCTGGAGCAGGCGCAGCCCTGGGCTGTCCGCGACGAAGACAAGGCTTTCCTCAGCGCCGCCCTCGCCGTCACCCGCCGCCAGGCTGCTGAGCAGGGCTTCACGCCGATGTTCAACGGCATTGACCTGAAAGAGTGGAAAGGCGGCGACGGCTGGTGGCAGGTCAAGGACGGCATCCTGCAGGCCCAGAGTTCCGAGGACAAACCGTGCAAGAAGAACAGCCACCTCATCTGGGCGGGCGGCCAGCCCGGCGATTTCGAGATGCGTGCGGAGTTCCGCCTCAGCCCCAGCGCCAACTCCGGCATCCAGATCCGCTCGAAGGATCAGGAGTTCGGCGACAGCGGATATCAGGCCGATATGAACGGCGGCGGCAACTACGTCGGCTTCCTCTACCACCCCGCGCAGCACTTGGTGGGCGAGCGCGGCGCAAAGGTCGTCATCGACGCCAAGGGACAGAAAACGGTCGAGCGTTTCGCGGACAGCAAAGCGCTCCAAGAGAAGGTTTTCAAGGGGGATGACTGGAACGATTACACCATCGTGTGCAAGGGGCCGGCCATCACGCTGTTCGTCAACGGAATGAAGACCTGCGAGTTTGAGGACCACCGTCCCGACACCCCGCGCAAGGGCTTCATCACCCTGCAGATGCATGCGGGTCCGCCCATGAAGATTCAGTACCGTAACCTGCGGATCAAAGAACTGAAGTAAGTCGAAGCGAGAGAGCGACTGTTTAGGCCGGTGTTGTGCGTTTCGGGCAAACAGTCTTCTCTTTGAAGTTCAGCAGCGAAAAGGATCAGCGTATGCCGTCGCAGCTTGGACGTCGTTCTTTCCTGCGCGCCGCCGGTGCAGCGGGCGTGTTCAACATTCTCCCGCGCCGCCTGCTGGCGGGCAGCGGAGAGGCGCCGCCCAGCGAAACGGTTTACTTCGCGGCGGTCGGTGTCGGCGGCCAGGGGCGCGGCGACCTCAAAGGGCTCGGCGCCCTCGGCAAGGTCGTGGCGGTCGCGGACGTCGACCCGCGCAGCATTGCCGCGACGAAGCAGTTCCTGCCGGATGTGCAGGCGTTCGAAGACTATCGCGAGATGTACGACAAGCTCGGCACGTCCTTCGACGCCGTCCTGGTGGCGACACCCGACCACTGGCATGCGCTGCCGACGGTCGACGCGATGCAGCTCGGCAAGCACGTCTACACCGAGAAGCCCATCGCCCGCACGGTCTGGGAGATCCGCAAGCTGATGGAAGCCGCGCGGAAGTACAACGTCGTCACGCAGATGGGCAACCAGGGCCACTCTTTCGCCAGCCACCAGACCTTCAAGTCGTGGGTCCGGAAAGGGCTGCTCGGCGAGATCCGCGAGGTCCACACCTGGACGACCATGCGCGTGATGGACTCGAAGAGCAAGATCCCGGAGCTTGCGAAGCTGGAGAAGGTTCCCGACGGACTCAACTGGGACCGCTGGGTCGGCCCGTCGGAATACCTCGCGTATTCGCCCTATTTCACGCCGAACCGCTGGCGGGCCTGGACGCCTTACGGCACCGGCAACCCCGGCGACTGGGGCTGCCACCTGCTGGACCCGATCTACGATGCTCTGAACCTCCGCAGCCCGGCCCGGATCACCGCGGAAATCACGCCGGACTGGGACCCCGTGCGCGACCGGCTCGCCTTCCCGAACGCGTCGCGCATCCGCTACGAGTACGATCTGGCGAACGGCAAGACCATGACGATCCTGTGGCACGACGGCGAGTTCTGCAACGAGGTGCCGCGCCCGGCTGTTCTCGAAGAGGGACGCGAGGTGGGCAACACGATCGTCCCCGGACAGTGGAATGCGGGCGCGGTCGTCTACGGCAGCAAGAACGTACTGAAGTACGGCTCGCACGGCGCGGACTCCTGCCGCGTCATTCCGGAGACGGCGATGCGCGAGATGATCCGCGACATCAAGGAAGAGGAAAAGGCCAAGCCGAACTTCTGGATGACCAACATCGGCAGCCATTTTGAGGACTTCGTCACGGCCATCAAGATCGGGCGCAAGTCAGGCAACCCGTTCGAGACGGCGGGCTATGTCGCCGAGAACGCGGCGCTCGGAGCGATCGCGGTGCGACACCCCGGCGTCAAACTGGAGTGGGACTGCGAGGCGCTGCGCTTCAGAAACAGCGAGGCGGCAACCGCGATGGTCACGCCGGCGTACCGCAAGGGCTACTCACTCAAGGTCTGAGTATCGGAACCCCGTCGGTTACCGAGCGAATCGAATACGTCGAAAAAATCGGAGGAGTCAACACCTTGAAGAGAGTCGCGATCGCACTGGCGCTGATGTGCGCGGGATTCGCACCGGCTGCGGAGTTCCAGAAGATCCTGTTTCTCGGCAACAGCATCACGCTGCACGGGCCGTCGAAAAAAGTCGACTGGTCCGGCAACTGGGGCATGGCGGCCAGCGCCCAAGAGAAGGATTTCGTGCACCTCGTCACAAAGGCTTTGGCAAAGAAGGACGGGGCTGCGCTGGAGTCGCTGGTCAAGAACATCGCGGCCTTTGAGCGGCAATACGCCGCGTATGACGAGGCGGCGCTGCTGAAGGACCTTGTCCCGTTTCAGGCCGACCTGATCGTCGTTGCGATTGGCGAGAATGTGCCGGCGCTGGCGACGGATGCGGCGAAGACCCAGTTCAAAGAGGCGCTCGTCAAGCTACTGAACACCATCACGGCCGGCCGCAAGCCCACCCTCATCGTGCGCAGCTGTTTCTGGGCGAACGCGCCGAAGGATGGCGCGCTCAAGCAGGCCTGCGACGAAGTCGGCGGCATTTTCGTCGACATCGGTGCGCTCGGCAAGGATGAGAAGAACGTTGCGCGCTCGGAGCGGCCGTTCAAGCACTCCGGCGTCGCCAATCATCCGGGCGACCGGGGCATGCAGGCGATCGCCGACGCGATCGTCGGTGCGGTCAAAGCAAAGTAAAGGCGTCTTCAAATGAAACACACGCGATTCTTGACGGGAAGCCTTTTGGGAGCCTTTCTGCTGGCGCTGTCCGCGGCCCAGGAGGCCGGAGCGCAAGAGCCAAAGCCCCGCATGAAGTTGGGAGCCTACTACTTTGCCGGCTGGGCCGGAAAATGTACGTTTGACGATGGCAAGCCGGAGAACGCATGGGCGAAAGGGATGCCCACGCACTTCACGAAGAAGCTGGCCACGGAGTTCGCAGGCCGCACGCCGGTGTGGGGCTAACGCGACGACACGACGGAGTTGATGGAGCGCCAGATCGACCTTGCGGCGGACAACGGCGTGGCCTACTTCTCGTTCTGCTGGTACTGGCACGACAACAAGAAGCCGATCAACGTTCAGGCCATCGAGGACGATCCGAAACATCAGCCCATGCGGCTCTTCATGCAGGCGAAGAACAGCAGCCGGATGGAGTTCTCGCTGCTGGTGGCCAACCACGGCGGCTTCGAGATCGTCGGGCTGGACGCGTGGAAACAGGCGGCGGACTACTGGATCACCCTCTTTAAGCATCCGCGCTATCTGCGGATGGAAGGCAAGCCGGTGCTGGTGATCTTCTCGCCGGGCGGGGCAGACAAGGAGGGGCTGGCCTACCTTCAGGAGGCGGCGAAGAAAGCGGGCTTTCCGGGCGTGGCGGTCACGGGGTGCGGCAGTGGCAAGGCCGAGGATGGCTTCTCGGTCCGGACGCACTACGCTGTGACGCCGCAAGGAACATGGGGCGGGGGATACCAGCGACACCCCTATCAGGAGCTGGAGGATTCGGTCGTTCGGGCGTGGCGGGGTGTTTCTGGCCAGCCCTTCATCCCCGTGGTGACGCAGGGGTGGGACCGGCGTCCGTGGGAAGCCAAGAACGGCGAGGGGCTCGGGGACGGAAAGTTCGTCTCGTGGTTTTTCGACAAGGGCACCCCGGAGCAGTTCGGCAACCTGCTCGAACGGCTGGCGGTTTGGATGGACGCCAATCCGGCTGCGGTGACGAAAGACCGGCTGGCGATCATTTACGCCTGGAACGAGATCGGCGAAGGCGGCTGGCTTGTGCCGTGCCGGGACGATCCCGACGGAGCCTACCTGAAGGCGATCCGGCGCGTGGTCTTCGGCAAATGAACACGTGAAAGCCTGCCTTCGCAGCCGTCACTTCTCTGCGGTGGCCTTGAAGAACGTGTAACAGAACACGCCGTCCGGCGCGGCCGTCCGGTACAAATCCCGGATGCCGCTGTCGAAAATGTCGGGCGGTATGAGCCCCGCCTTAAGGGCTGGCTCGCGGATGCCCTCGATCATCGCCGTGAAGGTTTTCTTCGTGAACCCGTCGACCAGTCCGGGTTTACTGGAATCGACGTAGACCATTCGCGGGGACACGCGGACGGAGCGATAGCCCGCTTTGCTCAACAGCGGATAGAGCTCTCTCCCGATCAGGGCGTTGCCGCCCGCTTGCCGCTGCAACTCGACTTGGCACTGGATCGCCCTGTGCGCGGCTTCGCTGTCGGGATGAAAATAGGCCGAGCCGTGATCGCCTTCGATCACCGTGATCGTTCCGCCTGGCTTCAGGTGTTTTTTGAGCGCGGCCAGCGCCTCGGCGGGGCGTGCGAGGTGCTCCAGCACGAAGCACACGAAAAGGTGGTCAAAGGATTCCGGCCCGAAGGGCAGGCTGAAGATGTCGGCCTGCTGAAACCGGACGTGGGCAAAGCCGGCCGCCGTCACGTTGGCCTTGGCAGCAGCGACTGACGTCTCGGAGATATCGACGGAAGTGATCAGGGCCCCCGGGCTGTTCTTTGCCAGGGTGACGGTCTGCGCGCCGACGCCGCAGCCGGCTTCGAGTACCCGGCTCCCGGCCGGATAGGAAGTGTCGGCGTGCAACAACTCGACCAAGGTGGAGGCCTGATCCTGCAGGCGAATGTTTTCGCGATGGTTGTAGCCGTGTACGTATGCAGTGCTCATGTGTGTCCGCTCGTTACGAATGGTTGAAATGATTCTGGTTTATACGCGCTGAGTAAGTCAAGTCCGATCACAAGGGTATTGGCATCACCTCGGTATCGCCAAACGGCTTGTTGCGCGCAGGGAGGTGTAGTATGATTCCGGCATCGCTGATGAGTTGACTATGATGAAAACGCTTCGAACCTTTCTTCTCGAACTGCTGCTGGTGATCCTGCTGGTGCCGCAGGCGTTCGTCCTGTTTTACTATTTCACCTTTTTCTTTAAGGGCGGGAACCCGAGCGGGCTGTTGAAATCGCTCGCGGTGTATGCCCTGACCATCTCGTGGGTTTCAGCGCCATTTCTGGCCGTGGTGGCGCTGCTGGTCAAGGTGTTGCTGGAGCGGCAGGTGCGCTGGCTCGCGGTGCTGGTGTTCTGCTTGGGCGCCGGGGGGCTGTGGGTGACCGCGTGGAACCGGCTCGTCTTCGACATCTTTGCGTACAGGCGGGCCGCCGTGCCGGTGTTGCTCTGCAGCCTGGGGATGGCGGGATACGCCTGGGCACACAATTTCTACCGGCGGAGCCTGCCGCCGGAAACGATAAAAAACGGTGCCGGAGACTTGTCAGAGTGACAAATTTTCTGATATTGTCATTCTGATTCCGTTGCGGAGGCGCTGTTGATGCGTCGGCGCGTGTCCTTCGCGTGCGCGTGGCTTGAAACGAGTAATCAAGGAGTAAGTAACTATGTCATGGTTTGAACAGCCGGTTGAAGCGCCGGTTCGCGTGCCGACAGAAGCGGTCTGGGCCGTGTGCCCGTCCTGCAAGGGGTATATCGCGAAAGACGTGTGGCGCCGGGCCGATAAGGTTTGCCCGCGGTGCAACTATCACGAGCGGCTGTCGTGCCGCGAGCGCGTGGCGCTGCTGACCGATGCGGGCAGCTTCCAGGAGATCAACGCCGGGGTGAGCTTCAACGATCCTTTGAAATTCAAGGACGACAGCGGGGCCTACGCCGACAAGGCCAAGGCGACCATCGCCAAGACGGGCGAGGGCGAAGCGGTGCTGACCGGCACGGCGAAAATCTCCAAGATCCCGGTGGTGCTCGGCGTGATGGACTTCAAGTTTCTGGGCGGGAGCCTGGGCAGCGGAACGGGCGAGCGCATTCTGCTGGCGGCCGAGAAGGCGGTGGAGCTGAAGCGTCCGCTGATCATCGTGTCCGCCTCGGGCGGCGCGCGCATGCACGAGGGGATCGTCTCGCTGATGCAGATGGCGAAGACCTGCGCGGCGATCGCGCGCCTGAAAGAGGCGGGGCTGCCGTACCTGTCGATCCTCACCGATCCGACCACGGGGGGCGTTTCGGCCAGTTACGCGATGGTGGGCGACCTGAACATCGCCGAACCGAAGGCGCTGATCGGCTTCGCGGGGCGCCGCGTGATCGAGCAGACGATCAAGCAGAAGCTGCCGGACGATTTCCAGACGGCCGAGTACACGCTCGCTCACGGTTTCGTGGACCACATTGTTCCGCGCAAGGAGCTGAAGGCCTTCCTGGCGAAGGTGCTCCGCTACGCGGGTTTCTGAAACGGCAACGTGGTCACCCAACCTTTAACCAGCAACGAGTAACCTGTAAACGGTATTTTTTATGGCTAAGAAAACGCAACAGAAACTGTCCCCCTGGGATATTGTGCAGATCGCGCGTCACGCGGAGCGGCCGAACATCGCGGACTACACCCGCCTGCTCTGCGACGATTTTGTGGAGCTGCACGGCGACCGCCTGTTCGGCGACGACCGCGGTCTGATCGGCGGGTTCGCGACGATCGGCGACCAGAAGGTCGTGCTGATCGGCCACCGCAAAGGGCGCGGCGTGGAGGAGAACATCGAGGCGAACTTCGGCATGGCGAGCCCCGAAGGCTACCGCAAGGCGATGCGGCTGATGCGCCTCGCGGAGAAGTACGGGCTGCCGGTGGTCTCGCTCGTGGACACGCCCGGCGCGTATCCCGGCAGCGAGGCTGAGGCGCGCGGCCAAGCCGAGGCGATCGCCCACAATCTGGAGTTCATGTCCACGCTCAAGACGCCGATTGTCGTGGTGGTCTGCGGCGAGGGCGGAAGCGGCGGCGCGCTGGGCATTGCGGTCGGCGACCGGATCCTGATGTTGCAGAACGCGGTCTACTCGGTGATTTCGCCCGAGGGCTGCGCCTCGATCTTGTGGCGCGACGGCTCCAAGGCGGCCATCGCGGCCGAGACGCTCAAGATCACGGCGGACTCGCTGAAGGGGCTGGGCATCATCGACGAGATCGTGCCGGAGCCCGAAGGTGGCGCGCACGCCGATGTCGCCGCTGCCGTGGCTGCCGTGAAAACGGCGGTGCTCGCGAATCTGGCGGTGCTGAAGCAAATCCCGCTGGCGACGCTGACGGAGCAGCGCTACGCGAAGTTCAGCGCGATGGGGCGCTTCTAGGCGACGGACTTCTGCGTTCGGCGGCTTCCGCTCAGTCGGCGGCGGCCGCCGCGACGCGTGTCGGGTGGCTCACGCGGTCGAGCACCTCGGGCGAGATTTTCACCAGCAGGCCGCGGCGTCCGCCGTTGATATAGAGCTCCGGCAGGCTGAACAGCGACTCCTCCGCATAGACGGGCAGGGGCTTGCGCGTGCCGAAGGGGCTGGTGCCGCCGACCCGATAGCCGGTGTGACGCGTGGCGGTCTCCGGCGCACAGGGCGTGACCGATTTGACGCCGAGGACGCGGGCCATCTGTTTCGTCGAGATTTCCCGGTCGCCATGCATGAGCACGATGAACGGCTTTTTCGCGTCGGTTTCCATCACGATGGTTTTGACGGTGAGATGCTCGTCCACACCCAGGCAGTCTGCGGCATGGCGGGTGCCCCCGTGCTCCACGTAGTCGTAAGGCATGGGCTCGAAATCGGCTTTTGCTGCGCGCAAGGCGCGGATCGCGGTGGTAACGGGTATGTCCATGGGATGATTGACAGTATGCCGGAAAAGCGCGGGATTGTGAATGCGAAATGACAGGGGATGTCGCCGCGCCTGAAACGGAACGGTATGAAACGGTTTGATTTGAAGACGGTGACGGAGCTCGAGGCCGAGCTGGCGAGCGGGGGCCTGGGCCTGCCGCTGAGTGATGCGTTCGGGGCGCTGGGCGAGCCGCTGGCGTTCGGCGGGCGGAGGCTGGCGAACCGGTTCGTGGTGCAGCCGATGGAGGGGGTTGACGCGGCGGATGACCGGGGGACGCCCGGCGAACTCACCTTCCGGCGCTACAGGCGCTATGCGGCCGGCGGCAGCTCGCTGATCTGGTTCGAGTCTGCGGCGGTCGTGCCCGAGGGGCGTTCCGGTCCGCGGCAGCTCATGCTGACAGAGCAGAACCTCGATGTGTGGAAACGGCTCGTCGAAGCGACGCGCCAGGCGGCGCGCGCAGAGGGGTGCGGCGAGTTGCCGCTGATTCTGCAACTGACGCACAGCGGGCGCTACAGCCGTCCGTCCGTCCGGCCGATGCCGGTGGTGGCGCAGCGCAATCCTTTTTTGGCACGCGCGATGCCGGATCGCGCTGAGCCAGAGCCGGTCAGCGACGACGAGCTGGCGCGTCTGGAAGCGGCGTTTGTGGCGACCGCCCTGCTTGCGGAAAAGGCCGGCTTCGACGGCGTTGACATGAAAGCCGTGCACGGTTACCTGGTGGCGGAGCTGCTGGGCGCGCGGTGCCGCGAGGGCCGGTACGGCGGCCCCTACGAGAACCGCACGCGTTTTCTTAAGAACTGTCTGGCCGGCATGCGGCAGGCGCTGGCAAAAGAGACGTGGGTGGTCTCACGGCTGACCGTGCTGGAGCCGTCGGAATTTCCTTACGGGTGGGGCGTTGCGGAACAGGATGGGCCGTGGCAGCCGGACGTGTCGGAGCCCTCGCGCCTGGTGCGCGAGCTGTCCGGCCTCGGTGTGCCGCTTCATAACATCTCGATGGGGTATCCTCGTTTCCAGCCGCACATGAACCGTCCGTACGACCGCCCGCTGGCCGGCTCTCCGCTGCCGCCCGAGGCGCCGCTGCGTGGCGTGGTCCGCTTTCAGGAGACCGTGCGTGCGGTCAAGCAGGCGGCCGGCGCGGTGCCCGTGGTCACGGCGGCGCTGTCGTGGCTCCGCCACCTTGCGCCCTATGCGGCGGCGGGGCTGGTGCGCGAGGGGTGGTGTGACCTGATCGGGCTGGGGCGGTCCGCCTTCGCCTATCCCGACGCTCCGAAAGACATTCTGGAACGCGGCGGGATGGTGCCGGAGAAATGCTGTGTGACCTGCTCGATGTGTTCGCAGATCATGAAAGACGGGGTAGGGCGCGGCGGGTGCGTGGTGCGCGACGCCGCCCTTTATGTGCCCGAATACCGCAAGGGCCGCGACGCCGCGCGCGCGTGAGCCCGTTCCGCAAGAAAACCTGACCGACGCGGCCCCGCGGCCCGTCATTTCGGGGCGGGCGGCGGACAGGGATCGTTCACCTCTTTCTGAAAACGCGCCAGGCGTTCTTTCAGTCCGAGTAAAGCCGCCGCACGGGAGGGGTCGGCGGCGAGGTCATTCAGCTCATGCGGATCTTTCGCGAGGTCGAAGAGCAGGAACACGTCGGGCTTCGGATACCAGATCAGCTTCATGTCGCCCACGCGCAGCATGCGCTGAAGATTCATGTAGGCTCCGTAGATGGCGTCGTAGTGCGAGGCGCGTCCGTCGCGCAAAAGGGGCAGCAGGCTTTTGAAGCGCACCTGAGGCGGTATCGCCGCGCCGGCCAGTTCCAGCGTGGTGGGCAGGACGTCCTGCAGATAGACCGGCGCGTCGATGGTCGTCCCTTTCGGGATGCCCGGACCCGCCGCGAGCAGGGGCACCTTCATGCTGTGCTCGAACATGTTCTGCTTGCCCATGAAGCCGTGCTGGCCGACCGAAAGCCCGTTGTCGCCCGTGAGGAACACAACCGTGTTGGCGGCCTGTCCCGACTTTTCCAGCGCCTCCAAGACGCGCCCGATCTGCTGGTCGAGGTACGTGATGAGCGCATAGTATTCGGCGCGGTGCGTCAGCACGGCCCGCGGCGTACGGGGATCGGGCGCGAGCTTCTCGTCGCGCAGCGTGTGGGCGCAGCCGATCGCGTCTTTGTATGGGTTTGTCGGCATGAAGTTGGGCGGCAGCGCGATCGTGTCCGGCGGGTAGAGGTCGGCAAAGGCCTTGGGGCTTTGGCGGGGATCATGCGGCGCGTTGAAGGCCGCGTAGATGAAAAAGGGCTTGCCGTCCGGTGACGGCTTCTCCAGAAAGGCGATGGCATCGTCGGCGGTGACCGCGCTCCAGTGGCGGCCTCCCTGCCAGTGGCCGCCGCGCGACTCGTCCCACGGCTGCCAGAGGTCGGGCTCGCCCAACCTGGGACGTTCGTAGGCGGCGTCACAGGAGGCGGGCATGCCGGGGCGGACGTGGCGCACCTCATCGAAAAGGTCGGCGGGCTGAACGCCGGTAACGTGCCACTTGCCGGTCATGCGGGTCTGGTACCCGGCTTGCCGCATGAGCTGCGGCCAGAGCCGGTGCTGTGCGGCTTCTGAGCGGAGGTTCGGCTCCAGCGCGCAGGCCTCCCAGAGGAAACGTCCGGTGTTCAGCATCGTGCGGCTGGCGACGCAGACCGCGCCGTGCCAGCCGCCTTGGTTGTAGCAGTTCCTGAAGACCGCGCCGGAGGAGGCGAGCCGGTCAAGGTTCGGCGTGCTGACCTCGCGGTTGCCCAGCGCGCGGATCGAGTCGAACGTCTGGTCGTCCGTGTAGAGAAAGAGGATGTTGGGCTTGTTGGAAACCTCGGCCGCCCGGACGGCAATCGTGAGACAGACGGCCCCGGCGAAAAGGAGATGCCTCACGTCGGCATGTCGGAGGGCGTTTGTCTGTTCAGCAACACGCTTGAGGAAGCGGAAGCAGGGGGGTGATCGTTGCAGGGTCATCATGCGGCTTTCTTTCTGGGCTGTCGGCGTGTGGTTCATGCTTGCCCGAGCGCGCGACAGAGTCGGCACGCGTCGCAACCGGGCCGGGCGTTGAGGCAAAAATCGAGGTGTACTTGGAGCAGCCCCTGCTGGAGCAGGCCGCTGTCGGCGTAGAGCGCGGGGTTGTGGTCGCGTCCGAAGAGGTGCAGCGCCGTAAGGCGCATGGGGGCAGAGAGGTCTTCGGGCGGCAGGTGCTCCAGGACATCGGGAGGAAGCGTCTCTTCCGCCGCGGCGAAAGGGATCACCACATTGGTCAGGATCGCGGCGGCGCGTGACTCGCCGAGCAGCGCGATGTCCTGTTCGGCGTCGGGCAGGGAGGTGAACGCGAGCCGACGGTTCCAGAAGGCCCAGCGGCAGCGCGCCTCGAAACAGGCCAACGTCTGCGCATACCAGCGCAGGCCGCGCTCGGCGGACAGCCGGTCGAGATCCTCACGCACAGACGCCATCCCGCTGAAGAGGCTGGCGGCGGCGGCCAGGCGCCGCACGGGGGCGTTCTGCGGGCGCAGGTTGTGGAGCCGCCAGACGATGCTCTCAGGCAGCGTCGCGTTCGACTCGCGCCACCAGAGGTCCCAGAGCGAGCGGATGAAGCGGTGGCCCTCCTCGTCGGGAGCGGCTTCGGGCTGGGGGAGCAGCCGGGCTGTGCCGAGGAGGCGGGCGAAGGTCGCTTCGCGTGCGGTGCCGAGCGCTGCAACGGGCAAGAGCCGGGCGAGGCTGCGGAAAGGGGGCTGGTTGTGCTTGTAGCCGAGGGCGGCCATGACTTCTTCGTAGAAGATCTGGCTGCGGTCGCCGCTCTGTTCGAGCCGCGCGCGGATACGCGCCGCTTTGGCGCTCAGGCGGTAGTGGCCGGCCGCGGTGAGCATGGCGCGGGCGCGCTCGGGATCGTTCTTCAGAAACGCTTCGCAGGGGCGCGGCGTGGCGGGAAGGACCGCGTACGGATAAGCTTTCAGGTCGATGTCGTCGAGCGAAAGGCCGGGCTGTGCCGCGACCGGTTCGGCCAGCGAAAGCCGGCAGACGCCCGGTGGCAGGGTGCGTGGTGCGGGGCCTGAGAACCACGTGACGTGTGCGATCACATGGTCATATGCGAGGTCGTCCCGGTGGCTGTGGGCGTCCCAATCAGAAGGGTGGATGTGGAGTTCGATGTCGCCGCGGAGCTGCCGTGCGCCGGGCTGGATCAGGAGTGTGGCGTTCAGGAAATCGGGGCCTGACTCGAGGTTCCATTGTCCGGGATCGAGAACGGTCAGGGTTTCACCGCCCGGCAGGGGAAAAGCGGCGGGACGGTAGCGCGGGTCAAACCAGACGCACTGCAGGTGCCGTTCGCTCCAGTGGAAGCCGGAACAGTAACGGGGGCGGGGCTCGTGCACCGCGGAAGGCTGAGAGGCCAACATCCGGGCGTGTCCGTCCGCGAGATGGAAGGGATCTGTCCGCATTATTCTCCTGTTCAGATGATTAACTTTCAACTCTCAACGTTCAACGTTCAACTCTCAAGTAGAACCCCATGGGACTTGGAATTCATTCGCAGTTCTCCCCACTTGAACGTTGAGAGTTGAGCGTTGAACGTTGAGCGTTCATTCTCCCTCTTCTCCATACCTCTCGCTTTCTTCCCGGCAGCCGCCTGCACGGGCGGTGCGGATACTGGCGGCGAAAATGCGGACGAGCTCATCGGTCTCGTTCAGAGCCGCATCCAATGCGGCTGTGTCGGTCAGCAGCGGCACACGCCGGATCAGCTTGAGCCAGCGGCGCGACTCGCGCAGTTCTTTGTGGCAGATGCCGAGCTTGTGAACGAAGTCGTTCTTCGACTCCGCGCCTTCCGCCTCTCCGTGGTTGGGCAGCGGAGAGGTGCCGGAGCGGAGCAGTTGGCCGGCGATGTGGTTGCCCGCCCGCGTGTTCGGCAGATTCTCGACCAACCGCACGATCTGCGCCGCGTAGTTCAAAAGCCGCTCTTCCAGGTCGAATGTCCGGTCAGGCATAAGTAATCCAATCCTTAATAACTTTCAACGTTCAACGCTCAACTTCCAACTCTCAAGTAGAACCCCATGTGACGTGGAATTCATTCGCGATTCTCCCCACTTGAACGTTGAGCGTTGAGCGTTCATTCAGTTTCCTAATTACGGGCTCACCGCCCGGTAAAATCGCGCGGGCGCGGTATTGGTGTCCGAAACCTCCGTGACCGCGCCGGTCACGCTGTACTGACCGAGGCTCGTCCACGCCGCGTTCGTCAGGCTGTCGCGGCACTCCAGACGGAAGGAGGAGAGGTTCGTCATCGCGATGCGGAAGTGAATGACGTTCGTGCCGCTGGGCAAAGCGAGTGCGCTTAAGCCAAGGGCTGTTAAGACACCGGTAGAGGCCTCTGGAACTGCGTAATAATGTCCATCAACAGTTAAAACTCCAGAATTAAATCCAACAGTAACATTGCCTATAAGTCGATCGCCAGGATCCATAGCAAACTCTCCAGTAACAGGGTCATAGTCCCCGAGATCACCATCCCCATCATAATCAATTACTCCCAAGTATCGATCATTGCCACTGCCAAAAAAACTTTCAGCCGCAATAACCGGAACATATTCAGCAGAGCTAGAACCAGAATTATTTCGATTAATCAACCCAAGATCCGCCTCATAGCCCCCGTCAAAAACAGCAGTACATATCAATCCAAAAGCAAAATTATTAGGAAGCAGTTGACCATTATAATCATTAACTAAATTTACACTACCCACCGAATAAGACTCTACAGGATACCCATATATAGGGTCTGCAAAGAGAAGAATATCAGAAGCAGGAGTGTCTACTCCCCAAGGTACTGAAGCTGCTTTAGCTTCTCTAGCACCTAACAAAGCACTTCCAGTAATTGCTGCTGCAAGTCCAAGCTTTTTTAACAGTCCATTTGCCATGTTTGAAGCCCGTGTCCACGGGCGAGACATAGCGGACGTGTAATACCCGCATAACTTGTTTGGGGGCAAGGCGTTTCCTTCCGTGAGTCGAGTCATCGCGTGTTTCCTTGGCGTGTCCCGGTTCGCGTTTCCGGGCGTGATACGGCTGCGGGTCTCGGCGTGTCTGTACGGGCGGACGTCCCGGACGCCCGAAACCGCCCGGCGTCCGGCGCGGTCCAGCGTCTGGGCTGAGATACGGGGAGTGAAGTCTGTGACCCATTTGGAGATGGCGCTCTTGGAGACGCGGATGCGGAGGTGGGCGGCGATGGAACGGAGAGCCTCATCGTAGGTGTAATCTTGGCACACCCGCGTCAGCGCCCTCCGGATGACGTGCGGCGGCGTGCGGCAGGCGGTCGGGCTGTCGCCCGAGAAGCGCCGAAAGTAGGTCTTGCAACGGAACACCTGCTTAATGCCCGTTCGCGTTTTGCGAAGGCCTGAGCGTACAGCGTACTGCGCGCCGCAAAACAGACACGAAGCGGGACTTTTGGCAGTCACGTTCATCGATACGTTTCACTATAGGCGGAATGCTTGCGTTTTTCAAGAGACAATAACGTTCAACTTTCAACGCTCAAGTATAAACCCCGGTAAAACTTTCAACTCTCAACGTTCAACGCTCAACTCTCAAGTAGAGCCCCTTGGGATTTGGAATTCATTCGCAATTCTCCCCACTTGAACGTTGAGAGTTGAGCGTTGAACGTTGAGCGTTCTTCCCTTCCCGACTTGAACGTTGAGCGTTCATTCTCTTTGTCTGCTACGCGCCGATCTGCTGCCGCATGGTGACGAGCGCTTTTCCCCAAGCCTCCTCGACGTTCTCCTTGGGCCAGCCGCACTCGCACGAGACGCCGCCTGAATAGCGGATGTCCGTGAGGGCCTTGAAGAACCGGCTCAGGTCCTCGCCCTTCGTGCCGGGCGCCTTGCGGCCTTCGAGCTCGGCGATGTGGCAGTGGAGGATCCGCTTGCCGGCCTTGCGGATGGAGTCGGGCCCCTCGTCCTCTTTCATCATGTGAAAAAAGTCGGCGAGCAGCTGAATGCGCGGGCGTCCGATGGCGTCCACGTAGTCGATGCCCTCCGCGACCGAGTTGAGCAGGTTCGTTTCGCCCTTGTTGAGCGGTTCAAGGACGATGGTCACGTTGCAGTCTTTGATCCGGTCGCCGAGCTTTTGGCAGAACGCGATGAACTGTTCTTTTCCTTTGGCGAGATCGAACCCCTCGGGAACTTTGCGCGCGCCGCCGCTGCCGAGCACGATGAAGGGGATGCCTGCCGCGTCGGCCCGCTGGCAGGCCTTGACCGCGTAATCCAGCGCCGCGTCGTGGGCGGTCTCCGGCCCGGTGAGGTGAAATTTGCTGGGGATGAACCCGTTGCACGACCGGATGGGGAGCGCGCCGGCTTTGATCTTTTCAAGCTCGGGCGCGAACTCGGCGTCGGGCATTTCCGGCTTCAAGGTCCCGGCCACGCCGCCTTCGATGAAGTCGAATCCGATGGCCTTGAGTTTTTCGGCCTTGTCCAGGCCCGCGCACAACCCGATTTTGATGTGAGGCGCGGCGGGTTTCACGCGTGCCATACCGAGACCTCCCATAGCGCCGGCTGCGGCCAGCGTTTGCATGAATGCCCTGCGGTTCAGGTGCATGGTGGGACTCCTTATAGGTGTTTAGGATGAAGGCCGTCAGGCTGTTAGGAAAACATGGAATACAGCGCCTATTTCCCCAACAGCCTAAACCGCCAACAGCCTTTTTCTCAATAGCCTTTGAACACCTTGCCGCCGGCCATGACTTGGCGGGCCGCCCTGTCGAAGGTGGCCTTCATGCCGGTGCGCAGCGAGGCGTTGGACATGATGAGCGCCACGGCATGGCTGTACCCCGCCTCGATGGGCGCGTTCGGCTGCTTGCGCGCGCGCACGCACTCCATCCAGTTGCGCATATGGGCAACCTCCATCCCGCCTGCACCCGTGTTGGCGGCGGTGGCGGCGACTTCGGTCTCGGCGAGCTTCTTGGTTTCTTCCTTGGCTTTCTCGACACCCTCGTTGGAGACGGTGCCCTTGATCAGGTCGATCGTGCCGGTGGCCGAGTGGTACTTCTCGACGTTGCCGCGGGCGGAGTTGGTCTGGCGTGAGCTGAAGACCACCTGGAAACCCTTGGAGGCGTCGCTCTCCGGGCCGTACTCGAGGATGGTGGTGAAGGTGTCGCAGCTCTGGCGCCCGTCCTTCCATGCGTAGATGCCGCCGCCCGACATGGCCGAGCGCGGGAAGTCGAAGCCGGTGAACCAGGCGACCGTGTCGATCTGGTGGCACATCCACTGGCCGGGGATGCCGGACGAGTAGGGCCAGAACAGGCGGAACTCGAGATATTTGCGGGGGTCGAAGTCGACCGTCGGGCGGTCGAGCAGCCAGCGCTTCCAGTCGGTGTCGGACGCCTTCAGGCTGGCGACGAGCGGTTCCGGGCGGCGCCAGCGGCGGGGCTGGTTCACGTTCCAGCAGAGGTCGACGTAGGTGATGTCGCCGAACTTGCCGGAGCGGATGTAGTCGTTGGCGATGTGGTAGG
>CAYZQL010000047.1:0-18735 GCA_964480555.1 uncultured Lentisphaeraceae bacterium | reverse complement strand
CTCGGCGGTGATGACTTTGGTCCAGCCCGCGAAGTCCTTGCCGTTGAAGAGGCTGAGCTTCTGCGCGGGGCGGAGCGGTTCGGCTTTGACGAGCATCTCGGCGGTCGCGTTCAGAACACAGGCCAGCAGCAGGCCGATCGGCCATGTTTTCATCAGATGATCCTCCCTCGATTGAATTGAATGCCGTGATTAAATCAAAGAACCGGACAGGCGCAAAGACAGAACCGCAGAAAAAACCGTCCAGAGGGCGGACCGCTTTAGCCGTTGGGCGATGTCAGGTAGGGACGGTTCCCCGAACCGTCCGTCTGCCCTGAGCAAGTCGAAAGGCGGACGCCTCGGGGAGGCGTCCGGCTACACTTTAAACAAAACCGCTTTAGCGCATGCTGATGAGGGCGATGCCCGCGAGTCCCGCAACAAGGCCGAGTTTCTGCAGCGGCTCAATTTTCTCGCGCAGGACAATCATGCTGTAGAGCAGGAATCCGATCACGCAGGTGCAGACGGCAACGGGATATCCGATCGCTCCGACCCCGGCGCGCGCGACACGGTCCAGGCCCGGGTACAGGAAGAAACAGCTTGAAAGTGCCGAGGCAGCCCACAGTCCCATGACGCACCAAAGAAACGTGCCGTGCGGTTGTGCCCTGAGCCGGGGCAGCAGCGAGAGAGCGCCGCGCGCGCGATTGGCCGCAAGCCACGCGGTAAAGGTTCCGGTTTGGATGAACAGGACCCGGTAAGGGCTCCCCAAGGAGGGCCCCTCCGGAAGATAGGAGGCGATGTTGCCCAGGCACTGGTTGCCCCCGCAAAGAAACATCGCGGCAAGCGCCGGCGCGAACCACTGCCAGAATCCCGAGCGTGTTGCGCCCCGCGTCTGCTGCCGGCGTGACCCGTAGAGGAACATGCTCGCCGTGATGGCGATGATGCCCAAGCCGCGTGTCGGCGAAAGGGGGACGCCAAGGCAGAGGACCCCCATGGCAAAGGGGAAAACGAGGCCGGACTGCACAATCGACCAGATAATGCCGTTCGGCCCCTTCCGCATGGCGCGGGCCATGAGTTCGATCATCAGGAAGTTGAGCAGTCCTTGGCACAGATGGCAGGCCGCCACAATCAGCTTCGTCCGCAAGGACACCGGCTCGCCGGGAAAGAAGAGGTGCGAGACCAGCAGCATGGACAGGCTCAGCGCGAACAGCCCTGCCGCAGTGCACAACTGAATCAGCCCCATGTCGAGGCGGTCCCGCGCCGCCCGGCTGATGACCACGCCCACCGCCACCCAGCAGCACCCGGTCAGCATGAGAAACAGCAATCCGATATACGGAGTCGTCATGAGCGAAACCCTGTGAACGCGCACTCGCGAAGGCAGCCGTTCCCGCAGGCCTTTCCCCCCTTTGTTACGGCGGTCAAATTCCGTCGTCAGGCACGTTTCGCCACAGCGTACTCCTGTTGGGGCCAGACGTCAATTGGGGGTTGCGCTGAAACAGTCCTACACGCGTTTCACCAGGCTTGGCAGAGGCCGAACCAGCGGAGGCTGCCGGAGTCGCTGCCGACCACCTTCAGGCGCGCGGATTTTCCGGGAGTCAGCTTTGCTGAGGGCAGGCTCAGCTTGAAGACGCCCTGCTCCTGCGTCGCCGCGTCGCGCTCGTAGGTTAAGCGTGCCGTTTTGTCGGCGCTGAACCACGTCGCATCCTGCCGACTGAGCTCAGGAATCTCGATCAGTTTTTCTTCGTTCACAAAGAGCGCGAAGCGTCCCGGCGGTTCAGAGAAGAACCCCATGCCGCCCCGCCACAGCAGGACGTGCTCCGGTTTGCCGTGCACGTCCTTCGGCATCGGCAGCGTATCCCAGACCAATTCGTTTTTGCCTTTCGTCGCCCGCGCCACGGCCAGCTTGCCGACGTCTCCGGCTTTGACCGTGTTGCTCCAGCCGTTCCACACCTGCAGGTCCAGCTGGACGGACGACGAAGGGGCGAACGCGGCGGACTGCGCGTAGCGGATCATGCCGTCGAGCAGGCTGGTGCCCTCCGGTGTTCCGGAGACCACGTCCAGCCCATAGCTCAGCAGCACGCGCCCTTTGCCGCACAGGCCCTCGCCCAGATAGAGATAATAATGGTCGCGCCCTTCGCCGACCGCGAACATGGCTTCCGCCTTCATGCCCTCAAACGGGAGCTTGCGCCCCTGCTTCATGATCCTGAACAGGAGCGGTGACAGGTTGCCCTCGTGGGGGAGGTCGCCGAGCGCGGGATGCCGCGCAAGCGCGGTGCCGACCTGGCTCCCCATCGTCCACCAGCCGAGCTTCACGTTCGGGGCGCCGTCCGTGTTGCTGATCACGAGAACCCGCTTTCCGGCCTCCAGCGCCCGGGCGATTTCCGGCTCGCCGCCCCGGGCCACCAAAAGCGTGGCGCGCTCCGCATCCGGCGACCCTGCCGCAACGAGTCCGGCATAGAGTTTCTCAAGCGGGGCAGACAGGGCGGGCGACACGCACACGCCGGCCACCTTCTGCTTGGGCCGCGCCGGGAAGAGCCAGAAGTCCCAGGCATTGCGGATCTCGGGAGGACGCTGCGCCGCTGTGAGCGCCGACACCTCCAGCACCGCATGAACCGGTTTCGCCACGGGCGGAACAATCCATTCCAGCTCCTTCAGCAGCCGCGTGCTGCCGAGTTCGACATCCTCTATCGCGCACTCCCCTTGGGTGAGGACTGCGCTGTCGGCGCGCAGCGTCCACTGCAGCCGCGCCTGCTCTAAGCGCCGTTCGCCGTAATGTGAGATCCAGAAAGCCGTCTTTACCGCGTCGCCCGAAACCGCGATCCGGCCGGCCGGGTCGGCTTTGAGCAACAGCGCGGTGGGGCCGTTGAAAAGGCGGAGCGCCTCCGGGGTGAAGCCGTTCGGCTTAACATCCCAGAAGAGGTCGAAAACGCCGTTGGCCCCGTACGACTCTCCCTGTTTCGAGGCCGCGTCCACGATGTGCCAGAAGGAATATCCGCCGCAGGCGGGGTCCAGCCTGGCCGCTTCGAGGCCCTGTTTCTGGTAGTGGCGCTGCAGGGCCGGCTGGGCGTCCTGGATCGCGTCGCCCCAGCGGCGGTCGAGTCCTGCCGCCGCGAGCCGTTTCTCCCATGCCGCGACGGTGGTCATGGGCATCCACGCCCCCGTGAACTTGGGCTCGATGCGCGGGTCGTACTTGACGCACAGGTTCAGGTACTCGTGCGCGACAAAGGGCGCGTCGCACGCGAAGCTGCCCGGCGCCCAGACCGTGATCGGGCCGTTGCGGAAATCGGAGTTCTCCGCCGTGTTGAAAGCGCCGTCCTGATGGAGCATCAGCCGGTCCGGGTCAAGGCGCTTGGCCAGCTCGTAGATCGCCCGGTCGAGCGGCTTGCCGAGAAGTCCCTCGTTTCCGGTGCTGTAGGTCGTGAGCGACACGTGCCGCCGGTAATGCCGGTAGAGCTCGCGAAGGTCACGCAGGGGGTCGAAGGTGAACGCCTCGGTCGGATAGTCGCCGTAGTAGGGGAGTTCGGGCTGGAGCATCAGGCCGACTTCATCCGCCGCCTCGAAATATTCGGGCAGCTCGCACTTGGTGTGGGTCCGGATGTAATTGAACCCGCAGGCTTTTGCCAGCCGGAGGTGGCGGAGGTGCGTTTCGCGGTCCGGCGGGGAAACGTGCGTGAGGGGATAGCGCGACGGGTCGCCGAACCCGCGGACAAAAAAGGGCCGGTTGTTCAGAAAGAACTGCTTGCCGCGCACGTCGATCTTGCGCACGCCGAACCGTTCGGACCAGCCGTGCACCGGCGTGTCGCCGTCGCACAGGGTGATGTCCACCACGTACAGGTGCGGCGCTTCCGGCGACCACGGGAGGAACGGGTCAAGCGGCAGGCGGCAGACGATTTCACGCTCCTTCGTGCCGGGGGTGAACGTGACCGGACACGAGCCGTTCTTCATTGGAGGGCGGACCTCCGTGTCCGCCGCGGGCGGCGCAGAGGCCGCCCCTCCCCGCCAAGGGGACACCGCCACCCGTATGACCGGGTTCTTCGGCCGCCCCGCCCCGGTCGCGTACGCCACCGTCGCATGGATTTCCGCCGCCTGTCCGTCGAAGTCGCCCCGCACCCAGGCGTCGTCGATGCGCGTGTCGGGCGTGGCCTCCAGCTCGATGTCGCGATAGATGCCGCCGAACTTGTGCGTGGAGGCGTGTCCGCCCTTGCGGCTGGGGACGATGTTGTTCACCGCGGCGACTACCACGGCCTGCGTGCCGGCGCTTACGAGGTCGGTGATGTCGTACTTGTAGGTGCCGCAATAGGTGTCGACCCAGGCGACCGGCGTGTTGTTGACCCAGAACCAGCCTTGTGCGCGCACCCCGCCGATCTTGATCCAGATGCGTTTGCCTCGCCATGCTGTCGGGATCTCCACCGTTTTCCGGTACCAGCCTTCGCCCATGAAAATATTCCGCAGGGGCTTGGGGCCGCAGTCCCAGAGGCAGTCCCACGGGGTGCTCATGCCCGGCTCGCCGACCCCCTGCGCCTCCCAGCAGCCCGGCACCTGGATCGTGCGCGTGTTTTCCCACGGTTTGCTGTAAAACCGGTACCATTCCGGATGCCGCCGGGGCGCGTTCGGCGGCATGGCCACAAAGTCCCACTCGCCGCGCAGCGACAGCACCTGCTGCAGGGGTGACCGCAAGACCGGGTTGACCACGGCGGGCACGGCCCTGCGTCCGCCCCAGGTTTCCACTCCGGGCATCCACGGTTCCTCGCTTGCAGAAAGGCTGATTGCCTGCGCGCAAGCGGCCAACAGGATCGCTCTGCTCAGATTCAACATAGGTTCATCCCTTTTTTCATTTCCGTGGCAGGGACGCCTCTCCGAGGCGTCCGCCCTTCTGCTTGCTCAGGGCAGACGGACGGTTCGGGGAACCGTCCCTGCCGCAAAGCCCGAGCACGTCTTTCCGCACGTCCCGTCAGGATATCAGAAAACCCGCAACATCGTCCCATTCGGGCGGGTGCGTTCTTTCAGAAATTGATCCGGGGCGAGTGCCGCGGCGGTGATGCGCACGTCGTCGAGCTGGCCGGCCAGCCGCACGGAACTGTCTCCCCGCGAGCCGATGTACACGATGTCATCGCGAAAGGCGCAGTAGGTGTCGTCGTTGTATTCGGCCGCGCTTTGCAGCACGGAGTCGAGGTACAGTCGCACGCGCAGCGAGCGGAACGAGCGGTTGTCAATCACCACGGCCAGATGATGCCATGTGCCGTCCGTCACCGCGCCGTTGGCCGACCGGTCCGAGTTGTACAGGGACAGATTGCGGAACGAGCTTTCCACGGCGCCCGGATATCCGGAGGCGGAACCTTTGACCCCCACCAGCGTGAAGACGCCCTGTCTGGTGGAGGGGTTGTCGGATAGCTCCACGGCCATGCCGCTGCCGGAGGGGACGTTCGTCGGCGCGCGGATGAAACACTCCACGGTCAGGTTGTAATGCCGCGCGAGCCTCATGGAAGACAGCGTGCGAAAAACCGCGTGATTGCCGTTGAAGAGCGCGGCTCCGGCGCAGAACGAGACCCCGTCGTTGGTCAGGACATTGCCGTTGCCGGAGACGTCCTGCAGTTCGCCTCCCGGAAGGAACGGCCAGTATGCCACAACGGGCAACGGGTCCGGAACGGTGCTTGAGCGGCTCGGCATGAAGCGGTAGGGAGGCAACGCCTCGCCCGTGAGGCGGACATCATCGATCAGGCCGTGCAGTCGCGTGACCGTATCGCCGCGAGCGCCGATGTAGAGGAATTTTTCGGCGAGAGCCGTCGTGGTCGCGTCATTGTATCCGTCGCTGCTTTGCTTGACATGGTCCACATACAGAAGTGCCCGGTCCGCGCCGGCCGCGGCGGAATCGATCACGAGGGCGAGATGATGCCAAACCCCGTTGGTCGTGACGATATGCGCGGCGGAGATGTCGCCGTTATACCCGCCGGCCGTGCGGAATGAACTGGCGACCCGCGCCGTGCTTTTCTGGGCGGCGAGCAGGTAAAACGTTCCGACGTTGTTGACGCTGTTTTCCGAGTGCTCCACGGCAAAGGCGCTCGCGTCGGAGGGCGGCGGATTGGTTGAGAACACGTAGCACTCCACGGTCAGATTGGAGTGCCCGCTGAGATTCAGGGTCTCCCGCGTGCGCAGCCGCGCGCTGCCTCCAGCGAAAACGGCCGCGTCCCGCGCGAAGGTGACGCCGTTCAGGTTGGTCAGCGCACGGTTGTTTCCCGACGCGTCGGCCAGGGCGTCGCCGGCATCGAACGGCCAGTGGGCGAGCCGCGGCTCCGGGACGGAGGGGCTTTGCAGGAACCGGTCCGGCGCGAGTGCCTCATCCGAAATGCGGACATCGTCGATCGCGCCTTTGAACTGGTAATCCGCGGTGGTGGGGTGGGAGCCGATATAAAAGATTTCCTGAATGAACGGGATCACCGCGTCATCGCCGCCGTTGACTTGGGTGGCGGGCAGATAATCCACGAACAAGCGGGCGCGGTCTGCGCCGGAAAGGCTGTTGTCGACCACCAGGGCCACATGATGCCAGGTGCCGTCCGTCAGGTTGGTCAAGATCGACGTGTCGTTCTGGTCAAACGTTGCGTTGGCCTTTTGCGAGTGGCTTTGGATGTCGAATGAATCCTTCCGGTACGCCACATACGAGGCGCCCGCCGCGCTCGACACCGCGCCGTGCCGCATCAGCATCGCATAGGCGCCCAGCCCGTTCGTGGAATCGATCTTGAAGAAGCACTCCAGGGTCAGGTTGGTCAGAGCGGTCAGATCGAGCTGCCGGTCCGTCCGCATGAAGGTCGAGGCACCCTTGTCGAACACCGCCGCGCCGCCGCTGAACGAGACCCCGTTGTTCGTCAGGATGTTGCCGTTGCCGGACTGGTCCGACAACTCCGTCCCGGCGGGAAACGGCCAGTACGCCACCACCCCGGACAGACCCTGACGGACTCCGAAAACGAGTGCGATGAGAACGAGGATGCGTGTTATCCGTGACATGGCCCAGCCTCCTTTTGAATGACTACGCATAACTATAAACGAGGTCCGGCGTCCAAACCACCCACATTTAGGCACAATAAATAATCGTTTTTCGGCAAAACGCCGATTGACCCGGCCGGTGTTTTTTGCAACGATGCCAACCGTCATGAAAGACGCCCAGCCACAGACTCGGAAGAAGGTGGTCATCGCGCTGCGGATCGGCTATCAGGATCAGTACGACCGCTACAATGGCATCATGCGGTGGCTGGCGGGGCATCAGGACGGATGGGACGTGCGGCTGATCCGCGAGAAGCTGGATCTTGAACCGTTGAAAGACGCGTTGGCTTGGGGGGCGAAAGGCGTGATCACCGGACCCCGCATTTCGCAGTCGGCGCTACGTTTTCTTGCCGGGTCGGATTTGCCGGTCGTGGCAACGGACCTGAATGATCCCGGCGCATTGCGCCGGCGGACGTCGCGTTTCGCGTTCATCACAACAGACTCCGAGGCCATCGGGAACCGCGCCGCGGAGTATCTGCTGGGGCAGGGGGAGTACCGGAGTTTCGCGTTCATCGGGTCCGTGCCCGAATGGCCGTGGTCAAAGCGGCGCGAAGGCGCATTCAGGCGCACACTTCTGAAACATGGCAAGGCGTGCCATGTGTGCCCCGACGGCAACGTGTCCGGGACTGCGTCAGGCGAGCAGCGGCGCCTGGCCGCATGGCTGCGGGAGTTGCCCAAGCCGGCGGCCGTGTTCGTGGCGTGCGACCGGCGGGCCGAACAGGTGCTGGAAGTGTGTCATCTCGCCTCCATCCGTGTTCCCGACGAGGTCGCCCTGCTGGGAGTGGACAACGAGACAATCATCTGCACGCACACGCGTCCGACCCTTTCCAGCATTGAGCCGGATTTCGAGGAGGGCGGTTTTCAGGCTGCCCGCCACCTGGACCGGATCATGCGCGGCCTCATCCGAAAGCCCGTGACGGTCCGCTGCAACGTCAGGCAGGTGGTCGGGCGGGGATCGACCGCCCCCTCTTCGCCGTCGGGGCGTCTTGTCCAGAAAGCCTGCGAGTTCATCCGCGGCAAGGCGTGCGAAGGCATCGGCGCGGCGGACGTGGCGCGGCATCTCGGCGTGTCGCGGCGGCTGGCCGACTTGCGTTTCCGTCAGCTTCAGGGGCGCAGCATTCTCGATGCGATTCAGGAAATCCGGCTGGAGCGTGTGAGCACCCTGCTGCGCACCACGACGCTGGTGATCGGAGCCATTGGAGAGCTTTGCGGCTACCCGACCGAGAACTATCTGAAACAGCGTTTCAGAAAAACCTTTGGTCTCACCATGCGCGACTACCGCAAGCGCCACAGGATGGACTAGGCTATTCGATGACGGCGCGGAAGAAGCGGCTGGCGCCGTTCACCGTGTTCGTGTAGGCCCGGCGCCCCTGCGCGTCGAACGCCGTGCCGCCTGTCACAGCGGTGGCGGCGATGTTGGTGAAGCCCGCGCCCAGGCTCTCCGCGGCCCGGAGGACCAAGGTCCCGTGCATGCCGTCGGGAGAAAGCTCGCCCGTGACCGCCCGCCTGACCACCGTGACGAGCTGGCTGCCGGAGACGTCGACGGATTCGATGACGAAGCCGAAGGTGTTGGGCGAGACGGGGCTGAGTCCGAGCCGGTATTCCGTCGGCACGTCGAAGGCGTCGCTGTCTCCCGCGAGCACGGCCTGTTCGTCCCAATTCATGAGCCAGCCGGTGGGAACCGCCGCATAGCCCGTTTGCGCGGGGAGCGCCTCCGCGAAGGCCACCGCGTTGCTGATGTCCTCGGTCACGCTGGCGAACTCCTGCGTGTAGGCGCGCGCTCCGGTGGCGCCGGGAACCGCTTCGCCGTTCGCTTCCAGCGCGGAGAGGCGGTGCCAGTCGTCCGCCGTGTAGACGATCTGCGTTTCCGCGCCCGTGGGGATCTCGGCCGAGGCGAGGGCTCCTGCGCCGAGGGAGGAGCGCCCGCTGCCGGTCCTGGCCACGCTCAGCACGACGAACGCCGGCTCCTCTTTGACCGCCAGGTCGTCCACGTAGCCCGAGCCGCTGAAGGCGACGCCCGTCAGCAGCCGGGAGCGGAGGTTCGTCGAGGCCAGACGGAACCAGTTCCCGCCTGCGCCGGCCGGCGGCAGTTGTCCGCTGGCGAGGAACTGGGCTTTCCATCCCGCCGGGTAGGCGTTCCGGTTCGTGACCGTCACGCCGTCGACCCGCACGCCGAACAGGGCCACGTTCGTCGCGGTGGCGTCCACCGTGAGGGTCACGCGGTGCCACAGGTTGCTGTCGATCCGGAATCCGGTCGTGCTCACCGTGTTGCTCAGCAGCGTGCCGTCCGGCGCGGCGACGCCGTGGTAGACGGTCAGGAACCCGCTCTCGTCCGCATAGACGGCGCTCTTGATGCCCGCGTCGTAGAAAGTCAGTTCGTCCGGCACCCGGTCCGACAGCCGGAACTTCATCATCAGGTCGACGCGGGTGACCGCGCTGCCCATGTCGAACCCCGCGCCGAAGCTGTTGGTCAGGACGGCGCGCGCCGTCTCCAGCCGCAGCACGTTCGTGTGCGTCGAGGACGGCAGCGGACGCGTTTTCTCATAAGCGTAATCCAGGCGGACGAGACGGGACTTGTCTTCCGCGGGAACGCTGCTGGACCAGCCCATGAAGGGGAAGACGCTGGTGTAGACGCCGCCCCAGCCCGCCAGGTTCTCGAACGATTCCGCATAGGGCACGGCGTTGAAGCCGGGCCGTGAGAGCGCGGTCAGCGGATCGGTCTCGGCTTGGTACTCGCGCCAGTTCGCCACGCCGTCGCCGTCCGTGTCCGCGGCGTCGGCGGCCTCGTAGTCGCCCCCGCTGACGAGCCCGTTCTGGTCGAGCCACGCAAAGGGGGTGCCGCGGGAGGTGGTGTCCGAATCGAAGGTTCCCAAGACCGTGCCGCCGCCGGTCACGCCTGCGGAAAATCGCGCGTATCCGGAGCGCACATCGATGAGGCCGTTGTTGACCACCTTTTGGCTGAAATGGATCGCGGTGCCGCCGGTGGCGGTGATCACCCCGTTGTTGGTGACCGCCCCGTCCATCGCCCAGGTCCCGCCGCAGCCGGAGTCCACGCTGCCGCCGGCCTCCACAATCAGCGTCCCGCTGAGGGTTCCGCAGCTCAGCAGATGCGCGTTGGTGCGGATGAGGACCGTGCCGGCCGTGAGCGAGCCGGCGAGGTCGAGCGTGGCCGGCCCGGCGACGTCCACCGCGCTGCCGTTCGCGAGCGAGCCCGCCACGCGGAGGGTTCCGTTGGAGACGAGCGTCCGCCCCGAACAGGTGTTGGTGCCGTCGAGGACGAGAACGGTGTCGGAGCCTTTCACGAAGTCGGCGCCGCCGTTGAATTCGCCGACGTTGCGCAAGGTTCCGGCGATGAGGCGGGCGTTGACCGGCGCGGCGGCGCTGCCGATGGCGTGGCGGTTGAGGTCGAGAATGGCGGCGGCGCCGTTGAGGGTCAGCGTGGCGGTCCCGGTCCCGCCCCGGCCTTTGAGGATGTCGCCGTCCGTGAAAAGGGTGCCGCCGGTGAGGGTGAGGTTCCCGACGGCGTTGCTGGCCAGCAGAATGCCGCCGGCTCCGACGTTGACGGAGCCTCCGCTGACGGCGAGGGTGGAGGTGCCGGTCCCTGTGCCTTGGGTCCGCGCCATGACGATGGCGTCCGCATCCAAGAGCCCCGCGTCGAAGTAAAGAGTGTGGGTCGGAGAGCTTGAGCGCAGCTGATCGCCGATCGTCAGCGTGCTCAGCAGCAGGTCGCAGGCGTGCCCGCGCAGGTCAAGGAGATTGCTCGCGCCCGAGCCGCTGGTGGTGCCGCCGGTGCCCAGGTTGAGCGCGGCGCGGCCCGAGCCGGCCTCGCCGCGCACGGTGAGCGTCCCCGACGCTGTCGCGAAGGTCACGGAGGCGGAGTCGCGCGCGCCTGTTCCGAAGTTGATGGTGCGGGCGTTGACGGTGGTGGCGCCCCGTCCGAACTTCAACGTCTGCTGGTAGCCGCGGCCGCCCTCGCCGACGCCCAGCGTGCCGGCAGTGATCAGGTTGGTCGCGGCGAGCAGCAGCGCCGCCTGATTGCCGCCCTTGTCGTTGAAGTTTTCCCCCACGCGCAGCGCGCCGCCGGTGCCGAGGTCGGCGATGAAGGTCCCCAGCGCGCTGAGATTCAGCGTGGCCGTGTTGTTGTTGGAGACGTTGGTGGCCATCCCGATCTGGACGGACGCGCCTTGGTTCGTGACGGCGAAGGTGCCGCCGGGACCTGCGATCTCGGCGAGCGCGGTGATGCCGGCGCTGACCCCGCCGACCGCGAGCGTCCCCGCCACAGTCAGGGTGTGGCCTGCCGCGATCTCGATCCGGCTGGTGACGGCATTTGTCGTTCCGGCGAAGGTCAGCCCGTGCACGGTCTGCCGGGCGTTGGTCAGCACCAGGTTGCCGGCCGTCTGGCCGTCGCCGAGGGTCAGGACGGTGGCGGCGGGCAGGGCGTTGCTGGCGGCGATCCGCAGCGTGCCGGCGTTCACGGCGGTGTTGCCCGGATAGTCGCACGGGGCGCCGAGCGTGAGGCGGGCGCCGCCGGTCTTGACGAGCCCCGCCGCGGCCCGGAGGGGCGTGTCGACGGTGGCGTCGGCCTCGGCGCGGATCGTCATGACCCCGTGCGGGTGGTCGAGCGCGCCGCCTGTGACGGTGCAGCCGGCTGCGGAGAAAAGCAGGTCGTTGACGGTCTGCGTGCCCGCGACGGCGACGGCATAGGGGCTGCCGCCTTCCGCGAAAACGGCGTCGTTGCCGCTGTTGGACCAGGCGGAACGGGAGTCGGAGCCGTCGGGCGACGCGGACCAGTTGGTCGTCGAGCCGCTCCACAGGCCGCTGCCTGCCTGAAGGCCGGCGGCGGAGGCGGTGTCCCAATACAGGGTGGCGAACACGTTGAGGGTGAAGCGGGCCGTGCCGGAAAGCCCCTGCGGGTCGGTCGCGGTCAAGTCGACGGGGAGGGTCCCGAACCGGCCGGCTGCGGGCGTGACGGTGACCGTGCGGTTCGTGTCGGCTCCGGAGAGGACGATGCCGGAGTCGGGCAGAAGCGTCTGGTCCAGGGAGTGCGCCGAGACCAGCAGGTTTGTGGCCCGGCTCTCGTTGTCGCGCACGAAGAACGGGATGGCGACCGGGCCGGCGTCCTTGGGGATGCGCTGGGTGGGGAGGGGCGCGATCTCGGGGGGCGAGTTCTGCGGCTCGGACGTTGAAGGCAGGTGCCACTCCCCGCCGGTGTCCCACGTGAAATTCGTCGGGGAGCGGATGGCGGAAAGCGGCGTGAACGCGGTGGCGGAGGCGGTGAAGCTGAAGTTCGTCTGGGCAAAGCCCGAGGCCGCCAGGGCGAAGCCGCGCTGCGTGCCGTCGGGCGCGACGTCGGCGATGACCGTCCGTGCGGAGAGGCTCTGGCTGCCGACGGAGAGCGTCCGCGCGGCCAAGCCCTGCGCGATCCGCAGGGTGTGCCCGTTGGCGAGGTCGAGCTCGAGGTCGACCGCCGTCGCGCTGGCCGCATGAGTGCGGGTGGCGGTGACGGGGCTGGCCGCGCCGGTGTCGCTCGGCGCGATGACGGTGACGACCATCTGCGTGCCGACGCCCTGCCAGACGGCGTGGACATTCGCGGCGGGAAGGCGCAGGCCGCCGATGCCGTTGCCGGCCCACCCGAGATACGGCGCGCGGCAGCCGGAGTAGGTCTCGTACGTCACCTGCTGGGGCCCGAGGTGGTAGAGGTGGACGTTGGGTCCGTCGGCGTCCGCCGTGCTGATCCGCTGGGCCGCGTCGCTGGCGACCACCTCGTTGGTCGCGAAGCCGCACGTCGGCCCGTAGGAGGCCGAGTAAGCGGGAAAGTTCCAGATCTGGCGATAGTGGTGCGCGAGGGTGTCGCGGGAGGCCAGCACATCGGTGACGACCCAGAGCCCGGCGTCGCGCAGGAAGGCGACGCTGCGCGTGTGGGTGACGGTGGTGACGGCGACGGCCCCGTTGGTGAAGGCGTCGTAGTAGCCGGTCCACTTGCCGTTCCCGTAGCCTCCGGCATAGGTGCCCTCGACGTAATCGAAGGCCGGGGAGGCGTGCCAGAGCCCCGGCATGGTGACGTTGGTCACGGTGGCGTTGTAGGCGAAGCCGTTGTTCTGCGAGCGGCCGTCGACGGCGACGGTGTTCACCTTGAACGAGGAGCCCTCGCCTTGGTATCGGGCGAAGCCTTCGTAATCGCTGTTCTGAGAGGCGTCCGTGAACGTGACGTTGTAGGGGGGCGGGCCGGCCGTGGCGAGCAGGCTCCTGCCGAAGGCGCAGACTTGGATGCCGTTGCAGTCTTTCTGGTTGTGGCCGTTGCCCGGCGGGGTGTTGGCGAAGTAGAGGAAATGCGAGCGGCTGCTCCAGCCGTTGCGGAGCACGTAGTAGCCGGCGTAGGGGAAGGCGGCGGACGTGCCCGAAGGCACGGGCAGGCCGCTGTCGAGCAGCCCGGCGTAGAGGTCGGCCGAGGTCGCGTCCGTGGCGTCGGCGACAGACGCGCGGAACGTGGCGCGCCATGCGGCGAGCGCCGGGCCGCCCTGCCAGAGGGCGGGCGGGTTGGGGGGGCAGTAGCTCGCGATCCGCGGGAGGTAGCCCAGCGGGGTCTGCATGAACGCGAAGGCGCGCTGGTAGGGGTCGAGCCGGTTGGCCAGCGTCGCCAGGCCCGGCGTGACGTTGGTTCCGGCGAGCGTGAGGAGCGCCCTGATCCGGTCGGCGTCGCCTTCGTTGTAGTTGGGCGAACGTTCCAGCATGGGTCCGTCCGGATAGAACATGGTCTCGGCATAATTGGCCAGCGCGGCGTCGGTCTGGCGCTGCAGCTCGGGGGCGGCTTTGAACTCGCGGAAGAAGTCGGGCAAGAGGTAGAGCGAGGACAGGCCGTTGAGCCGCTGGTTGGGCGTCATGCCGACGCGGTAGTAGGCGAAGATCAGCGCTTCGGCGGTGTCGGCCATGAGCGAGAGGGCGATGCGGGCCAGGGACTCCGGCGGGATGAGCTGGAGCGCGCCGGACGCGAGCGGCGTGTCGAGCGGCTTCTCGATGGTGGCATACCAGTCGCGCTGCGTCAGGGTTTCCTCGGGCAGCAGTTTGCTGAAGAGGGCGAGGGCGGCCAGAATTTCGCTGAGGCGGCCGCTTTGGCCGAGCACCGCGCCTGCGCGGATGCCCCAGTCGCCGCTTTCATAGATTGTGCGGTACTGGCTCCGCACCGCGGGGGAGGCCTCCACCAGCCGCAGGGCGGAGACCATGTTCTTGTGCCGCGTCGAATAGTCGCTGAGGATCTCGAACCATTTCTGGAGCGTCCGGGTTTCCCGCGAGCGGGCCACCGCGCGGCCGGAGCCGGCGGCCGGCGAGCTGCCCGGCGCCGACAGCGCCGTGTAGGTGACGTTGGTCGGATTCACCACGGTGACTCTGAACAGGCCGTTATAGTTGGCGGGCGTGGCGGAGAACACCGTCACGCACTCGCCGTTCGTCAGGCCGTGCGGGGACGTGAACCGTGCGGTGACGAGCGTGCCCGCGCTGGTCAGCGTGAGGGCTTCGCCGCTGGCGACGGTGGCGCCGCGCCAATAGCGGAAGACGAGCGGGCTCGGGAAGGTGAAGGAGTTGTAGCCGTACAAAACGTCGAGCGACGTGTCGGCGGTCGGCGGCTGGTTGGTCCACGCGATCGGGCCGATGGTTCCGGGCGCGCCGGACATGCCGTAGATCTCGAAGAAGGGAATGCTCCCGTAGAGGTTGGTCCCGTCGCTCAGATACTGCGCATAGGTCTTCTCTCCGAGCAGGCGGCTGGCGAGGTTCTGCAGGGCGGGCGTCCCCTTGTTGCTCTGCTGGTAAAGCTGCGGGCTGTTGATGCGGCGAAGCTTGAGGACGGTGTAGTCGCGCCACGCCGCCAGCGCGGCGGGGTAGTTGGAGACCGCCACGTTGGCCTTGGCGGTCTCGAGTCCGGGCGCGTCCAGGTCGATCCACGCGAAGAAATTTGACGCGAAGGCGGTGGCGTCCGTCAGGACCCGCGAGCGGCCGCACGAGTACGGGTGGGCGGGGAGGTTCGCCAGAAGGTTGCTCAGGGCGGAGGCGTAGACGCCCAGCGCCTGCTCGTCCGACGGCAGCGCGGCGGCGTTGGTGAGCTGCGCGCCGACGGCGAGCAGCGGCTTGTTCCAGTTCGTGTGGGAAAGATTGCTGAGGTCCAACAGGCGGAAGAATTCCGCCTTTTCCTGACGGGGCGTCTGGCCGGCCTGAAGGGGGCGGGCGCACAACCCCAGCGACAGGCAGAGGCCGGAGGTTCCGATGAGACGGGAAAGCAGCCTGTGCGGACGGGTCGGCATCGGGTGAACCTCCATGGGGCGACAGGACTCGTTTTGCGGCCGGAGCGCAGGGCCTCCGCTCAAAGGCAGTTACAACCCCATGTCGTCATTGACCACCAGCACGTGAAAATCGGTGAGGGTGGGCCTGCTGTCGATGATCGTCGTGATGTGGCAGATGCGCTGGGGCGCGTCGCAGTCGGCGCAGAAGCCGGTGACGGCGCAGGGGGTCTGCTTGCCGAGGCGCCTCGCGTTGGGCGGGGCGGACTTGTCCTTGATGCGCCGGATGGCGTCGGCGACATCGCCCTCCACGATCTTGTTGCGGCCCGCCACGACGATGACCTTCGAGGGGCCGTAGATCATGGCGGCCACGCGGTTGCCGTTGCCGTCGATGTTGACGAGGCAGCCGTCGAGCGTGACGGCGTTGGTTCCGGTCAGGAAGAGGTCGCAGGTCTGCTGGCGCTTCATGGTCGCCACGCGCTGCTCGGGCGTGAGGTCCGGGAAGCCGTGGTTCAGGATCTCCTTGCCCTGCCCGGCCAGCTCCGAGGTGATTTTGAGGTCGGCGACGGAGAGCGAGCCGCCGAAGCCGACGCTCTGGGCGGTCTCCGCCTGCTTGAGGATGTAGTCGGCGGCCTCCTGCGCGGTGGCGCAGTAGACGGCGGTGAAGTGTTTCTTCGCGAGGGCCGCGACGACGGCGCGGCACTTCTTTTCCGAGGTCCAGGTGTTGAGCTCGAGCGTTCTGGGCTGCATGGCAGATCCTTTACTTAATTCTTGCTGTTGATTATGAATCAAGCGGTCCGCAACGTCAAGTTGGCGCCGCGTCAAACCAGATGGTTTCGCCGGATCGTTTTCGTCGTTATGTTGACGATACGGGGTTTGTCGTGCTAAGCTCAAATCACTTTTGATATCGGTTATGCGTGACAACCCAGACAAACTGTTGGCCCGGACTGAGTACTCGCTGCCGTTGCGGCGCGAGATCAGTGCCGTTATGCATTTTCTGCGCGGCCAGGCGAAGGGCGCCAAAGTGGGGCTGGACATCGGGTTCACGAACGCCGGGGTGAGCCGGATCCTGCGCCAGACGGGCGGCTACTGGATGAGCGTGGAGCCGACGCCGCAGCGGCAGGCCTTGGTGGCTGCCGCGCTCGGGAACGAGACGGTGCTGTGTTGCGGCGAGGACGGCGAGTTGCCGTTTGAGGACAAACAGTTCGACGTGGTGGTGATGGCGCACGGCGTGCTGCCGAACGGGGTGGCGGGAAATCGTGCGGTCCGGGAGTGCCACCGGGTCTTGAAAACGGGCGGTCTTTTCATTCTGACGGTGGAGTACCGCAAGCGGTTCGGCATGGCGCTGGCCTTCAACCGGCAGCGGGTCGTCGCCGGCGCGGGCGGGCGCTACAACGAGCCCGAGGTGTTCCAGTTGCTGAAAGACGGGTTTGACGTGCTGGGGTTCCGGCACACCTGCCGGTTCTGGGTGCAGCTGGTGCGCCAGTGGGTCGACCGGCGGCACACTTCGCGCATGCGCGGCGCGACGGACATCTGGCTTCGCTTGCTGTATGGCTGCGCGTTGTTGCTGGATGCGCCGCTCTTTCTCACACGGGGTTATCAGATGACGGTTTACGGCCGGCGCAAAGGGTGGCGGGAGAAGCATTCGAGGGTGCTTGCGGACACCACGCCGGTATCCGACGCGATGCTGTTCGACCCGCGCCGCGACGGGCGCGGCATGTCGCTTCAGAAATTCAAATAGGCGTCCGGGTGTCATGAGGATTTTCGGGAAACGGGTGTTGGGGGTGCTGGTCTCTTCGCTCTGTCTGGTTGCGGGCGGGGCGACCTCGGAGTCGGCTGACGAGATGCGGGAGACGGTCAACCTGTTCGTCAACGCGCGGACGGCGGGGAGCGTGGACGATTTTGTGGTGGCGGTCGCGAACGTGCGGGCGCTGGCCGAGTCGGGGCAGCCTTTCTTCAGATTTCTGTTGGCGGTCTATGCGGGACAGGAGCCTTTGTGCGCGCTGTCCGGGCCGGTGCGTGACCGGTACTTGGCGGAGGGCCGGCCGCTGATGCTGGGGCATGCGGAAGCCGGGAACGCTTTGGCGCAGTATCTGATCGGGGTGGACTGCGACCTCAACCTGCGGCAGCCGGACGAGGCCCGCACATGGTTTCGGCGGGCGGCGGAAGGGGGCCATGCCTTGGCGCAGAACAGCCTGGGGCTGATGTATTGCCAAGGCCGGGGGGTGGCTCAGGATTACGATCAGGCGGCGGAGCTTTTCCGGCAGGCGGCCTTGCAGGCCGACATGAACGGCGAATATAATCTCGGCACGCTTTACGCGGGCGGGCACGGTGTCCCGAAAGACGCGGAGATGGCTTTCCGGCTGTTTCAGCGCGCGGCCGAGAAGGGCCACTCCAACGCCATGAACAACCTGGGGTGGCTGTATCAGAAAGGCGTGGGGGTCCCGGCGAATGCGGGGCAGGCCGCCCAGTGGTACCGGAAGGCGGCGGATAGCGGGAACGCCGACGGGCAGTTCAATTACGGGTTCGTCTGCGCGCGCGGTTTGGGTGTGCCGCAGAATTTCCGCGAGGCGGGGGTCTGGTACTGGCGTGCGGCCGAGCAGGGGCATGCCGAGGCGCAGCTGAACATCGGCATGCTTTACCGGGACGGGGCGGGCCTGAAACGGGACGACCTGAAAGCGCTGACGTGGTTCGCGAAAGCGGCGGAGCGGAATCATCCGATGGCGCAGTTCTTCATCGGCCAGATGTATGAACAGGGGCGCGGTTTCCCGGCGGACATCGAGCGCGCTTACCGGTGGTACCTGAAGGCCGCGAAACAGGACAACCCGCGGGCGCTCCACGCGCTGGGGACCTTCTATTACCGCGGCAAAGCGGTGGCGAAGGATTATGCCAAGGCCGCGGAGCATTACCGTCGCGCAGCCGGGATGGGGTTGGCGGCGGCGCAGAACAATTTGGGGATGCTCTATCTGCGCGGCGAGGGCGTGGCAAGGGACGAGGCCCGCGCGGCGGAGTGGTTCACCAAGGCCGCGAAGCAGGGGGTGGCCGAGGCGGCCTACAACCTGGCGCTCCTGCACGAATACGGCAAAGGGGTCGGCCTGAGTCACATCAAGGCCGTGAAGCTGTGCAGGCAGGCGGCGCTGCAAGGCCATGTCGGCGCCGCCGAGTGGCTGCTCAAGAACGGCTACACCTCTTGGCTCGACCGTCCGGAGCCCGACGGGAGCCCGGCGGAATAAACGAGGCCCCGGGCATATTTCGGGTTGACAGTCTTTCGGTCCAGTCGGTATTGTCCAAATTCTTAAATCAGGGTGAAGGAGGAACCGGAGATGAGCGCACGATTCACACGCAGGGAGATGCTGAACAAGCTGGGATGGGGCGGGGCAGGTGTGGGGCTGTTGGCCGGACGCGGGTTCGCCGATGCCGACACGGACGGGGATCCCGCCTACGCCGGGTTCGCGAAGAA
>CAYZQL010000046.1:0-18735 GCA_964480555.1 uncultured Lentisphaeraceae bacterium | reverse complement strand
AGATCTTGGGGACGAAGGCTTCGGCCCGCTGGTCGAGCGTGCATGCCGACCTTCTTGAGGTCATGACCTGCGAGGGCGGGGAGCAGGTGTGGGGGCAGATTCAGACCGGCCACGAGACCGCGCATAAAACCATCACGGGCGGCATTTTCCAATTCGGGTTCACGGACTCGATCCTGCAAATGTGGGCCGCGTTCCTGTACGAGTTGCATTACGGCAAGCCGATCCGGCGTTTCGCCGGCTGCGCGACGCCGGAGGAGGCGGCGCTGAGCCACCGCCTCTTCACCGCCGCGCTCGCGTCGCAAGCGGAGAGCCGGGTCGCGAAGGTCGAAACATGAGCGCTTTAAAAAATACGGGGAACCATGCGTATTAGCCTGTTAGACGGCCTCATTTTTGTCGGCTACTTCCTGCTGGTGATCGGCGTGGGCGTCTGGGTGGCCGCGCGCGGCAAACAGCGGAAGACCGCCGGGGAGTATTTCCTGGCGAGCAAACAGTTGCCGTGGTATGCGGTCGGAGCCTCCTTCATCGCCTCCAACATTTCGACTGAGCACTTCATCGGCATGGTCGGGTGGGCCTATCTGTACGGTTTTGCCGTGGCCAGCAGCGAGTGGGCGAACGTGGTCACCTTCACCGTGCTGATCTGGGTCTTCCTGCCGTTCTACCTGCGGGGCAATGTGTCGACCATGCCGGAGTTCTTGGAGCGCCGGTATAACCGGTTTTGCCGCACTGTTTACGCGGTGGTCAGCATCATCGGCATGGTGATCGCCATGCTGGGCGCGGTGATGTATGCGGGCGGTTTGGCGCTGAACGCGATGTTCCCTCAGATCCCGGTTGTCGCCGGCATTCTGATCATCGCGCTGGCCTCGGGCGCCTATACGATCTACGGAGGGCTGCTTTCCGTCGCGTGGACGGACCTCATGCAGTATGTGCTGCTGCTGGTCGGCGGCGCGGTCGTCACGGGGTATTGCCTCTATTACGTGGGGTCCCCCTCGGAAATGATTGCCTCGATGCCCGAAAAGTTCATCATGTTCTATCCGCCGACGCATGAGACGATGCCGTGGACCGGGGTGGTGGCGGGCGTCTTCTCGGTGGGAATCTGGTATAACTGCGCCAACCAGTTCATGGTGCAGCGCTGTCTGGGGGCCCGCTCCGAGTGGGACGCGCGCATGGGCATCGTGATGGCCGGCTTCAGCAAGGCCTTCCTGCCGCTGATCGTGGTCCTGCCCGGCGTGGTCGCCTTCCACATGTTCAGCGACCAGTTGAACAACGGCGACCAGACCTGGCCGTTTCTGGTGCGGAAGTTTCTGCCCTCCGGACTGATCGGCCTCGTGATGGCGGGGCTGGCCAGCGCGATCCTTTCAACGGTCAGCGCGATCCTGAACTCCTCTTCGACCATCCTGACGCTCGATCTCTACCAGCCGCTCGTCAGGCCGACTGCCGACGACCGGACGCTGCGTAAAGTCGGTCGCCTGACGGGGGTGGCGATCATGCTTGTCGGGGTCGCCATCGCGCTCTATCTGACGCGGCAGTCGACGCCGGTCTTCAGTTTGATACAGACCGTTTTCTACTATGTCGCGGCGCCGATCACCGCCATCTTCCTGATCGGCATTCTGTGGCCCCGGGCGACGCCGGTTGCGGCAACGTGGACTTTGGTCGCCGGGTTCACGCTGATTCCGATTGTGCGGTACGGTCTTTTTAAGAGGCCGGCCTTGTTGCCGTATGATGCGTTTCCGCATCACACGTTTGTGATCTTTGCCGTGTGCTGTCTGCTGATGATCGCCGTCTCGCTGTTCACGGTGCCGAAATCGAGGGAGGCGCTGCGCGGGGTGATCTGGACGCTGGAAGCTTTGAAGATGCCTCCGGAAGAGCGCAGGCGCAACCGTGGCCTGAGAAACCTCGTCCTCTGGTGGACGCTGATGACGCTGACGATTCTCGGGTGTTACGGGTATGCGATATCGCGCAGCAACCGCACGACGTGGGTTGAGGCCGAAGCCCTGAGCGTGCGGGCTGCCGGCGGTGTCTCACGGATTCAACCCCGTGCGGAAATCGCGAAAACCGAGAAAACTTTCACGCTCTGGTCCGGCGCGCGCCAGATCCGGTTTGACGCGGTCCAGCCCGACGGCTGCGTGACCTTCAGCCTTCCCGTTCCCAAGGCCGGGCGTTACCGGATCGCGGCGGTCGTCACGCGGGGTGCCGAGTACGCCGACTTTCGTGCCGCCGTTGACGGGCAGCCCGCCACGCTCAGCTGGACGCGAACGGTCTGCCCGGAAACCGGGAAGCGGTATCAGGTCGTGACCGAGTCGCATGATCTTTTCCCCGGGCAGAATCCGGTCTTCGGCGGACACACCGTGGCGCGCGTGAGCCTGGGCGCTTTTGTGCTTAGCAAGGGCCAGGCGGAGGTCACGTTAAAGGTGGCGGGCGGCGGGCCGGGGTGTGCCGCAATCGGTGTTGACCAGTGGATGCTCACGTTCATGAAAAAGGGGTCCGGGCAATGAGCGGCAGCCACGAGGGAAAGGCCTGTCTGATCGGACTGGATCTCGGCACCAGCGCCATCAAGGGTGTGCTGACGGATGCGGCCGGTGCCGTGCTGGCCGAGGCCGGAGCGGAGACGAGCCTGCTCTGCCCTTGCGAAGGGTGGGTGGAGGTTGACCCGGAGCGTCATTACCGGAACCTCTGCCGAATCATCCGGGAACTGGCGGCAAAAGCGCCCGGCGAGGTCGCGGGTCTCGCGATGGCTGCCGCATCGGGCAACACGCTGCTTACGGGCGCAGACGGGAAGCCTTTGACGAACATCATCAACTGGATGGACCGCCGGGCCGAGTTGAACCCTCCTGCCGCTTTGGCAGGCCTGACCGGAGACGCGGTCTCGCAAGTCACCGGCTGGCCCTGTGTCACCGGCTTTCCTTTGGCGCATTTGGCGTGGCTCAGGGAGAACGAGCCTGAGCGGTATCAAGCCGCCGAACACGTCGGCATGGATACCGACTGGGTGCTCTATCGGCTTACCGGAAAATGGCGGATGGATCACTCCACCGCCACGACCTTTCACTTGCAGGAGCAGACTTCGGGTACGTATTACGAACCTTTTTTGAAACGCCTCGGGCTTGTCCGCGAGCGCCTTTCGGAATTGACGGAATCCGGTACGGCTGTCGGGCCATTGACCGTGCGGGCGCTGAGTGACACGGGGCTATCCCCCCGGACGCTTGCGGTGGCGGGGTGCTTCGACCATCCCGCCGCTGCGCGGTCAGTCGGGGTGCTGGAGCAGGGGCAGCTGATGCTTTCCTGCGGAACGTCGTGGGTGGGCTTTGCGCCGCACCGGAAACGGCAGGCCGTTTTGGACGCGAAGATGCTGTGTGACCCTTTCCTTTCCGCGAGCACGGGCGTATGGGGAGGGATGTTCTCGGTGCCGTGCATCGGACGCACGATCGACTGGTACGTTGAAAACGTGATCGCGCCGGGCGAGTCTGACAAGCTGCGGATATTCGACGAAGCCGCCGCGCAAGCGGAGCCCGGCGCATCCGAATTGATAGTCGATTTACGGGAGCCTCCGCAACCGATCCGCGCAAGCCGTGCGAACCTGAGCCGTGCGGTCATGGAGGGGGCGGCCCGGTTGCTGAACGAAAAGCTGAGCGAGCTGAATGCGCAAGGATTCAACTATGACCGTGCGGTCATGGTCGGCGGCCCGTCGAGAAGCCGGATCTGGACATCGATCGTGGCGAACGCGACAGGGCTGGACATCCTCACCCATGGGCGCTCTGCCGGGGCGAGGGGCGCAGCGCTTTTGGCGGGCATCGGGAGCCGAGTTTACCGCGATGAACGAGCCGCCTTGGCGGGTCGGGGAGGTTTGAAATGACCGTTGATTTCACAGAGGCTGACCGGCAGATTTACGCGCGCGAGCTGAAGGGGTTTCTTCCCGAGCGGATCTTTGATGCGCATGTGCATCTGTTCGACCGCGACTGTCTTCATCCGGACGTGCGGTTCCCCGCAAAACATTGCTATCAAAAGGTCGGAGGGGCCTTTTCTCTGAAGAACTATTTGACGTGGACCGCCGAACTGTGTCCGGAGCAGACCTTCCACGTGAATGCGTTCGGCCATCCTTCCTATGAGAGCGATCTGGATGCGACGGCCGCTTTTGCGGGGAGGCACTCGGATAACAGCCGGTTCTTCGGCATGGCGCTGGTTTCGCCCCGCGACACGCCCGAAGCCGTTGTCAGGCGTGTCGCGGATAATCACCTTGTGGGGTACAAGCCCTATCTGACCTTTGTCGAAGGGAAAGACGTTGGCGAGATCACGGTCCACGATATGTTGCCCGCCGCGCTGATGGACGTGGCCGATCAGCGCGGTCTGGCCATTACGCTGCACCTTCCAAGGCCGGGGCGGTTGGCCGACCCCGTCAATCAGGCGCAGATGGTTGAGCTGTGCCGCCGATATCCCAACGCGCAGATCATTTTCGCGCACATCGGGCGGGCCTATTACCTGAGCAGCGTCGTCGGTTTTTTGGACGGCATCGCAGCCTGTCCGAACGCTTTCCTCGATACGGCGATGATCAATCACGAAGGCGTGCTCGAATACGCCTTCCGGACGTTTCCGCGGGAGCGCATCCTCTTCGGATCGGATGCTCCGATCGCTTTCTTGCGCGGCAAATCGGTCGAGCTCAACAACCAATACGCCTATCTGATGGGCGAAGACTACGCGATCGGCACGTCGATCTACGACGCGCGTCACGCCGTGGCTTTCACGACGTTCTTCTATGAACAGCTCCGCGGCATCAAGCTGGCGGCGGGGCGCGCCGGATTGTCCGCAGGCGATATCGAGAATGTTTTCTTCAATAACGCCAGCCGTCTTTTCAAAGCGGCGGCAGAGCGCAATTACGGAAGCCGAAAGGGCTGAATCCCATGGAACAGCAAAGAATCCCGAAGGCGGGCCTCCTGCCTTTTTACCTGAAGCTTTACGACGATCTTCTGCCCGCCTGCCGTGACGGCTTTACCGGGTACGCCCAGCGCATCCGCACGGGGCTGGAGGCGCGCGGGGTTGCGGTGGCGACGGCGCCGGTCTGCCGTGTCGCGGAGGAGTTCAAGGCCTCGATCAGGCGGTTCGAGCAGGAGGGCGCGGACTGTATCGTCACGCTGCACTTGGCCTACTCGCCCTCTCTGGAAGCGCTCGACGCTTTCTGCGAGACGTCGCTGCCGGTGGTCATCCTCGACGCCACGATGGACGCGGGTTTCGGCTGCGACGCCTCGCCTGACCGCATCATGTACAACCACGGCGTGCACGGGGTCATGGACTTCGCCTCCATGCTGCGTCGCCGCCGCCGGCCGTTCGAGATCGTGGCCGGCCACGACGCCGATCCGCGGGTGCTGGACCGGGTTGCGGACGACGTGCGGGCGGCGGTCGCCGCCGGAGCCTTGCGCGGCAGCCGCGTGCTGCGCGTCGGCAATACCTTTGCGGGCATGGGCGACTTTTACGTCGAAGAGGATGTGCTCGCCGCCAAGCTGGGCATCAATGTGACGCAGATCGGGCTGGATACGCTGGATGAGGCCGTTCTGGCGGTGACGGACGGCGACGTGGCCGGCGAGGTGGCGGCCGATCGCGAACGGTTCACCTGTGAACTGCCGGCCGAGGCCCACGAACGTTCGGTCCGCGTCGGGCTCGGACTGCGCCGCGTTCTGAAAGAGGGCGAATACGATGCGTTCAGCGTGAACTTTCAGGCGTTTGACCGCGCGGACCGACCATCCGGCACCATGCCGTTTTTTGAGATCTCCAAAGCGATGGGACGCGGGCTCGGCTACGGCGGCGAAGGCGACGTGCTGACCGCCGCGCTGGTCGGCGCTTTGGCGCGTGCGTTCGGCGCGGTCACTTTCACTGAGATCTTTTGCGCCGACTGGGCGGGCAACAGCCTGTTTCTCTCGCACATGGGCGAGATCAGCCCGTCCGTGGCGGGCGACACGCCGCGCGTCATCTCCAAGCCCTTTTTCATGGGCGGCTCGCTCGATCCCGCCGTGCTGACCTGTGCGGCCAAGCCCGGCCCGGCCGTGTTTGTCAATCTTACGCCCGGCCCCGACGACACGTTTTCGCTGATCGTTGCGCCTGTCGAGGTGCTTGCCGAAGAGGCGTCGCTCGATCCGGCCATGCGAGACATGGTGCGCGTCTGGGTGCGTCCGCACGGCGAGGTCGCGCCGTTTTTGGAGGCCTACTCGCGTGCCGGCGGCACGCACCACAGCGCGCTCGTCCTTGGCGGCCATGCGGCGGCCATTGCCGCGTTCGGCCGGATGTGCGGGCTGGAGGTTGTGCTTCTCGAGAGTAGGGCCAAACGTGTCATGCCTTTCGTCGAGGGCGAACGCAAATGACTTTCGAAGGCTCGGCTTGGTGCCGTATCCGGTATTTCAGCGGCGTGGTTCCTGTGAACTTGGCAAAGGATCGGGTCAGGTGGGAGGTGTCGCAAAAGCCGGTCTGCTTGGCGATCTGCTGAACTTTCAGCGACGTGTTCTGCAGAAGCAGTTTTGCTTGAACAACACGCTGCGTGAGGATTTCCGCTCCCAGGGAGTGTCCCATGTCCGCCTTGATTTTCCGGTCGAGCGTGGTGCGTGACACCTTGAGATGGGTGGCGATTTCACTGGCACCGAAGCTGCGGCTGATATTCGCCTGGATGTAGATGAGCGCGCTGCGTACGACCGGGCTTTGAACGGCGATGTAGTCGGCGCTTTGGCGCAGGACGATGCCTTTCGGCGGGATCAGTATGGGGTTCCGGGGTGCATGCGCGCCGTTCATCAGCTTATGCAAAAGCTCGGCCCCGTGGTAGCCGATCCCTTCGAGATCGTGACGGATGCTGGCCAGCGGCACCGTGCGGTTTTCGCCGAGAAGCTCGACGTTGCCGACGCCCATAATGGCGACTTCGTTGGGGACCTTGATTCCGCTGGCGATACAGGCGTCCTGGATACGGGAAGCGTCGTAGTCATCGAAGCAGAAGATCGCGAGCGGTTTGGGGCTGTTTTCCAGATTGCTTTTGAGCCAGCGCGTCATCGTGGCCCATTCGTTGTATTTGTCCTTCGGGGAGTTTTCGCTCCAGACCCAACGTGTGGGGCTGTTTCCGCGCCAGTTGTCGCAGAGGCCCTTGAAGCGCAGCCGGTGCACGTTCGTCCAAAGGGTCGAAAACCAAGCGATGTCGGTGTAGTAGCGCTCGCTGAAATGGTCGGCGGCCAGTTTGCCGATCATCTCATGGTCGCCGATGACCCGGGGAATGCGCATTTTCGGATAGTAATACCCGAGGTCGACGACGGGCACCTTGAGGTGCCTGATGAAGGGGAGCAGCTCGTCGCGACCGTGCAGCAGCACGATCGCGCCGTCGCCGTCCCAGCCGTAAGGCAGGTCGAAGCGGTCGTCCACGGTCAGGTGCCACTGGTGGTCTTTCGCGAAACGGCTGATCCCCAGCAACTGCCGTTGGTCGAAGAGTCCGATTTGCACCAGAACGTTGCGTTGTTTCATGGCTGAATGATACAAAAAGAACGATTTAAAAAGGAGGATAAAAGCAAAACACTCTCAATTAACACGTCATTTTATGCTAAAAACAGGAACATGCCGTCGCGCAATGGTTAAATAATACAAAAAAGATTGTGAGAATATCCAATGGAAGATTCGCAACGGGCGTGTCATAGTAAGACATCCTAAGAGTGGCATGGATGCCTTCGGATCGGCATGAGGGGTGTTGTGTGAGGAGGGTTCGTCCTTTCGGAGGGCGGGACTTTCTGCGAGCGAAAGAAAAGGGAAGGGGCCGGATATGAACAAGGTGCTGTGCGGGTTGATCATCCTCCCGTTGCTGGTGCAAGCTGCGGACAACAGTTGGACAAACACCACGGGTGGCGCGTGGGAATCGGGCGGCAACTGGTCGCTGGGGGTCGCGCCTGCCATCAACAACGGCAAGGTTTACATCGACAATGCGGGGAGCAAGACCGTGACGATCAGCGCCGCCACGCCGGCGGTCAATCTGACGGTGACAAACCTGTACGTTCAGGCTCCTGGCGGGGCGACCAACACCCTGCTGCTTTCCGGGAACACCGCGCCGCTCACATGCCTGGCTAATGTTGCCGCCGTATATCTGGGGCAGAGCAGCAACACGGTGGGGGAACTTGTCATCGACGACGGCTGGTTGGTGACCACCAATGCCGCGAACAATGCCAGTCTCTATGTCGGCTACGACGGCGTGGGCGTGATGACCGTGAAGAGCGGCACGTGGCAGGGTAATGCGATGCACATGGGTTACCGGAGCGGCGGGCAGGGCGTTCTGAACTTAATTGGCGGAAGCAGCCTGTTTAGCGGCTGAAACCAATGGTATGCGGGTAATGGCCCCAATGGCACGGGCATCGTTTGGAAGAGCGGCGGACTGCTTGTGACGACGAATGCGGCCGGTACGTTTCAGTTTTACGTCGGGCTATCGGGGGTTGGCGAAATGGCGATGTCGAACGGGACCTGGCTGGTCGACGAGATCCGTGCCGGAAACACTGCCGCAGGCAAGGGGACGCTCGTGATCGCCGGAGGAGAGGTATCGACCCGCAAGGGCGTGATCGCCGGCCCTGCGGTCGCCGCCAGCAACAACACGGTCCTGATCACGGGCGGACTTTTGGAGGCCAACAGCCTCACGATCACGGCCGGCTCTTTCGGCAACGTCATCAGCAACTCGGGCGCCGTCTATCAATTCAGCCGGTTCGACCCGACGATCACGCCGGCCAGCGGCTCGATTGTCCTCGACGGCGGAACCATCGCATTCCGGGGTATCGCCAACGCCAACGTGAAGTACAACTGGACGGGCAACCTGAAGAACATGACTTTTCTGGGCGACAACGCCTTCCGCCTCAACGCCGCAACCAATGCGACCACGCCGAACCAGTCGTACACCTTTGACACGGGGCTGGGCTCGACCAATTACACGCGGCTGGAGATGGTGAACGGCACCACCTGCTATCGAACGGGAAACGTGACCCTCGGCGGCGGCGGCGCGATCCTGTTCTCGAACACCACGGCGTTGCTGACCGGTTCGCTGACGAACAACGCGGGCACCGTTACCGTGGCGGACAGCGCGGTAACGATTGAGGCGAACTGCACGCTCGCCGAAGGATCGTCCCTCTACTGGTCTTCAAATGCGGTCAGCAGCCGGCTGACGGTCAACGGGGTTCTGACCGTGCCGGCCGCCGCCACCTTCACGCTGACCAGCCCCATCGGCAAGAGCGACCAGATGACCTTGTTCGAATCGCCGAATGCGATTGTCGGATCGCCCGACCAGTGGACGGTGGCGAGTCCCGCCACGCACAAAGTCACGCTCACCGGCAACACGATTCTGCTGGTGCCGCGGTCACCTGCCGGCACGCTGGTACGCGTTCTGTGACGGCACGAAGAAAGAGAAGTGATGAGAAACACAACCTTGGCGGCGCTGATTTCGCTGGCGTGTTTGAGTGCGGACCTCTATGCCGATCCAGAGCAGGCTTTGCATGAGCTGACGGTGCGGGAATCCGCCGCCAAAATGACCGGCTTGAGATATCACTCGCTGAACCAAAGCGGGCAGCTTGCGAAGATGAAAGACCCCATGGTGTACTGGCGGGAATTCATCCGCACCTGCCCCGGCAGCGCTGACGCCGCCGGTGCGCAGCAGACCATTCTTCAACACCTTGTCAAATCGGGACACTACGGCGAGGCCTTGAAGGAGGGCGAGGCGTTCTTCAGGGACTATGCGGCGCATCCGGCCGAGTGCATGGAGGTTGCGACACTGATCTCCGGCATCGCGCGCAACAAGAGCGCCCCGCCGGAGATCCAGGAGCGGGCGCTGCGCCTGGCCCTGAATCACTGCGAAGGCAACGGCGGCCTCATCCGCATCTCCTTCAACAGCTTACAGAAGACGGCGGATTGGGACACGCTGCTGTCTTATGCGCGACGCGCCGGGAAAGACGAGCCCGATGCCATGGAGTCGTTATACCTGTATTGCCGTGCGGCGTCTCAGAAAGAGGACGCGGGCCAAGCCGCTAAACGCGCCGGTGATTTCATGGCGCTCTACGGCCCCGACAATCCCTACCGGATTCTTTTAGCCGGCACGCCGGAGGAGGTCAAGGCGTATGAGGCGGCGGCGCAGGCGGTCAAACGCGACGTGTCCGTAATCAAGCGCGCCATGGATTCGGGGGAGCACGCGAGCGCCTTGCGGATGCTCGGCGAATGGCGTAAACATTCGGAGATGGCTTGCGCGGACGGGTGGCGTACGCTGTTCAACACCAGCACGAACGTGCCCGATGCGGCGATCAGAGACTATGCGAAACTCGCGTTCGAGATCGCCCCCTTGGGCTCGACCCGCCACCTGCTGATGAATGTCGGAATTTTTCAGCGTGCGGGTTCTTGGGAGCCGGAGAATGCGGCCGCGATCACGCCGCTGCTGAAACTCTATTTTTCGCGGCCGGTGGGACGTTTCTCCGCTTGGCGCACGCTCAAAATGTGTGAGAACCGTAGGTTGCGTGACGGGCAAGGAGTCACAGCGGAAGTCGCGCGGCAATACGGGTTCAGCGATTACTCCGCGCTTCTGCTGTTCACGGCGGCGCGCGCGCGCTGGGATTTTGACGAAGCGCAGGCGGTCGGCCTGCTCAAGCAAGCCATTGCGATGAGTCGCGACTCGGCGGGCGCGGTTTATGCGGACTGGTGGCTGGCCCAACTCGACGGGAGGGCGTCCCTCTCCGCAACCGCCTTGCCGCGCGCGCCCCGCTATTTGACGGATTTTGAGCGACCCGCAACGGCGTGCCCTGACGCACACATCGCGCCCGCGCCTCAGCCGGTGCCCACGGCCACGGGCGAGATCACCTTGCCGCGGCTGAATCCGGAGGTCAGGCTGACGGCCTTTGCCCCGTTCGTGCCGGCTCAGGTGCCGGCCGACCGGGTCTGTGCGCTTGAGCAAGTGTCGACGGTTTCCGAGGTGCGGGTCACGGCTGCTGACGCGCTGCATTTCACGCTGGAGCTGTGTGCCGCAGACGGCTCCCTTCTGCGCTTTTACGAGCGCTCCTGGCCGTTTGTCGTGATTTCGGACCCGCAGACCTATCAGCCGGACGCGGAACATCTTTTCCAAATCCCGCCCTGCGACGGCGTCGCGTTTATACGACTGCGGATCCTGAAAAGGTCCGGTCCGGAGGACGGGATCACCGGACTGACGCTGTCCGCGCCAGCGCACCCGATGACGGGCCTCTATGTGCTGGCCGCCCAAAAGATCGAGTCCGGAACGCAGAGCATCCGGCTGTCATGTGAGGAAACGACGGTCACGAACGCCGTCAAGTATACGCGCCATACGGAGAACGTGCGCATTTTTCCGGCGATGCGCTGGGTCAAGCCGTGGAGCAGCCGCGCCACGTTCGCCAATGTCGGAATGACCGTTTTTGGAGGGGGCGACATGGAACTGGCCGCCGACCGTGCGGGTGTGCTGAATGTGACCACGGATGGCCGTATCACCAACCGCTGGACAAAAACCGCGGCGGAGAAGGAACGGCGGGTGCTGCCCGACCCCGGCGCCGGACGGCACACCCTGGTTTTCCACACCTCGTCGCTCCCGTACGAGCACGACAAATATGCGGGGGACGGCACCTGGCTCCGTGAAATCACCGTGCAAGGCCGCGCAAGAGCCATCCCCTGTGTCCGGTTTTTCGTCAACGGACAGTGGGGCGATTATGTCACGGGCGGCCTTGTGAGCGTGCCCGCGCGGGCGAAGCAGGTTCAAGCGGCGGTGGTTTTTGACAGCCGGTCCGTCTTGGGAAGGGTCAGCGCAAGCGTGCGGGACTTCAAGGCCGAGGCGTGCGCGGAGCCTGGCCAGGCGGGGACGCCGGTTATCGTGCGCGAACGACCGGCTGTGACCGAAGAGCTTTCCGCGGTGGCCGCTTTTGTCGGAAAGAACCGGCCGGCCGTGGTGTTCGCGAAAAACGGAACCAAAGCCGAGTACGAGGTGGCGCGTAAGATCGCGGACAAAGCCGGCGCCTATCTGGTGTCGGACGACGTCGGGTTGAACGATTATCCGGGGCCTTATCTCATCATCGGGACGCCGCTGAACAACCGCATGCTGCGCCAGCTGGCCGCACGGAAATCGGTGTGGGAGGACGCCGCGTTCCTCAACGCCTCGGAGGGGTTTTGCGCACTGCTGCCGCAAGACGGCGACTCGCAGGGCTATGCGTTCGCCGCCGCGCACACGCCCGAGTCCGCCGTGCGCGCGGCGGAGCGCCTCCTGAAAAGTATCGGGCGCTTCAAAACCAAAGAACCTTTCCGCCTTTTTCAACAGTCTTTGCTGGACCGTCTGTACCCGTGGCAGCTCGTGCCGCAAAAGGAGTCCCTGAAAAAGATTGAGCTGACGCTGGCTCGTTGTGACCGCCGGAACGCGGCCTTCGGGATCGCATACGAGCGCGAGGCGCAGGCCGTGAGCGTGGAGGTTTCCGACCTGCTCAACGGCGCGCACAAGCTGCCGCCGGCGGAGGCGCGCTTTGTGGGCTTTTACGAGTTCATGAATTTCTTTGGCGATTTGCATCTGCCGGATCTGCTGGTGCCGCAGCCGGTGCTGCCGGCCCCGGCGCGCACCTCGCAGCTGGTCGTGCTGACCGTGCGTTCGCCGAAAAGCGCGGTTCCCGGAACGTATCGGGGCACGGTCAAAGTGACCATCAACGGCGACACGCGCAGCATACCCTTTGACGTCGAGGTGATCCGCGGCACGCTGCAGCCGGGGAGTCTGGCGATCAACGACTATGCCGTGATGCCGTACTATTATCATGACACGCCCCGCGCGCTTCGCGATTTCACGCGGCTGATGGATAATTTGGCGGAGCACGGGATCAATATGCCGATCATCCAGGGCGGTGACGATTTCGTCTGGCGCAAGGAGGCCGGCGGGCTGGTGTTTGATTTCGGCAAGATCGGGGAGAAGATCGCCATTGCCGATCAGGCGTTCCGCGTGCGCGAGAGGCCCTTGCCCCAGATCTTCTTGAGCCTTCCCTGGGTTGAACTCAGAAGGCTCTCGGCTACCGCAGGGAACCTTTCGCAGGGAGAAGTGAGCGCCGCGTACGCGTCGCAGCTGAAGTCTTGGCTCGACGCCAACCAGCTGTCCGGGCGCACGTACTGTTCGCTGGGGGACGAGGTTCTCGGCGTCATCGACCAATGGGTGCAGTGGGCCCGGCCGTTCAAAGACGCGGGGCTGAAGATCTTCGTCACGCACGCCCATGAAAAAATGGATGCCGTGAATGCCGCGTGGTGCCCCAATTACGCGCATCAGATCTTGGATCTGCCGATTCTTTCGGAAGCCTTGAAAAAGAAGGAGAAGCCCGTCTGGTGGTACATTTGCGCCGGCGGCGGTCCCAGCACACGGATCACCGCTCCGCTGATCAACGGCCTACCTGCGTACTGGCTGACGGCCAAATGGCGGTTAGACGGGGTGTTCAACAACGCGGCCTTGCACACATCGGAGTGGGCCTACCCCGTGCCGTTGAGGCGCGATCATGGCAGCGACACGCGGATTCTGTTTCTGGCGGACGGGACGCTGATCGATACGGTCCGCCGAGAGGTCGAAGCGGAAGGGGTGCAGGATGCGCTGTTGATCCGCGCCCGCCGCGACGCCGCCGGCACGGAGGAGCTTTTGCAGAAAACGGTGCCTTACAAATGGCAGTATGCCAGCGACCCGGCAGACTGGGAACGCGCACGCAACGCGCTTTACGACGGATGGAGTCAGGAATGAAGAAGGGGAAGACAATGACGAGGGAGAAGAGACGAGTGGTCACGGCGCTTGCGCTGAGCGCGCTGAGCGCGTGCGCGGTAACCGCCGACGTGGTCATGAGACCGGGCGAAAACAACAGCATGGTGTTTGAAAACAGCGTTCTGTCGCTGGACATGGCGGGGACGGCACAGCGCAACAACGGGGGAATCACGCGCTTGCACTTCCTGCCTGCGGCGGCGGATATGATCGACCGCAACCGCGTTTTCAAAAATATACTGGGCGAAAACTGGGACAAATGTGATGTCAACGGGGTTCAGGGCGGAATGTGGTTTCCGCATCTTGCGGTTTATGCGCCGCTGGCAAAGGGGGCTTCGGCTGACGGCCGTGCGCTGGGCCTGCAGCAGGAATTCAAGAGGGATTACAGCCTGCGCAGGACCACGGTGTTTCGGCGCGACGCCTCTTTCATTGAAGTCGAGTATGCCGCGCAAAATATCAGCGGCGCGGCAGTCGGCGGAGCGTTTCGCTTTTTCAACGCGTTCTTCCCCGGAGCCTTGACCGGCACCTCGTTTAAGTCGACCGACATCTGCCTGCTTACCGAGAACGGGATCGCGGAACTGGATCAAAGCGTCCACAGCTCGAAGTATAAAGAGATCTATAAGGACACGCGCCATTTCAACGAGAAGTGGGCGCAGGAGCCTTTGCGGGCCTGGACGCCTCGCGAGCTGCAGACGCCCCGCCTGACCGGAAACTGGGTCGCGGAAGTCAACCGCAACAACGGCTGCGGGGTGGTGCTTCTTGTTGACCCCGCGACGCTCGTCGGGTTCTACAACGATCCGATGACCACGCTTGAGATCGTCACGCGCGCCTTCGCCTTGCAGAAAGGCGAACGCTGGACGACCCGTTTCACGGTCGGCGTCTTCAAGCTGCCCAAAGGCGCGAAACTGACGGACGCCAATGCGCTTTTCGTGAGTTGCACGGGCGGAGTTGTGCCGTTGTTCAAAGGGACGTTGGAGGTCGGCGGCAAAAAGCATGAGGCGTCGCCGGACAAGCTGATCGCCGTGCAGGATGTGAAAGACGCGAAAGCCTTTGACAGCGCCGGGGCCAGCTTGGGCGTGCTGGAGAACGGCGCGGTCAAACTCGCGGTGCCGGAGATCGTTTACGCGATTCCGGAAAAGCCTTCGTTTTTCGGCAAGGTTTACAATCCGGAGAAAGCCGACGTCAAGGCGTTCCTCGCACGGCGCGACTACACGGTCTATTGCGGGTCTGCGAACCACCCCGACGTCAAGGCGAAGGCGAAGCGCGTCGCCCTCAAGCTGGGCGTCGGCTTCGCGGAGGGGAACCCCGGCGGCAAGCTGCTGGCGTTCGGCGACGCCGAGGCGGACGAGGTGGTGCGGAACATCGGCCTCATGCAGAACAGCGTGTCCGACCAGTGGCCCGCGCCGGGCGAGGGAGCCATCCGCTGCTTCAAGCCGCTCGACTTGACCGGCAGCGAAGCCGTGGTTGTGGCCGGACGCGACCGCGCCGGACTGGACCGTGCGATGGACAAATGGGAGGCGCAACACCTCGGTGACTTGAAGGACGCGGCGGGCTGGACCGTAAAGGCGGTGCCCACGACTTTCCGCGCCTTCATCTACAGCCGTCCCGACGCAAGCGCGTCGGATGCCGTCCGGGTGACGGCGGCGAAGGGGGAGTACGAGTCGGCACAGCTTCTTCTGGTGCCCTATGAGGACGTCAAGAATATCCAGGTCAGCGTCTCCGAACCGGTCCACACGGTCAGCGGGAAGCCCCTGGTGAAGAAATTCATCACCACCGAACGCAAGCGCAACGGGCATTGCCGCGTCCGCTGGCTGGGGCAGTTCCCCTGCGACATCAAGCCTGAACTGCTTCCGAGCCGCCCGCCCGATCCGCTCTTCGACCGCGCCGTGCAGACGCTTCCCGCCGGTCAGGCGCAGGGCATCTGGCTCACGTTCTTGGTTCCGGAAGCTGCGGAGAGCGGGCTTTACACGGCGGAGATCACAGTTGCCGCAAACGGCGAAAAGCGCGTGATTCCCGTTGAGCTGAAGGTCCGTGATTTCGTGCTGCCGCGCGACGGCATGATGGGGGAGGCCTATGCTGCGATCAGTTCGATGCCCAAACGGGGGTCTCCCTTGGCGCCCTCGCACATCGACACCTATATCACGAACCTGCTGGAGCACGGGATGAGGATGATCCGGTTGCGTGTGCCGGGGATGTTTCGCGCGCACGGGAGCCAGGAGGGGGCCTTCAAAGGCGCGTCCACGGCCACGCTTGAAGTCAGCGACGACGGCCGGGTGATGCTCGATTGCTCGGAGTTCGACCGCATCATGCTGCGCTCGGAAGCGATGGCGAAACCATACGAGGTCTTTTACACGCTCATGATCGAAGATGTGTGGCCGCAGGCGCGGGAGCTGAAGCTGGCCTTGCCGGAGCGTCACGCCGCCCGTGAGGGCAACGTCTTGCTTAACAGCCGGTATACGGAAGAGCTGCTGGCGCTTCTGCGCAAACATCTGGAAAAGCGCGGCTGGTTCGACCGCATTTATCTGAGCGTTTCCGACGAGCCCGGGAACGTCGAGAAATGGGAGCGCGAGCTGTGTCAGGCGGCCTTGGGAGCAGGCTTCAGAATCACCACTGCGCACGGCTCCTCGGACTTGAGCCAGGCCAGGCCCGATCTGTGCGCCATCTGGAAGCCGATTTACGGCAGCTACGATGAGGCCTTTATGAAGAAGGCGCGGGCGGCCGGCAGCAAGCTGGCCTTCTACAACTGCGGTCCGCCGCCGACCACGGCGTTGGGCGCGCCGCTGGAGGAGCTGCGCAACTATCTGTGGCAGGCGTCCAAATATGATCTCGACCTGGTCTCTTGGTGGGGCATTCAGTGTTGGAGCACGGATACGGACGACGACGGGCCTGGCTCGCTCTGGCGCAACTATTACGGCCACTGGAACTATCTCATTTATCCGGAACACCCGGTCAACGTGCCTTTTCTCAGCAAAGAGGACGGATGGAAGGATGCGCGGTTCATCGACAGCGTCCGCTGGGAGACCTTGCGCGACGGTATGGAGGACACGCGATACGTCACGCTGCTGAGGCGTCTGATCGCCGCGGCCCGGTCGAAGAAGCTGGGCGAAGAGGCCGATGCCGCGCAGAAGGTGCTGGATGCGATCTTTGCGAAGGACTACCCGCATATGAACGCGTACCGTGTGCCGTACCCGGCCATCTTGGAGAACCGCGAGGTGATCGCCGGCCAGATCGAGTCCCTGCAGCGGCGGATTGAGGTGGGGTTTCGCCAAATCTTCCACCTGGACCTCGCCTTCGCGAAATACCGCGGGGACTACTTGAAGGACTTTCTTCCGCAGCTTCGGAAATGGGGGTACAACACGCTGCTGTGGGAGCTGGAGGACGCCGTTCGGTTCGACACCTGCCCGGAGATCGCCTCGCCCGACGCCATGAGCAAAGCGGAGCTGGGGGAGCTGTTGGCTTTTGCGCGCGGGTTGGGCTTCGAGAATATTCCCCTGCTTCAGACGCTCTCCCACAACGCCTATGTGCTGCGTCATGAAAAATATTATTACCTTTCTGAAGAGCCCAAGTTTCTTGAGCTGTATTGCCTTTCGCGGCCGGAGACCGGGCAGTTTTTGATCAGGCTGTCGGACGAGATCATTTCACTGTTCGGCGATATCCATTACTTCCACATCGGCGCGGATGAGGCGTGGGCGATCGGACGTGTCTGCACGACGTGCAAGGGGCACGTCGAGCAGTTTGGGGCGGGGCATCTGATGGCAAAACACCTCGCGCCCATCACGTCCTCCCTGTTGGCGCGTGGCGTCAGGCCTGTGATGTGGGCGGACATGGTCCACACCCATCCAGACCTGAAAGCGTTGCTCGATCGCCGGACCGTGATGGCGGACTGGTATTATGCGCGTCCCGCTGAGGCGTTCCGCACGGTTGGCGGCACGAAAAGCAAGACGGATGTTTTCACGGAGGCCGTCTCCTTGCGGAAAAGCGGATTTGAGGTGTGGGGGTGCTCTGCCGCCCGGTGTTATGGCGATTCGGTGTTCGCGTCCAAATATGACGCCCATGCGCAAAACTACCGGCGATGGCTTCAGGCCGCCGTCGAGGGGCCCTTGGACGGCGTGATGTTGACCAGTTGGAGCGTGCACCTGTATCCGCTTGAGCTTCAGGCGCCGACCCTCGCGCTGGCGGGGTATGACGGCTTGTCGGAGGCGCAGTACGAGCAGGCCTTTGCCAGCGACTGCTTCGGTATTGGCGGCGCGGCCTTTTTCCGGGCGGTCCGGATTCTTTCGGAGCCCGTCTACTTGGGGCTGACACATAGCGTGGGCCACAATCAGGTCGTCCCTGAGGCTCCGGCTGACGCGGTTGGGCGGGCTTTGGGAAAGCTGTCAAAAGAGGAGCGCGCCAGGCACGCGAGCGAAGCGGGACGGCTGCTTGCGCGCTACAGGGAGGCTGCGTCGATCCTTGCGGACCTGCAGGGCGCTGCCAAGAAAAACGCGAAAGTCATCCAAGATTGGCGTCTTGCCGCGGACAACCTGATTTTCCGCGCCCGGGTGCAGCAGTGCCTGCTGTCGCCGACCCCCGACGGCAACCTCCGGAAAGCGCTTCTGGCTGAGCTGCCGGCGTTGCGAAAAAGAACGGAGGCCATGTATCGGCAGAAAGTGCGCCCCGCGAATGTGGCTTTGATCATCAAGAATCTATTTGACCCGGTTCAAGCCGCCCTTCAAAATGACGCATAGGCCGTGACCAAATCAATTCACACCCATAAGGAGATTTCCCGAAATGGACATTCCGCGGATCTTCAACATCACTGAAAGTGCTCACCGCATCCACAACCCGATCACCCCCGAAAAACTCGCCACCCTCGGCGCGGCGCTGCGTATGGAAACGGGAGCCCGAGTGCTCGACCTCGGCAGCGGTTCGGGGGAGATGCTGTGCACCTGGGCACGCGATCACGGCGTCATCGGCACCGGCATCGACATGAGCCAGTTGTTCACCGAGCAAGCGAAACTCCG
>CAYZQL010000045.1:0-18759 GCA_964480555.1 uncultured Lentisphaeraceae bacterium | reverse complement strand
AAAAGCGGTATCCGTTTTTTTATTGGCGTTGCTTGTTTCTGCCGGCAGAGCGTCGGCGGTGACGGTGTATGTCGCGCCAGACGGGAATGACGCGCACATGGGGCTCTTCCCGAAGTGCGGTAAGGGAAAGACGGATGGCCCTTTGGCGAGCCTTGACGGGGCGCGGCTTCAGGTGCGCAGACTGAAAGCCGGCCGGGCATTGAGGGCGGAAGACCCTGTGACGGTTGAGTTCGCGGATGGCGAATATGTGATCGCACAGCCCGTCGTTTTCGGGCCAGGGGATAGCGGGAGCCCGGCGCACCCGGTCACCTATGCCGCAGCCAAGGGCGCGAAACCGGTCTTTTTCGGCGGGCGCCGCCTGCCGCCTTTCGAGGCGGGTGCTGACGGTGTGTGGCGGACGCGCGTTGAGCCGTCTTTCCGGTTTGAACAGCTCTACATCAACGGACGGCGTGCCACGCGCGCGCGTTCGCCCAACCAGTTCTATTTTTACATGCAGGCGCCTGCATCGTACGGGATTGACCCGCTGACCGGACAGAACGCTGACCTGCGCTACCGCGCGTTCATCGCGGACAAAAAAGATATTGCGCCCCTGACGGGAAAAAGCCGCGGGGAGCTGTCGAGCGTCGTCATGCGGTTCTTCCACGCGTGGGAAGTGAGCCAGGCGCGGGTGCAGGCCGTGGAACCGGAAAGCGGGCGTGTGGTGGTGACACCCAGCACGCACTGGGCATTTTTTTACTGGGGCACCTATCTGCCGCGGTACCAGCTTGAGAATTTCAAAGAGGCGCTCGATGCGCCGGGCGAATGGTTTCTCGACGAGGCAGGGTTGCTGAGCTACCTGCCGCTGCCGGGGGAAAAGCCGGGCAAGACCGAGGCGGTCGCTCCAGTGACGCCTGCGTTTCTTCACGTTAAGGGCGATGCCTTGGCGGATCAATGGATCTCGCATCTGACTTTTTGCGGGCTGACATTTGTCTACGCGGCGTATCAGTTGCCCGCAACCGGTCAGGGCGACGGCCAAGCGGCCTCGACGCAGCCGGCGGCGGTGGAGCTGGACGGCGTGCGGCAGGTCGCGTTCCGCGATTGCGTTTTCGCGCATACCGGCACGCACGGGATCTGGTTCCGCAAAGGCTGCCGCGAGGGTTCGGTGGAACGCTGCCACGTGTACGATATCGGCGGCGGCGCGGTGCGCGTCGGCGATTGCAAATGGGGCAAGGAGGAACTGCCCGACAAGCTGACGGGAAACGTCGTGGTGGACAACAACATCCTGCAGGAGGGCGGACGCGTTTTCCCGGGTGCGACGGGCGTGTGGATCGGTCACGCGAGCGACGTGCAGGTGACGCACAACGACATCGGGGATTTTTTCTACACCGGCATCTCGATGGGGTGGACGTGGGGCTACCGCGAGACGGCCACGCACCGGAACACGCTGGCCTTCAACCACATTCACCACATCGGCTGGGGCGTGCTGAGCGACATGGGCGGCATCTACACGCTCGGGCGCTCGGATGGGACGGCGATCACGAACAACCACATCCACGACGTCTACTCGTACGACTACACCGGGCGCGGCGGCTGGGGCCTCTACACCGACGAGGGCAGCGCGGAAATCGTGTTCGAGAACAACCTCATCCACCACGTCAAGACCGGCTGCATCCACCAGCACTACGGCCGTGAGAACGTTTTCCGCAATAACATCCTGGCCTTCAGCAAGGAGAACCAGATCCAGCGCTCGCGCATCGAGGACCACACCACGGTCATCATCACCAACAACATCGTCTACTGGGACAACCCGACGGCGGCGTTCTACGGCGGAGGGGGCCGGCCCGCGACCGACGTGGTGGTGAACGCGAACACCTATTGGAACCCGAACGGCATCGCGACCAACGCCTTCAACGCCGGCTCGTGGGCGGCGTGGCAGGCCGCGGGGCACGACACGCGCTCGCAGATCGCCGACCCGCTCTTCAGAGACGCGGCGAGCGGCGACTTCCGCATCTCCCCCCGCTCGCCCGCGCTGAAGACGGGGTTCCGCCCGTTCGACGCCGCGCAGGCCGGGGTCTACGGCAGCCGCGCGTGGCGCAAGCTCGCGTCCCGCGCACGTTACCCCGACGTGCGGTTCGCGCCAGTACCGGAGGTGTATACGGTGCGGCGGCTCAGCGAGAATTTCGAGGGGCTGCCCCTCAAGGCGCCGTTCCCGAACGTCTCGGTCCACAGCGAGAGCAAAGGCGACGGCGTCGCGGTCACGTCGGAAACGGCCTTCTCGGGCAAGCAGTCGCTCAAGGTGCAGGACGCGCCGGGCCTGACCTATTTCTACAACCCGCACTTCACTTTCGACGGAGCCTTCACCAACGCGGTCCTTGAAAACCGGTTCGCGGTGCGCCTGCAGGCCGGGGCGGAGTTCTTCACCGAGTGGCGCGATTATCCCGCAGAGGGCGGCAACGGGTACGCGACCGGCCCCTGCCTGGTGTTCCGCCAAGGCAAAGTGATCGCGCGGACGCGCGTCAAGAGGGCGGACGGCACGCTTCAGGCGGGAGAGAGGCTGATCGCGGAGCTGCCGGCCGACACGTGGGCCCAGCTCACGGTGACGGCCGGCGTGGGCAGCCGCGGAACAGGAGTCTGGTCGGTCAAGGTCGCGCGCGCCGGGCAGCCGGACGTGGAGGTGGCGGACCTGCCGCTCAGCAATCCCGCGTTTCAGGCGATGGAGTGGCTCGGGTTCTGTTCGACCGCCAAGAGCGCCGTCGCCTATTACCTCGACGATTTCGTTTTCGGGGAGAAGCGCTAGCCGGCCGACGGGTCGGCTGACAAAAAAAGGAAAGGTGTAACATGGCATACTATCTCGGCATCGACAGCAGCACACAGGGCATGAAGGGACTGGTGATCGACCCCGCCGCGGGAACCATCGTGCGGAGCGTGGCGGTCAACTTCACGGCGGACCTGCCGCAGTACCGCTGCCCCGACGGCGTCTTGGCGCATGCCGACCCGCTGGTGAAGCATGCCGACCCGCTGCTCTGGCTGGCCGCGCTGGACCTCTTGCTGGCGCGGCTGCAGGCCTCCGGCTTGGAGATGGGGAAGATCGCTGTGATCGGCGGCGACGGGCAGCAGCACGGGTCGGTCTACCTCAACGGACGCTTCGAGGACGCGCTCGCGCGCCTCGCGCCCGCCGCCTCGCTGGCCGAACAGCTCGCTCCTGCGCTCGCGCGGCCAACCAGCCCGATCTGGATGGACAGCTCCACGTCGAAGGCGTGCCGGGAACTGGACGCGCGATTCGGCGCGCGCTTGCAGGCGGACACGGGCTCGCCGGCCATCGAGCGCTTCACCGGCCCGCAGATCCGCACGTACGCCGAGAACGAGCCGGAGCGCTACGCGCAGACGGCGCGCGTCCACCTCGTGAGCTCCTTTCTCTGCTCCGTCCTGATCGGCAACGACGCGCCCATCGACACGGGCGACGGCGCAGGCATGAACCTGCTGAATCTGCGCACGCTGGACTGGGACGCGGAGATCGCCTCCTTCACCGCGCCGGGGCTTTTGCGGAAGCTGCCGAAAGTCGGCGGCGGTGTCGCGGGCGGGCTGCATTCCTACTTCGCGAAATACGGCCTGAGGCCCGGCCTGCCCGTGGCGGTGTGGACCGGCGACAACCCGGCGAGCCTCGTGGGCACGGGCGCCTGGGGCGCTGGCGTCGCGGTGGTGAGCCTGGGCACGAGCGACACCTTCTTTGCGGCGCTGAAGGATTTCCACACCGATCCCGAAGGGTGCGGCCATGTCTTCGGCAACCCGGCGGGCGGCTTCATGAGCCTGGCGTGTTTCAAGAACGGTTCGCTGGCGCGCGACCGCGTGCGCCGGGAGGCGGGCGCGGAGTGGGCGTTCTTCGACACGGCCGCGTTCGAGCGGACCCCTCCCGGGAATGGCGGACGGCTGGCGCTGCCGTGGTTCGAGCCGGAGATCACGCCGCCCGTGCTGACACCCGGGTTAAGGGCGAACTTCGACTTTGCCGCAGCCGCGCCGGACGTGCGCATCCGCGCGGTCGTCGAGGCGCAGGCGCTGGCGCTGCGCTGCCATGCGCTGTGGATCGGCGCGTTCGACGTGCTGCGCGTGACCGGCGGCGCCTCGAAGAGCCCCGGCATCCGGCAAACGCTGGCCGACGTGTTTCAGGCGCGCGTGGAGAGCATCGCCGTGGCAGACTCCGCGGCCTTGGGCGCGGCGCTGCTGGCGGCCCGCGCGGACGGCGTGCCGCTCGCCGAGATGACGGCCCGCTTCTCGCCGGTCACCGCAGTGTGCGAGCCACGCCCGGCCCAGGCCGCCGTTTACGAGCGCCTGCTGCCCGACGTGCGCCGGCTGGAAAAAGCCGCGCCCGCCGGATGAGGGATCAAGGGCGGCGGGCGACCTCTCTATTGCAGCAGGATCATCGTCCCCGGCCGCCCCGGCACTTTGGTGAGCACCACGTTCTTGCCCACGATCGCGACCTCGCAGCCCGGCGGCTCCGTCTCGACGGTCATGGTGGAAAGGTTCGCGTTCATCGACCCGCTCGGCTCGAGCACGGAGATCAGAGGAACCGAGACGTTCCCGATCACGCCGGCCTCCTGAAGCTTCTTCGCGTCGACGATCAGTTTGGTCGCGTCCCTCAGATAGGTGTGCCACCTGACCTTCAGCGGCCTGAAGTTCGTGGAGTCCACCCGGAACTCCAGCGCCGACATCGCGTTTGTGAGCGACAGGTGCGCCACGACGACCGTGTTGCTGTCGCCCAGCAGCCGGAGACGCCCGCCGTTTCGGACATGGACGTAATTGTTTGACGTCGTGAAGGCCGAATTCTCGATCGACAGCACGTTGTTCGTCGCGGTCGCGGTACGCCCGACGAACACTTCGCGGGGCAGGTTCACGACGCTGTCTTTTACCGTGAGCAGGTTGTCGTTGCCGGCATAGCCCACGTCCAGGTCGTATTGTGACGACACATACCGCGACCGCACCAGACGCATCGCGTTGTTCGACGCCCCCGCGACGCAACCGATATACAGGTGGCCCCGCAGCGAGAGCGTGCTGTCCGTGGCCACAATCTCGTTGTCGCTGGCGCCCGCAGTCTCGCCGATATAAATATAGGAGACGCGCACGCTGGCGCCGTCCTCGACAATCAGCCGGTTTCCCTGGCCGCGCTTGCCGAGATGGAGACTGTCGGCGTTCCCGCTCTCGTTCGTCACCACCGTCCCGGCCCCGGCCACCCGCAGCGTGTTGTTGGACGGCCAGCCGGCCGCGCTGTCCGGCTCGCCCCCGACAAAGAACGAGCGCTTCGCGACCACCTGTGCGCCGTTGGAGACTACCATCGTGTTGAAATGCCCCAAGGTCCCGACCGAGATGTCGTAGGCGCGCGTGCGCAACAGCGATCCGGTATCCGAGACGACCGCCACATTGTGGGTGGAGTTACTGGTGACACCCAGCCGGACATGCCCCCAGATGTTCACCTTGCCGCCGTTTGAAATACCGAGCCGGTCCCGGACACCGACAACGTCAAGTCGTGAGACGCGGCGACAGAGGCCAGGTTCACATGCTTTCCGGCGCACCAGGCGCCGTTGGTGACGGCGACGGTCGATGACTCGCCCGGGAAATTGATATACGAATCAGAGCCTAAGGGCAACAGGGTCCAGCAGACTCCCGGGGCGATGTCCAAGACCAAGCGCTTGCCCGTCGGAAAGGCGAACTCGTGAGAGCTGTTCGCCGACGTCGTCACGCTGTTCGTCACCCGCACCGCGTAGCTGTCGCCGGAAAACCCCGAGGCGGGAAAATTGGCCGAGTCCGCCGCGCTGGAGGGTGCCGGGGTCAAGGCTGAAAAAATGACAACTGCTGACACCTTGAGCGAAATTTGCTATCTTTCCTTTCAAACCGGAATACAGCCCGTGAACACCGGTACACGCTCAAAAGGGGTTCCCGTGACGGAAGCGCTCAGCGACATCGCCTACAGGCACATCACAAAAAAGCTCATGGCGTCCGAGTTGGTCGCGGGGCAGAAACTCTCCGAACAGAGGATCGCCTCGGAGTGCGGGATCAGCCGCACCCCGGTGCGCGAGGCCGTCCGCCGCCTCACCGAAGAAGGGCTGCTCTACCAGATCCCCTCCAGCGGCACGTATGTCGCGCACCTGAACAGGCGCCAGCTCATCGACGCCTACGAGGTACGCATGGCGCTCGAGTGCTTCGCCCTCGACCGCGCCATCAAGAACCTCACGAAGGAAAACCGGCAGGACCTGCGCCGCTCCTGCGACGAGATGCACCACATCGCGGTCAGCCTCCGCACCCGTAAAAACCCGATCCTTGACGGACGCCCGCTCGTGACTTTCCTGACTGCCGACCTCTCCTTCCATCTCCTTCTTCTCAAGGCCGCCGGGAACAACTTCGCCATCAAGATCGTCACCAGCGCCTATGAGCGCAACCATTTTTTCGGCCACTACAGCCACCGGCGCGACCTGAACCACGTGTCTTGGGCCTGGCACCATCACGCCGAAATCGAGCGGGCGGTCCGCCGCGGCGACGCGGACGTCGCACGCCGCTGGCTGCGCACCCACATCACCCGCAGCATGGACGACGCGCTGGCGGCTTTCGACCTGGCTGCGGATGCCTCTGCCACAGCCACCCAGCGCGACCCCGTAAACCACGCCCTCGCCCAGCTCACCGCCCGCTTTGCCTGACACGGGCACGTCCCTCCTCCAGCGCAAGCACAGACTTTAGAACGTCTCTCCCCACTCCCTTTCCCCCTTGACACCCACGCCCCCCTTTTGATAAAACCGGTATACAGCTAATTGAAACCGGTGTTCTTATCAGTCCGCCGCAGGCCTGCGAGCCCCGGCGGCACCCATACCTCGGAGAGACATGAAAACAACCTTTCGCAGCATCCTCGCCACCCTGTGGCTGGCAGGGACCGCCTTCGCGCAGCCCCAGCCCGCACCTCAACCCGACGGAGCGGCCAAGCAGATGCCGGTCATCGTCAACATGGCGGCGGACGGCGTGGTCAACTTCGTCGCTCATCACTTCATTAAAGAAGGCACCAACCGGGCCGTGGCCGAAGCCGCCCTCGACAAAGAGGTCGACCAGTATCAGGGCACCGGCGTCTCCCACCTCTTCTGGAACGTCAACTACCAGCGCGTCGGCTACAACAGCGCCGTCTGGCCCAGCTACTGGGACGTGCCCGACCCGGAAAAGCAGGTCACCGAATGGCCCCGCGCCTATTACCTGCTGCACACGCTCGGCCTCGACGACATTTTCGCGCGGCTCATCCCGCGCACGCGGGCAAAGGGTCTGTCGCCGTGGGTCTCGCTGCGCATGAACGACCACCACTATTTCAGCGACTTCAGCCGCGTCAGCCCGCTGCTCTTCAACCATCCCGAGTTGCGCGTCAACCGCAACGGGCTCTTCAACTACGCTAAACCCGAAGTCCGCGAACACTACATGAAGCTCATCGCCGAGGTTCTGCAGCGCTACGACATCGACGGGGTCGAGCTGGACTGGATCCGCTCCCCCAACAATTTCGAGGCGAAAGACCTCGACCTCGGAAGAGGCCTTCTGACCGAATTCGTCCGGGAAGCGCGCCGCAAGACACAGGCCGCCGCGCAACGCCTCGGCCACCCGGTCAAGCTCGCGGCGCGCGTTCCCGCAACGCCTGAATTCGCATATGCCAAGGGCTTCGACGCCGTCCGCTGGGCCCAAGAAGGACTCGTCGACATGATCATCGTCAGCGACTTCTGGAGCGGCTGCGGCGATTTTCCCATCGAGCGCTGGCGCTCAGAGATCGGGGCAGCAGGTGCCCGCTGCAAGCTCATGGCCTGCACCCAATGCACCTACTCATGCGTTCCCAAAGGGTTCCAGTTCGTCCACAACGTCGCCTCACAGCGCGGTTTCACCGCATCGATGGCCGACCGCGGCGCGGACGGCATCTACCTCTTCAACCAGTTCCATGCCGCCGCCGGCATCCAGCGCATGCGCACACCGGACGGGAAATCCGTCGAGGACGGAACCCTCGCCGACCTCTTCCGCGCCGCCGCCGACCGCGCGGGCGCGTCCGCCCGCCGCCGCATCCACCCCCTCGCGCTCCACGACTGTCTGCCCGACAAAACCGATTACCGTCCTCCCCTCCCCGCGGCGCTCGCCCCGGACGCGCCGTCCGCATCCTTCCGGCTCCACATCGGCCCCAAGCCCGCCGCGTCCTCCGTCTGCCGACTCTTCGTCGGCCTCGGCGCCACCAACGGCGTGGAGGCCGCACAGATCGATGCGCGCGTCAACGGAGCCGCCTGCAAACCGCTGCCCGACCTCCCCCGCCCCGCCAAACCCGAGTACCTTAAGCCGAGACCCGACAGCTGGATGACGCCCCCCCGCCGCAACCTCAGCGAACTGGCCTCCCGCGTCCTTGTCTTCGACGTGCCCGGCGCGACCCTCACGCGCGGGTACAACGCCATCGAACTCACCCAGGCCGGCGGCCTCCCCCAGACCGCCACCTGGCTGGAGATATCCCTCGACCCTGCGGCGGCCCAAACGAACGCCGTCCAGAATCCTTGAAACGATCATGTTCTCGCTGCTAAAAAATAAGGAGTCGGTTATGAACAAAAGCATTCTGCTGGTTGTGGCTCTGACGGTGCAGAGCGCGTGGGCGATTCAAAGCTGGGTCGCCAAAACGGATCCGGCCCTGAATGATTTTTCAAACTTGGCCAACTGGACCTCTGCCACGGACAAGGACATTCAATTCAACGTGCCGCTGTCATCCTCCGCGCCGGAACTGTGGATGAGCACGGATGCGACGTTCGGACGGCTGGTTCTGGGCGCTACGAACATCGTCTTCAATCTGGGCGCGGACCGCACGCTTTCGGTGGGACAGACGGGGGAGACCAAGCTCAACGCCGCTAATACGTACGTCCGGCTGATCAGCGGAACCATCAACCAAACGCTGAATAACCTCACCCTCGGGCAGGACGTAAGCCGTTCCAACTGTGTGTTCATCGTGGACGGCCCGACGGCTCGGTATCTGAATCCGCAACGTGCAATCAATATCGGGTCCGCCTCGAACGCGGTGAATTGCGGAATGGGCGTTTACAACGGGGCGGCCGCAAACGGTAATTTCGCTATCGGCAACAATGCGTTCTCTTCAGGAAACTGGCTGGAGGCCTCCGGCACCGGAACGGTTGTCCTGGCGACGAACGGCAATTTCTATGTCGGCAACACGGCCGGCAGTAGGCTGAACAGTTTCAAAATATCCGACGCCGCCGTTCTGCAGATGAAGGCCGGCGGTTTCTACGTCGGCAACAATCTCGGCACCGATTCCAACCGGGCGGAGATTCTGTCCGGGGCGTCGGTGACAGGCCAGGTCGAGACGGTTGTCGGTAACCGGGGTGCGGGAAACATTCTGGAGGCCGAGAACGCCATGCTCAAAATGTCCTCGCTGTTCACGATCGGTTTCTACAGCGGCAACAACTCCGTCCGTCTCACGAATACGGTCGTGCAGTCCGCCGGGATCTACATGGGGCGGGATCCCTCGTCAGGAGGCGCGAACGCCTTGGATATCTCCGGCGGCACGGTGACGAACACCACCGGAGGCATCCGGGTCGGCATGTACGGCAACCGGAATACGGCCGTCATCAGCAACGCCTACGTGTGCCCCGCCGGGAACCTTTCTGCGGGCGAGGCCGGCTCCGAAAACAGCTTCTCGCTTTATGGAGACGGGTCCGAAACGCGGGTCACCAGCTTAATTTTTGGAGGAAATACGGGGGCGAATAAAAACACCCTGCGGCTGTCGGGATGCGTCATCACCAACACGGGCGGGCTTGGAAACAGCGGCGCGGAGAACCTGCTCGACGTGTCGAACGGTTCGCGCGTCTGGTCCGGCGGCAGCGTCGGCGGAACGGTGGCGGGCGTCTCGAATGTGCTCAAGTTGACGGAGGGTTCGCTTTTCACGGCGACCAGCGCCTTCAACTTCGGCAATGTCTCATCCTTCAACACCATGATCGTGGACAATAGCGCGTTCATTGCGAGTAACCTCACCTTCTGCCTAGGGTATGCCGCGGATACGGCCAACAGCAACACGCTTGCCGTCATCAACAACGGATATCTGTTTGCGACACGGCTCCGCATCGGTGACTACGGCGCACACAACACCCTGATCATCAGCAACGGCACGGTTCACGCCGGGAGTGGCGACTGCACGATCCCTTATAGAGCCTCCACCAACAACCGGGTGGTGTTCGCCGGCGCCAACTGTCTCTTGAAATCCGAGACGGATATTTTTATCCGCAACGGATCCACGCTTACGTTCGTGATCCCGCGCGGAGGATACGCGGAACCGCCCATCCAAACCGTTGTCAGCACGACAAAAAACATCAACATCGACCCCACAACCCGGATCGCACTCGACATTACGGCGTTCGCGCGCGGCGGCGGCGGAAAACAGGTCTTGGCGCGCACGATCAACAGCTTTGGAATTAGTGAAACCACCCTGTCCTTGCTCAACGCCCAGCTCGCGCCCCAGAACAGCTCGCTGGCGATTGTCGGCAAAGAGCTGGTGCTGACCACCCCACACACCGGCGGCACGCTCTTGAAAGTTTTCTGAGATGCCCGGTTCAACCGGTCAACTGTTTTATGTTATTCTGAGACAAAAGGAGTGCTGCCGCAATGAACGAACTGAAGTTGTCGAGACGCGGATTTCTGTCGACGGGAATAAAGGCCGGTTTCGCGTTTTCAATCCTGCCGGGCCACGTGCTCGGCCTCAGCGGCCAGACGCCGCCTTCCGGCCGGCTCAACATCGGCTGCATCGGCATCGGCGGCCAGGGAAGCGGCGTCACCCGGGATCTGGCGGCCCTCCCGAACGTGAACATCGCGGCCCTGTGCGACGTGGACGCCGCCTATGCCGCCCACACGGTGAAGCAGTATCCGGGCCGCCCGCTTTACACGGACTACCGCGTGATGCTGGAAAAGGAAAAGGGGCTGGACGCGGTGATGGTCGCGACGCCCGACCACTGGCACGCGCCGATCGCCCTCGCGGCGATGCGCCTCGGCAAACACGTCTACGTCGAGAAGCCGCTGGCGCACACGATCGAGGAGGCGCGGCTGATGGGCAAGGCCGCGGCCGAAACAAAGGTCGTGACGCAGATGGGCAACAACGGCCACGGCGGCGAGGGCCTGCGGCTGACCAAGGAGTGGATCGACGCGGGGGCGATCGGCGCGGTGAAAGAGGTCCACGTGTGGTCGGACCGCCCCGGAACCTTCTGGAACACACAGGGCAGACGGCGGCCGTCCGAGACGCCGCCGGTGCCCGCCACGCTCGACTGGAACCTGTGGCAGGGGCCCGCGCCGGAGCATGCGTACCATCCCGACCTCGCGCCGCGCAAATGGCGCGGCTGGTTCGATTACGGCTGCGGCGCGCTCGGCGACATGATGGTCCACAACGCCGACCCCGCCTGGTATGTGCTCGACCTCGGCGCACCGGACGCGGTCGAGGCGGTCACCTCCGAAACAAACCCCGACAGCTTCCCCCTGTGGAGCATCGTCACCTGGCACTTCGCGGCAAAAGGCACGCGGGGCGCCATGAAGCTGACCTGGTACGACGGAGGCAAGCTGCCGCCCCCGCCGCCCGGGATGGAGTCCGACCGCAAGCTGAACGACAACGGCATCTATTTCGTCGGCGACAAAGGCGTGATCCTGTGCGGCGGCTGGTCGGGCGCGCCGCGGCTCGTGCCCGAAAGCGCGATGGCCTCTTTCGTGCGCCCCGAAAAGACGATCCCGCGCAGCCTGGGCCACCGCAAAGAGTGGGTCGAGGCGTGCCTGGCAGGCAAGCCGGAGGATGCCAAGGCCGGATTCTGGTACTCCGCGCCGTTCACCGAGGCGCTGCTGGTCGGCGTGCTTCCGATCCGCCTCGGCAAAAAGATCGAGTGGGACGCCGCGGCGATGCGGGCGAGAAACGCGCCCGAAGCCGACGCGCTCATCCGCAAGGCCTACCGCACAGGATTCGGATTGCCCTCCTAAGAAGACAAGGAGCCAACATGCGACACACCTCGTCAACCAACGGCTCGGCACAGCCTCGCCCTCCAGTTTCGGAAATAACCGCAGAATCTTTCATGGAGGGCGAACCTTTGGTGAGCCGAAGAAAGGTTTTGAAAATGCCTGTGGGAATAAACGCCATGCACTGCTTCTCCTTGTCCGTCACGTCGGTTCTGTCCGTTTCCCTCCTGGCCCTCACGGGCCTCGGTGCAGACCCCTCCGTCCCTCCGCTGCAACATGTCGGGGCTCCGCTGCCGGAGCACGCCGTCACCAACCGGGCCTTCACGGGCATCTCCAGCATCGCGGTCGCCCCGAACGGACGACTGTGGGTCACGTGGTATGCGGGGCACACCCCCGGCGAGGACCACAACAACTACGTCGTGCTCAGCACCAGCGGCGACGGCGGAGCCACCTGGAAAGAAGTGCTGATCGCCGATCCCGACGCCGGAGGCCCGCGCCGCACGTTCGACCCTGAGGTCTGGGTCGCCCCGGACGGCAAGCTACGCTGGTTCTTCACGGACCGCACCGGCGGACAGGCGAAGACCGATGTGCTCTGGATGATCGTGCTGGAGAACCCCGCTGCGGAAAACTCGCCCTGGCAACCGCCTGCGCACGTTGCCGACGGCGTCATGATGTGCAAGCCGCTGGTGCTCTCCAACGGCGAGTGGGCGCTTCCCGTCTGCACCTGGTACACCGAACAAAGCTCGAAGATCGTCGTCTCGCCGGACCAAGGCAAAACCTGGTCGCTCCGCGGCGGCGCGACCATGCCGAAGGAGGACCGGTGTTTCGACGAGCACCTGTTCATCGAGCGCAACGACGGCGCCCTCTGGTGTCTCTCGCGCTGCAAATCCGGCATCCGCGAAGCGCTCTCCAACGACGGCGGCAAGACGTGGTCTCCGCTGGAGCCCTCCAAGATCCGGCACCCGTCGGCACGTTTCTTCATCACGCGCCTCGCCTCGGGCAACCTGCTGCTCGTCAAGCATGGCCCGGTCAACGAGAAGACCGGCCGATCCCACCTGACCGCCTACCTGTCGAAGGACGACGGCGCGACATGGGCGGGAGGTCTCATGCTCGACGAGCGCGCCGGCGTTTCCTATCCCGACGGACAACAGACCGCGGACGGCACGATCTACCTCACTTACGATTTTGACCGCACCCACACGCGCCACATTCTTTTCGCGACGTTCCGTGAAGAGGACGCGATCGCAGGCAAGCCCGTCTCCGGTGCGGTGCGCCTGCGCCAGCTCGTCAGCGAGGGCTCGGGCGGCGTGCGCCCCACCCACAAGCCGCCGCAGCCCGTCGAGGCGAATGCCGACGGCGAACCGCTCGCAAAGAGCCCGGCCGGAACGCTTGCCTCCGAAGGCCTGCAAACGTTCACGCTCGCCCACGGCGCGACGCTTTTCACCGACCGCTCCTACACCTGCCACGAACAGCCGGAACCTTTAACGGACATCCGGTTCCTGCGTGTCCCGATGGAAGGCGCGAAGACGCTCCGCTGCACGCGGTCAGGAACGGTTTATTTCCTCACGCCCGTACTCGCCCGCAACAAGGACAGCGCGGCCCAGGCCCTGCTCGACCAAGGGTTCAAGAAAGCGCGCCTCCCGGAAGTCCGCCTCTTCGATCCGTCCAACCCCGCCAATTTCTGCACGCTCTACCAAAAGAGCTGCGCCGAGGGAGACACCGTCACCATCGGCAAATGGGCCGTGCCCCTGTTTTTCAGTGAGTGAGGACGCGCGACAGGCGACCCGCGCTCCGGATCGCAAGCCGCTCGTCGAGTGCCGCCAGTCAGATCTCAGTCCGTTAGAACTTGGGAGGACACCGATAGATGAAAACAAAACAGGCGAAACTCACGGCGCGCTTCGTGGCCACGGCTGCGGCCGCAACGGTTATGGCGCTTCACACTCTTTCGGCACAGGGGGCGACGGAAGCCAAAGCCGGAAACGTCTCGGAGCGTGACGCCCGCATGAAATGGTGGCGCGAAGCGCGCTTCGGCATGTTCGTCCACTGGGGGCTTTACTCGGGTCTCGCCGGCACCTGGGACAACAAGCCGGTTGCCACAAACGGCGGCATGGAGTGGCTCCAACAGCGCGTAAAGGCCGACACCGACACCTACGCGAAGCGGGCGATCCCCCTTTTCAAACCGGTTCCCGGGTTCGCGAAGGAATGGGCTACCCTCGCTAAAGAGGCGGGGTGCCGCTATCTCGTTTTTACCACGAAACATCATGACGGCTTTGCCCTGCACGACTCGAGCGTCAGCGACTTCGACGCCGGTTCCGTGCTGCAACGCGACCTGGTGAAGGAGATCGTAGACGCCGCCCGAGCCGAAGGGCTGCGCGTCGGTTTTTACCACTCCGTCATCGACTGGCACCACGACCAGTACGCATATGCGCGTTCCCGGCAACTCCCGCACCCGCTCAAAGGCCAGCCATATCCGAACGGCACGCGCGACCACGCGAAATACGTGGACTTCCTTCACGCGGAGGTCGCGGAGCTGGTCTCAAACTACGGCCCCGTGGACGTCCTCTGGTGGGACTACAGCTCGCAGGACTTTCAGGGCGACGAAGCTTGGCGCGCCCTGTCTCTGATGGCCTCCGTCCGCGCCAAGCAGCCCGCGATCATCATGAACAACCGCCTCTTCCGCAGCCCCGAAGCCGGCTGGATGAGCATGGGGACGGACGGGTTCACCGGGCAGCTGGACACGACATACGGCGACTTTATCACCCCCGAGCAGCACATCCCGGCCACCGGCATGCCCGGCGTCGACTGGGAAACTTGCATGACGCTGAACACCACCTGGGGATTCAGCGAGCACGACCACGCGTGGAAATCCGCCGACGTCCTGATCCGCAACTTGATCGACATCGCCAGCAAGGGCGGCAACTACCTGCTCAACATCGGCCCGAAAGGAGACGGGCATGTGCCGCCCGAGAGCGTCTCTGCGCTGAAGGCGCTCGGGGTTTGGATGAAGGTCAACCAAGAGTCGATCTATTCGACGACCGCCAGTCCCTTCCCTGTTTTGCCTTGGGGACGCGCCACCACGAAGGGCAACACCCTCTACCTGCATGTGTTCCAGTGGCCCGCCGACGGCATCCTGACCGTGCCGATGAAGGCCGAGGTCATCCGGGCGGACCTTCTGGCTAACCCCTCTCGTGCGCTTGCTATGAAGGCCGACGGCGCGCAGACCAAAATCGTATTGCCCCCTGTCGCGCCCGACCCGATCGCGACGGTGATACGCCTCGAACTCCGCGGCGCACCGTCCATCACTCTTTAGGAAAATGAAAACATGATCAATCAGGCTGTTATGACGGCACGTGACCAACTGAAGAATGGCCGCGTGCTCTTTGGTGTCTTCTGCAAAACGACCGCACCGGAGTTCATCGAGATCATCGGACATGCGGGGTTCGACTTCTGCATTCTCGATATGGAGCACGGCCCCGTCCAGCTTGAGACGCTGCAAAACCTGATCCGCGCGGCCGAAGGCTCCGGCGTGTTGCCGATCATCCGCACGCGGGACATGAGCCCCGCTAGTGTCGCCCAGCCGCTGGACCTGGGCGTCGCCGGCATCCAAGTGCCTCAGGTGGCATCGAAGGCCGAGGCCGAGGCCATTGTGGATGCGGCGAGGTTCGCGCCGGCCGGTCACCGCGGGGTCTGCCGCTTCGTGCGTGCGGCCCACTTCTCGGCGATGAGCCGCGAGGCGTATTTCGCGGCGGCCAACACTGCCCTCGTGATCCTTCAGCTCGAAGGCACGCACCTGGCCGAATATGAAAAGATCGCCGAGATCCCGGGAGTGGACATCCTTTTCATCGGGCCCTATGACCTATCTCAGTCGCTGGGCGTTCCGGGCGAGATCGAACACCCCCGCGTCCTCGAAGAGATGCGCAAGATCATCGCGGTCGCCAAGCGCAAAAACAAGACCATCGGCGTGTTCGCGGATTCCCCCGCACAGGCGCAGCGGTGGATCGGGGAGGGCGTCCAGTATATCGCCTACTCCGTCGACGTCGGGCTTTTCTATAACGTTTGCCGCGACACCGTAACCACTCTGAAGAAACTGACACCAAGGAGTGAACCATGAAACACATAAAACTTCATGAAAAGGGAAAACAATGGAAGAAAAGAGTGGAATGGTCTACGAAAAAGAGTGCTATCAAATACGCGGGGCCTTGTACGAGGTTTATAAAGTATTAGGAACTGGTTTTGCGGAAGAAGTCTACCAAGAGGCACTGGAGAAAGAGTTTACGATGCGTCATATCTCCTTCGAATCGCAGAAAGTTCTGCGAATTGCCTATAAAGAGGAATGGCTCTCAAAAGTTTACAAAGCAGATCTGGTTTGTTACGACAAAATCATTCTCGAATTGAAGGCCGTCAAAGCCCTGCTTCCCGAACATGAAGCGCAACTTCTTAACTACCTGAAAGCGACCAAGTTGAAATTGGGATTTCTTGTCAACTTCTGCCATTATCCCAAAGCAGACATACGAACGTATGCAAACTGATTTCATGAAGTTTCATGTATTTCATGGTTAGCAAATTCCTATGCACAAACTCCAGCGCATTCTCGCCGTTATCGGTCCGGGCATCTTTGCCATCGGCTACACGATCGGCACGGGCAGCGTCACCTCGATGGCCAAGGCCGGCAGCCAGTACGGGCTGCGGCTCGTCTGGGTGCTTTTCCTGAGCTGCCTGTTCTCGGGTGTCCTGATGGAAGCGTATGGACGGCTGGCGGCGGTGACCGGTGAAACCGCGCTCTATGCGGTCAAGCGGCACCTCAAACACGGCAAACTCTTGGCGCTCCTCATCCTCATCGGCGTGGTCATGGGCCAGTACACCTGCCTCGGGGGAATCCTCGCGCTCTCCTCAGGGGCGATCTACGAAACCCTCGGCATGTTCTTTCCCTCCTTGCCGAAAGACAACTATTGGGCGACCCTGAGCATCGCGGTCTTCCTGGTCGGCACGATCTACGGGATGCTGATGATCGGCCGGTACAGCTTCTTTGAGAAAGTCTTGGCGTTCTTCGTCATGCTCATGGGCATCACCTTCATCGTCTCCATGTTCGTGGTCTGGCCCTCGCCCGAGATCCTCAAACAGGCCGTCTTTCCCTCGATCCCGGACGAGCCCGGCGCCTTGCTGATGATCGCTGCGTTCGTCGGCACCACGATGGCCGCGCCGACCTTTGTCACCCGCCCGCTGCTGCTCAAGGAGAAGGGCGTGACCGCCGCAAACCTCAAAGAACAAAGCCTCGACTCGCTGGTCTCCGCCTCGTTGATGTTCGTCATCAGCGGCGCGATCATGTTCGTGGCGGCCGGCGCGCTTTACGCCCACGGCAAAGACATCGTGAAGATCCTCGACATGGTCCACACGCTCGAGCCCGTGGCGGGAAAGTTCGCGGTTGCCCTCTTTATGGCGGGCACGCTCAGCGCAGGCCTTTCCTCCATTTTCCCCATCATGATGGTCGCCCCTTTGCTGGTCTCGGACTACCGCGTGGGACACATGGAGCCGCGCTCACAGCTGTTCAAGGTCCTCTGCCTCGTCGCCTGCCTCTTCGGCCTGATCGTGCCGATTCTCGGGCGCAACCCGATCACCATCACCGTCATGGCCCAGATCTCCAACGTCTTTGTCCTGCCGCTCACCGTCTTCGTGGCGCTCTTACTGGTCAACCGCACCGCGCTCCTCGGCAGACATAAAGCCGGCCTTTGGCTGAATGCGGGACTCGCGCTGGCCTTTCTGTTCTCGTGCGTCATCGCCGTGACCGGTGCGCTTGCGCTCTACGGCCAATTTGCGCAATAATTGTCGCTGGCTCTATGTCACGGGCAGCGGCCCCTGCCATACGGGGTCCACAGGCACAGCAGGAGCTTTGACATGCGACATCTTCTTTTTCCATCCGCCTTATCCGTTCTGTCCGTTCCCCTCCTTCTCGCGCAGCCAGCGCCAGAAGCCCGCTTCGCGGCGATGTCCAAAGAGCAGGTCCGGGCCTTCGAGCTCGAAACCATGGAGCGCGTCGCCGACCTCGCGCTGATCCCGCCCAGGCTGAACACCGACCCGCTGCCGAAGTACGACTACGACCAGCTCGACTACGGCATGACCATCGGCATCGCGCGCACGCCCTGCGGCCGCCTCTGGGCCTGCTGGGTCGCGGGCGAAGACGGGCCCAAAGCCTTCTTTGTGCTCAACCGCAGCGGCGACGACGGCGAGAGCTGGTCAAAGCCCTGCCTTGTGATTGACGCCCATGACCCCAGTCGGCTTCCCCTGCCCCGCAGCACGCTGGTCGGCAACCTCTGGACCGACCCGAACGGCAAGCTGCACCTGTTCTTCAGCCAATCGATGACGCAGTTCGACGGCCGGGCCGGCTCCTGGGAGGCGGTCTGCGAAAACCCCGACGCGGACAAGCCGGCCTGGTCCGCGCCCCGCCGCATCTGGCACGGCCACACCCTCAACAAGCCGCTCGTCCTTTCAACCGGCGAGTGGCTCCTCCCGGTCTCGCTCAACCGCAGCGGCGGCTTCGGCCCCTTCCGCGGAGCGTTCAAAGACCTCGACCCCCTCCGCGGCGCGAACGTCTTCCGCTCAATCGACCAAGGCACCACGTGGGAGCGCCTCGGCTGCGTCGCCTATCCCAACCCGTGCTGGGACGAGCACATGTTTATTGAGCGCAAGGACGGCTCGATCTGGATGCTGGCCCGCACCGGCAAGGGCCTCATGCAGAGCTTCTCCGCCGACAAGGGCAAAACCTGGTCCGAGCCCACCGTTCCCGCAAATATCCGCCAGCCCGTCGCGCGC
>CAYZQL010000044.1:0-18870 GCA_964480555.1 uncultured Lentisphaeraceae bacterium | reverse complement strand
CGCGAGGCCTATAAGGACGCGGCGGCCGTGATGGCGCACCTGGAGAACTGCGGCGAGGCGCTCGGCAAGTTTGTCCAGGTCGCCGAGCTTTTCCGCATCGAGATTCTCGGCCCTGCCAAGGAGCTGGATAAGCTCAGGACGCCCTTGGCCGATATGAATCCCGAATACTTCGTTCTTGACTGCGGCACGGGCAAATAAGCCCTCCGCTTTTATTGCGAACAGGGAGTGAAGGGCACCCTTCCGTCATCTTTCACGCGTCTTTTTCGGAGAGCGCGCTGACGGCTTTGCCGCAGTGCGGGCAAGCGCCAGCCGTGTTCCAAGGGAAAAGCTTGCCGCAGGACGCGCAGGTCCAGCGCGCGGTCTGGGCGGCGACCACCTTATCCTGGCCGTCCGCCTTGACGGCGGCACAGGTGCGGCGGGCGACCTGCCGGTAGAGCGGCCGCTCGTGGTGCTTCTTCAGCGCCTCGCACGTCTCGAAGCTCACACAAAGCCCGCAGTTCGCCACCTTTTTTTCCTTGGCGCAGGCGAAGATGGCGCACTTCGACTCCATAGACGGGTGCGTGCACCCCTTGCACGTCTTGCCGTCCTTCTTGCCCTTCAGATGGAGCTCGCAGGCCGTGCAGAAGATCCCGCAGTACGCGATGTCGAAGCTCTTCTTGGCCCTTGCCTTGGTTTCGCCGGCTCCAGCGGAAGCCGTCTCCTTCAGGCTTTTGGCATTCCGGCTCGACGGCGCGGCCGCCCAAGCCAGCCCCGCACAACCGGCGTACGCGCAGCACGCGGCAAACGCCCGCCGACTCGTCTCGCTTCGCTTATGCATCGCCTCTCCTCTTAGGGTTAGCGTCCGGACAGTTCTTCTTTCCCGAACGGAAAACGGCCCCATCGTACGGCTTTTGGCTCCCGACGTCAACGCCGGGCGTGCACTCGGTTATACGGCCTATCCGTTTAAACGGAGGGACAGCTCTCTACTTATAAGGGGCGGTCCCTGTCTTGTCCACACGATAGCCCCACTTTTGGATATACTCCATGCCGGGACGAAAATCGTCCCGGGTCTTCTTGAGCAGGCGGGTCAGCTCGGCTTCCAGTTTATCGCGGACCGTTTGGAGCTTCGGATCATCGACCTTGTTTTCCAACTGATAGGGATCGGTTGCATTGTCATAGAGGAGCCAAGGACCTTCGAGGGAGCGCACGTAGGTATAGCGTTTCGTGCGTACGCCGCGATATTCGCGGCCGCCCCGTGCCGCGGTCCACTCGCCAAACGGCGTATAGCAGGCAATCAGGGCGGCACCCTCTGCAGGTTCCGGCTGTTCGCCACGAAGAAGCGCGGAATAGTTTTCGCCCTCGACCGTGGACGGCACCGCCACGCCGCACAACCCCAGCAGCGTGGGCATAAGATCAGGCGTGCTGATCATGAGTTCACTCACGCGTCCGCCCTTCAGGGCAGAGGGATAGCGGATCAGCAACGGGACCCGGATCGACTCGTCCCAGGGCCTCTGTTTCCGAGCCTCCCCCTGAGAGCCGATCATATCGCCGTGGTCGGAGGTGAAGACGAAAAGCGTAGTGTCTCTGAGCCCCGTGTCATCAAGGGTCTTGAGCAGGTCGCCCAAGGCTTTATCGAGCGCGACAATGTGGGCATAATAGCCTGCCAGATCCTTGCGGAAGGCGGGCGTGTCCTTGGCATTCTTTCGCAACACGATTTTCGCGGGGTCAAACAGATCGTTGTACGACTGCGGCGCGGCTTGATAGGGATTGTGCGGGGCACCCCACGACAAGACCATCAGAAAGGGCTTCTCCTTTTTCTTGCGACCGCTGATATAGGCTTGGGCATCTTTGGTCTGTGCAAAGGCATCATAGCCCAGCCAGTACTGCCGTGTCGGGTCATCATGGGCGTAATACGCGGAGCGGTTGTATTCGTGCGTACACTCCAACACCTTCCAGTAGTCGAACCCCTGGCGCCGCTCGCGGGGAATATACGCGGAACGTCCCCGTCCATCCACATGCCACTTCCCGACATAGGCGGTGTCATATCCGCCTGCAGCGAAGGCCTCGGCGATGGAGACCGCATTGCTGCTGAGGTTCACGTCATTGATGATAAGGCCGTGCCTGAGCGGATACTGGCCTGTCAGGAAGCTGCCGCGATAGGGTGTGCAGACGGGCGTGCAGGAGACCGCATATTTAAAATTGACGCTCTCGCTTGCCAGCTTGTCGAGGACCGGCGTCTTGCCGAGGAGATTGGGGTCGCTCTCCCACGTCGTCGCCTGCGCACGCCACTGGTCAGCCAACACAAAGACCACGTTCGGCTTGGCCTCGGCAATGAAAGCCAGGCCCAGCAACCCGAACACCACGCCCCAGTATGTCACTCGATTCGTCATGTATTCCGTGCCCATCCGCCGCTCAGCCAACCTCCGTGGTACTCCGTGCAGGCGCATGCTCGCCCGTCTAGACGGGCGGCATTTCCTTGCCGACCGTAAGACGAGCTCAGAATACGGCTTTTGACTCCCGCCGTCAACGCCGGGCGGGTTGACGTGATCGGTGTTATCCGGTTTTCTGAGATCGCGTTTCTCTGAGGAAACGAGCTTACACCTCCTATCCGCTTGTCGCAAACGCCGGAGCTGTGGCAGAATAATAGCAATGTATAAACAGGGAGCACGCTATGATGAGGACTACTTTCACACGTCGAGAGGCGCTTAAGACGATGGGCGTCGGCAGCTTGGGGCTGCTGGCGGGGTGCCGGACAGGCGGGCGCGGGGAGGGCTGCGGCGGAGAGACGGCCGGGGGCAGATGGTTCCGCGGCAACCTGCACATGCACACCTATTGGTCGGACGGGCGCGCCTTTCCCGAACAGGCCGTCGACAGCTACAAGAAGCTGGGCTACGATTTTCTGGGGGTGAGCGACCACAACGTGTTCGCGGACGATCCTGCGCACTGGCGGCCGGTCCTCGAGAAAGAGGGCAAGTGGCCGCCGGATGTGACGCGCCCTCTGTTTGACGCGTATAGGAAGGCGTTCGGCGGCGAAGCGGAGACCCGTCAAACAGGCGGCCAGACCGAGGTTCGGCTCAAGACCTATGCCGAGATGCAGGAGCGTTTCGCCGAGCCCGGCAAGTTTCTGCTGATGCCTGCGGTGGAGATCACGCAGGTGCTGAACGGCATCAATGTCCATCTCAACTATATTAACTTGCCGGACGTGATCCCCTTCGTCAAAGGCGGGCCGCTGAGCAAACAGGTCAAGGAGGCCGAGTTGAGCACGGGCGGGCTGATCCGGCGGAATGCCGCGGAGGTGGCCCGGCTGTCCGCGCAGTTGCGGCGTCCGACGCTCTTGATGCTGAACCATCCCCAGTGGGTCTATTGGGACATCCTGCCGCAAGATCTGATCGAAAATCCCGAGGTGCGCTTCTTCGAGGTCTGCAACGGCGGTTCGGCTTTCGCCCCGCATCCGGACGCGTTGAGCGTAACCAACGACGCGTTCTGGGATGCGGTCAACGCGTTCCGCAGCCTGAAGGGCCAGCCGCTTCTTTTCGGCACGGGTTCCGATGACACGCACTATTACCTCAACCGCACGCCGGAGCAGCGCATGGCGGACGCCTGGGTCATGGTCCGCAGCGCGGCGCTGACGCCCGACGCGTTGCTGGGCGCGATGCACGCGGGCGACTATTATGTTTCGACAGGCGTGACCTTGGAGGATGTCGCGTTCGACGCGCCGGGGCGCACGCTGAAAGTCAGGGTCAAGCCGGAGCCGGGCGTGACTTACCTCATCCGGTTCATCACCACCAAGCGGGGCTTCGACCAGACGGTTCGTCATGTGAACAGCCCGGCCGAAAAAGGGCGTGGCGCGCGGGCCCTGCCGGTCTACTCGCCGGACATCGGGAAGACGGTCTGTTCTGTGGACGGCGTCGAGGCGTCATATCGGATGGCGTCCGACGACCTCTACGTCCGCGCCAAGATCGAGTCCAGCGTTCCCAGCGGGTACAAGCGCCATTTTCATCCCGATGTGCAGGTGGCTTGGACGCAGCCGTACACCTGACCGCGCATGGCAGGGGCGCTGCACGACCGTTCGCGGACGCCTCGGGGAGGCGTCCCTACCCGGAGCGGCTACACTCTAAACAGAACCACTCTAGTGGGCGCGGAGCTGAGGCAGGAGTCCGGCCAGCGTCGCAAGGGTCTGGTCGATCTCCGCCTCCGTCGTGGAACGTCCGAGCGAGAAGCGCAGCGAGGCCAGCGCCTGTTCGGGCGGAAGGCCCATCGCGGTCAGCACGTAAGGCGGCTGACGGTTTGCCGTGGAGCAGGCCGACGTGGTTGCGGCCGCGATGCCGGCGATGTCGAGATTCATCACCGCGGTGATGGCGTCGATGCCGGGGAAGGTGATGTTCAGCGTGTTCGGCACACGCGGGGCCTGGCCTCCGTTGACGCGCGCATCGGGAAAAGCGGCGAGCAGGCCCGCCTGCAGGCGGTCGCGCAAGCGGGTGATCCGCTCGGCGTCGCAGGGCCCGTCGCGCGCCGCGAGCCGGGCCGCTGCGCCAAGGCCGCAGATCCCGGGCAGGTTCTCTGTGCCTGCCCGCAGGGCGCTCTCTTGCGCGCCGCCGAAGAGCAGCGGCGCAAGAGCCGCCTTGTCCCGCGCCACAAGCGCCCCCACGCCTTTTGGCCCGTAAAACTTGTGCGCGGAAAGGGTCAGGAAATCCACGCCGAGCGCCGCAAAGTCCACGGGGATGCGTCCGATGGCCTGGACGGCGTCGGTGTGAACCGGCACCTGGTGCCGATGTGCCAGCGCGGCGATCGCTTGGACCGGCTGGATCACACCGGTGTCGTTGTTGGCCAACATGACCGAAATCAGCGCGGTGTCGGGGCGGATCGCCGCCGCCACGTCGTGCGGATCAACCCGGCCCTCCGCGCTCACGCCCACGCGTGTGACGCGCCAGCCCAAAGCTTCGAGGATGCGCGCCGGCTCCAGAACGCAGGGGTGCTCGATGGCGCTGGTGATGAGGTGTCTCGGGCTGCGGTCCGGCCTGAAGAGCGGGCCGAGCAGGAGTTGGTTTGCCGCCTCTGTCGCGCCGCTGGTGAAAAGGATATCGGACGGCACGGCATTGAGCAGCAGGCCCAGCGCGCGGCGTGCGCTTTCACGGGCCGCGCGCGCCTGCTGTCCGTCCGCGTGCAAGCTGGAAGGGTTTCCCCAGGTCTGGGTGAGGCAAGCGGTCATTTCCGCCACGACTTCAGGCGCGGGCCGGGTTGTCGCGTTATGGTCAAGGTAGATCATCTGGTGTCGGTCGGATCAGAAGATTGAAGGCACAATTCAAGAGTCAGAGCGGGGGGCTACGGTCCGATGCACCAGAGGTGCTTCTTGGCCCGCACATAAATGCGTCCGCCTGCAAACGCGGGCGTGGCGCTGACCGGATCGCCCAGCGGGTTGACAGACAGCTCGCGGCTTTCGCGGCCCGCTGTAAAGACGCGGAACACGCCTTTGACGCGGTCCACCACATACACGGCGTTACCCGACACGACCGGCGACGCATAAAACCCGTCTTCAAACTCTTTGCGCCAAACCTGCTTGCCGTCTGTCAGGTCGTGACACGACACCTCGCCCGCATCGGTGACCAGATAAACCAGGCCGCCGGCGATCACGGGGCTTGCCACGTCCGGCAAGTTGCCCTCTTCCCACTCCCACAGTTTCTGGGGGTCGCCCTGCTGCGCCAGCTTGAAGGCGATCATCTTCGAGTAGCAGTTCGCGGCCAGCCACACATCGCCTTCCCACGCCAGAGAGGGCGCGACTTCACCGGTCACGGCCTCGACCTGCCACAGCTTCTTGCCGGTGGCCAGCTCCAGGCCCCACGTCTGCTGACTCGCGTGGATCAGCAGGATAAACCGGTCGCACAACGGCATCACCACAGGGGTGCTCCACGACATCCCTGCGTCGCGAGGCGTCTCCCACAGCGTCTTGCCCGTGTTCTTGTCCAGCGCCAGAATACGGCCGTGCTCCTCCTGGTCCCATTGCACGATCAGCATCTCGCCGCAATAGACGAGCGACGAGGCGTGGCCGTAGGTATTTTTGGGGCGGCCCAGATAGATTTGCCACACGGGCTTGCCGGCGTGGTCGAGCGCCGCCAGATCGCCGGTTGCGAAGACCGCGTACACGTGTTTCTCATCACACGCGGGCGTGGAGGCGGCGAGCCCGGTGTCCGCGCCCGCCTCAGGCAGGGGCTCGCCGGTCTTGGTGCCGTCCGGAACTTCCGTGCGCCAAAGCAAGGCGCCGGTCTCGGTGTCGTGCGCCGTCACACACCGCGCCGTGGCGTCACCTGCCGTGAGAAAAAGCCGTTTGCCCCACACCACCGGCGTGCTCGATCCGTTCTGCTTGAGTTCGGTCTTCCAGCGGATGTTCGCTCCGGTCTCGCCGTTCCAGGTGACCGGCGCGTTGGTGAAAGAGGCGTGCCCGGACATCGACGGCCCGCGTAGGAACGGCCACTGCTCCGCCAGCGCCGTCTGCGGTGTGCCTTTGCGGCAGGGGCAGACATGCGCTTCGCCGGGTTTCAAATCCGGATTCTTGAGGCTGGCCCGCAAGGTGCGGTCTGCCGGAGGCGTCACACGCCGTCCGTGAGCGATCTGCAACGCCGCCGCTCCCAGCAGCAGCGCGATGCCGGTGGCGAGCACCGCGTTGACGGCCAGGCGGTCGGAACGCGCCGGGTCCTCGCCGCCCAGCGTGCGCGGGTCGGGGATTTTCAGGCTCAGCCGCCAAGCCACGCCGAAACATCCGGCGGTGACCAACAGCCCGAGCACCAGCAGAGCCATGCCGCCTTGCCGGAACGTCAGGCTGTTGAAGTAGGCCCGCCGCGCCAGCCGGTCCAGCTCCAGCGCGAAGGCGGCCGCCTTCGCGTCCTGCGGCGTGGCGCGGACGTTTGCGAGCGACTGCGTGAGCACCTCCGAACGTACGGTTGCGGAGGGGCCGGAGTGATACGCGCCCGCAGCGAGCAGCGCCGCCACGGTGAGGCTGAACACCAGCGCCACAAAGCCCACACCGCGCGCGCACTGCCTCAGCGTCTGGACCTGTTCAGCCATTCCTTTACAAAACATCTCTTCCCCCTTTGTGTTCCACTGCGCTGCGCTCAACGGGTGCGGCTGGCCTATTTCTTCAACTCGTTCTGAAGCTTTTCAAGAAATGTCCCGACCTTCTCCAGCGCCTGCTCGCCCACCGCCTGTTGAATGAGCCCTCCCAAAGCGGACTGCAGCGACCCGGTGTCGAGGCGCGGCTCGTCGATCGTGCCAGTCACCGGGATTTTAACGGTCATGCCTTTCAGCGCCTTCGCTCCCGTGCTGCCGGCCCATTGCTCTGTCACCGGCACCTCGAGCAGGTATTTGATGGTGCCGTCAAACGCGACCCACCCGCCGAGCGTCACGGGCTGTTTCCCGATCACCATTCGGACGGGGTCGACGGTAACGCGGCCATCCCGGATCACCACATGAAGCGGGAGCTGCTCCACGGCATAGATACGGTCCTTGATCTTCAGCATGCCGAGCAGCTCGCGAAGCGAAGGGCCCAGCTCCAGCTTGAGCTGCTTGAACACGATCGTCATGTCGGTTGCGACGCCTTTTTCCGGCACAACGCCGGGCGCAATCGTGCAGTGCTTCACGTCCAGCGTGAGGGTCCCTCCGAGGACGGTGCTCCCCTGAAACAGCGGGTTCAGGTTCACCAAGAGCTTGTCCATCATTTCCTGGGTGAGCGCCACGTTGTCGAGCACCCGCGTTTGGGGCGGAAAGCTCAGCACGCCCGCAGCGTTCCCCGTCGACAGCTCGGGCACGAAGTGCAATTTACCGCTGTTCAGCGTCGGCTCGTAGGCCATCTTCAGCCGGCCCTTCGAGAGCCGGAAAGAGGTGTCGGCGCCGCCCGCCTTCAGGCCCAGCCCTTTGAGCGAGGCCAAGAACGCGGCACCTGAGAACTCGCCCTCCGACAGCACGGTCGCCCAGCCTCCCGCCAGCGGAGCGGCGAGGCGGAACTCGCGCGGCTCGTGTCCGGTCAGCTCGAACTCGTCGATGCCCTCCGCCGCCAGCAGGTCCGTCACCCTCGCGAAGTCCAGCGCCAGTTTGCCTTTGGCTTCGGTCATGCACCGCGATGAGAGCTCGCTGATTTCGGCCTGCGCGTTCAGATCGAGCAGTCCCGAAGTGACCGTCAGCGCATCGACCCGCACGCGGTCGCCGTCTGCCGCCACGGTCAGGTCTGCCGCGATGCGGGCGGCTTTTTCGGCGAACACCACTTCGCCGTCGCGCTCCAGTGCGCCTCCTCCGGTGACCGTGACTTCGCACCGCACCCCATCTTTCGGCGTGTTTTGCGAGAGCGTGCTCTCCAGGCGGATGTCCGGCACACGCCAGATCCCCGCGTCGGTCTCAGCCACCACCTGACGTGCCGCCGCGTTCATGCGCGCCTTCGCCGCGCCGGCCGCGGCTTCAGCCGTGACGTTCGCGATCACGCGTCCCTGCCACGCGCTCATGCGCCGCTGTGCCGGAGCAGGAATGAAGCCGCCCAGAAGTTGGCGGACACTTCCCAGGTCCATGTCGCCCGTCAGCGTGAAGCCGCGCAACACGAAGGGCTGTCCCTCCTGAGCGGGCGTCAGCCGCTTCCAGCCGCCCGCGGCTTTGCCGTTCGCCAGCGTCAGCTCGAAAGACGCGTCCTGGAACTCTCCCGCCGGGCGGCCCTCTTTCAGCGGCACGCGGCCTTCGACCTTCACGGTGCCCTGAGGCACCACCAGCCGTTGTCCCGGGCTCAGCTCTGCCGCCACGTCCGACAGCTTCAAGAAGCCGCTGACCGCCACGCGCCCGTCTTCGCGCCGCGTGGCCAGGTCCAGATACGCCGAGCCCACCATGGGCGGCGCGTTTTTCAGGATCCGCTTGAAATCGCGGGAGAAGAGCGTGAGGTTCAGTTTTCCCTTCAGCACGGCCGCGTCGAAACGCCCGCTGCCGAAGACGTCCGCAAAGGGCGCCTTGAGGTGGAAGGTTTCCACTTCCGGCCATTGGCCGTAAGGGAAGCTGGCCTTGAACACCAGCGAGGGCGCAGGCTTAAGCACCAGCGGCTCGCCGTCGATCGTCATGGCGAGATCTGTCGTCGTCGCGGTCGCGTCCACGCGCAAGGCTTTTTCGCTGCCCTCCAGGGTGAAGTCCGCCTGCAGCCGCCCCTTCTGCATCTTGAAGCTCTTCGACAACCCCAGGGCCGGGGCAAAGTCGCGTGCGATGGCCGCAAGGTCGGCTTCCGCTTTGGCCTGTATCGCGCCGGTCATCACGCCGGCCTTCGAACCCGCTTGCAGCGTGCCGCCCGCCTCGGCCTTCACCCAAGGCGAAGAGAAGTCGAACTTGGTGACGGACACCGACTGCTTGTTGTAGGCCACGTTCGCCATCAGCGCCAGGTCGCCCTTCGGCGAGCGCGGCTGACCCGCTGCCGCAACCGAAAGCCCGGTGATCAGCACCGCGCTTTCGACGGAGAACTGGTCGGGACCCTTGATGGCCGCGGTCAGCACGCCCTCCGCCACGCCGCTGTGGACCCACGGCTCGCCCGTCGCCTCCTGAAGCAGAGGCCTGAGCGCGGCCAGATCGACCCCGACGAGTTTGAGCGTGAGCCGCTCCGGCTGCTCCAGCTCAGAGCCTTTGAAAAAGTCCCGCAGGCTCTGCACGCGACCCTCGAGCGCCACCGTGCCTCCGCCCACCTGCATCTGCCCCTGGACGGCGATCGGCTTTTTGTAGGAGTCCAAAGTGACGGTCCCTGCCACCTGTTGAGCCTCGAACGTTTCCGGCGCATGGCCCAGGACCTTCACGCGGCCGTCCTCGATGGTGAGGGCCGCGGCCACATCCACGATGGGCAGGAAGAAAAAGCCCTTTTTCGTTTTCTTCCCGCTGGGCTCCGGCTTCGGTTTCTGCGGCACCCGCACGAGGTTGACGGTGGTGGAAGGCTGCTTGAGGGTCACCCGTCCCGCATCCAGAACGCCGACCGGCAGCAGGCGCAGCAAGCCCCGGTCGGAGGTCACCTGAGCGGCTGTGATGTCCACGCCCCGCTCCACGTCAGCCACATGGACCTTGTTCAGCACAGGCGCGCTGAACCACCCCAACGACCAAGTCTCGACGGAGATGTTCAGGGGAGCCGCCGCCGCGTTAACCTTAGCGAGAGTCCACTTCAGCCCGGCGTCCGTCGACAGCAGGGTAGGGAGCAGCGCGATGCACACGAAGAGCGGCGCCAGCACCAGCGCCAGCAGGCGGAGCACGCCTTTCAGGCAGCCCGTCTTTTGCTCCAGCGCCGCATCCTCGTCGTCGTCTCTGATCTCTGCGAAATCCATAGGTTATCCTCGCACGTTGGGCAACGCTCTCACGCGCGCGTTGAACAGAAAAACAGAACAAATCATAACAGCGTCAGGCTGCAAAGTCGATGCCGTGCGCACGAGCGGGGCGTGCGCACGAGCGGGTGAGATTCTAATTCCGGCGGCAACGTTGATTCGCAGCCGCGCTCGGAGAGCGCGGGCCACCTCACGCGGCGCGCGGTCACCACAGTTCGCCGGGCCGCTGGCAGAAGGGACGCACGTCGGCGATGTCGGCGGCGTCGCAAGCCAGCATGACCAGACGGTCGATGCCGAGCGCGATGCCGCCGCACCGGGGCATGCCGTGTTCGAGAGCGGCAAGGAACGGCTCGTCCAGCGGGTAGACCTCTTTGTCGAGGCGGCGGCGCTCGGCCGCGGCCTCAATAAAACGCGCGCGCTGGGCGGCGGGGTCGCAGAGTTCGCTGTAGGCGTTGGCGAGTTCGAGGCCGCCGACGTAGACTTCCCAGCGTTCGGCCACGGGCGGGGTCTGCGGCCTGAGCCGGGCGAGCGAGGCGGCAGGCGCGGGGTAGTCGGTCAGCACGCAGGGACGGTCTTGGGGCAGGGCAGGCTCGACCTTCTCGAGCAGGTCCACATCGAAGCGGTCGGGGTCCCAGTGCGCGACCGGGTCCCAGCCGGCCCATTTGCGGAAGGCCTCGCTCACGGTGTGGCAGTGCCACGGGCGGGCGAGGTCGATGGGGTTTCCGCGATAGGAGAGCGCGGCCTGTCCGGCGACGGTCTGAAAGACGTGGGCGAGCAAAGCCTCGGTGTCGCGCAGGATGTCGGTGTAGTCGGCCCCGGTGCGGTACCACTCGAGCAGGGTGAACTCGGGGTTGTGGCGCCGGCCGCACTCGCCGCTGCGGAAGCAGGGGCCGAGCTGGAAGATGCGGTCACAGCCGGCGGCCAGCAGGCGCTTCATGTGCAGCTCGGGCGAGGCCCGCAGCCAGGCGCGGCCGGCAGGCGGCGCGTCGATGTGGGTTTCCAAAGCCGGCGCGGGAATGCGCACGGGCGTTTCCACCTCGGCGAACCCGTTGGCATAGAAGAAATCGCGGACGGCGCGGAGAACGCGGCTGCGGAGCTCGAGGTTAAAGAGAAGCATGGTTGCGGGGGCGAGGTTATAGGTTACACGTTTCAGGTTAGACGTTACAGGTTACACGAAGGGGCACGTGTTCAGTACATCTTCTCATACTCGCCTTTTCCGAGGCGTTTCAGTTTGGTGAAGCCGGCGGCTTTGGCGCGGTCGTCGAGCTTGGATTTCGAGCGTCCGATGGCGGGTGCGGTGATGACGCGGCGCACCGGCGCGCCGCATGCCGGGCAGGCGGTCAGGCGCGGGTCTTGGATCGACTGCACGGTTTCAAACCCGCTGGCGCAACGGGGGCAACTTTTTTCTGGGCTCACAGACTCATACACATAAACGGGCATAGCGGTTCTCCGGGGCTTTGGCCGGTCCTTTCGGCCGTCATCAGTATAGCACAACGTGCGGTGCGGACAACCCTAAGGCGGGGCGCTCAGGTGCGGATTTTTGAGGAAAGATTCAAACAAGAAAAGGTCTTTCGCTCACCCTATGGCTCTGATAAAGTGTACGAGATTTTCTGATAATTGTGTGTCATGATTTTATTCGGAGGTGTTTATGCGAGCGAGCCTAAAGGGGTGTGTTGTTTTATTGGCATGGGTGTGGGCTGGCGCGGTCTTTGCGCAGACGGCAAACGGCGTCTGGACCAATACCTCAGGAGGAGTGTGGAGCGATGCGGCCAACTGGGCGAACGGGACGGTGGCAGGGGGGGAGGGGGCAACCGCGCGCTTTAACGTGGCGCCCGGCGTGACGGTTACGGCAGATACGGCGGTGGTCGTCGGCAAGCTGCAGTTCGACTCCTCATCCGGCAATAACTGGGCGCTGTGGGGTGGTCCCGTTACTTTCGGCGCCGGCGCGCCGCAGCTGATCGTGACCTCTGACGCGCTTTCGCTCTATGCGCCCTTGGCCTCCACGAACGGCTTTCGGAAACTCAACAGCGGCACAGCGCGGTTATACAGCCGCAATGCTTTGGATGGCGAGATTGTGGTGGAGGGGGGTACCCTTTCGGCCCGCGGCGACCTGTTGGCGGAACCTGCCGAGGGTACGCTGACGAACGTGTTCAGCACAGGCACGCCGTCGCTGCGCTTCGACTCGCAGTCCGGTGCGGCATTCACGCTCGATGGACGGAGCAATCGCGCGAACGAGCAGACGTTCACGTCGACGTCCTTGGAGTATCTGGGTTATCTGTATGCGAATTTTTCCGGCACGGGATCGACGCTGATCGACGGCGGCTCTCTGGCGGGCTCCGGCCTTTTGGGCCTCTTCGGCAACGGTGACGCGCGCTTCGACGGCGCGAACAATTTCAACGGCGCGGTGCGGATGCGCACGGGGCGCCTGACTTTGCGGCCCGCAGCGCAGAGGACGCTGCGTCCCGCGTACGGGGCGGCGGCGCACTTCGACGCCTCGCAGACCAACACCTTCGTCTTCCAGCCCGTGAACGGCACGAACTTTATTACCCGTTGGAACAGTCTTTCCGGCGGACGCTATGCGTATCACGACAACTATGTGACGCCTAGCGGCGAGCAGGCGCTGCCGTTTCTCGTCACCAACGCGCTCAACGGCCTGCCGGTGGTCGATTTCGGCAGGATGTTCGCCACCGACATAACATACCGCGCGAGGGGCGCCTATCTGCTGTACGACACGGAACTGACGGCGGTCCGCGTCGCTTTCATCGTGCTCAAAAGCGAGAACTTTGTTCTGACCGCCCGCGACGCAACAGCCGGGAAATGCTACCACCGCGCCGCGAACAGCTGGACCGCCGCCCTTTTGATTAACCGCAACGAGACGGTCACGTCGTTCAAGATCGGCGATGCGACCGCGTGGAAAAACGGCGCGGTGATCAACCCGTTTGCCGTGGGCTTGACCGGTCCGTCCGCTTTTGACGTGCTCTGCTTCGACAACGGCAATTCTCAGGCCTCGGTCGGCACGTTTGCGCACGACCGCAGCTACCGTTTCGGCGGGCAGGTGGTCGCGGAGGCGATCCTCTACAACCGGTCGCTAACGGCTGAGGAGCGGCAGTCGACCGAGGATTATCTGCGCAGCAAGTGGCAGGCGGTGGCGATCGCGGCGCCGGCCGAGGACGGGCTGATCCGCGACATTTACTGCGAAAGCGCGCTACGCGAGATCGAGGTCGCGCCGGAGGCGTCGCTGAGCGTGGAACGGCTTTCGGGGCCGCGCGTGACGGGTCTGGCCGGCGGCGGGCGCATGTCGCTTGAGCGAGGGGGCCGCACGCCGGTCCTGCCTCTGACGGTCAAAAACGGCACGCTGGCGCTGAAGGCGACGGGGACGGCCATGGCGGCGGCGCCTGCGGTCGCGCCGATCAGCAACGCCTTCTTCCATGTGGACGCGAGCCGGCTGGACACGATGACGGTGGATGCTGAAAGCCGCGTGCTGGAGTGGCGCGGCACGGGGTTCTCGACAGACGGCCGCGCGGCCTACGCCGTGAACACGCCGGCGAATCCCGCGCCGACGTTGGCGACGAACGCGCTCAACGGCTTGCCGTTCGTGGACTTCGGCACGTTCAACAGCGGAAAGATGATGCTTTGGAATCACACCAACACCACGATCCAGACTGCGTTCCTGGTCTTTGCCGATCCGGGGGTGGATTCGTGGCTGCTGGGCGACACCGGCACGACCGACGCGCATTTCCACCGCGGCACCGCAGGTATGATGCTCTACACCGGTTACCGCGCGGGTGGGCTGGTGACGGGGCAAACGTATCTCAACGGGCGGGTGGTGGACCCTGAGCGGACGTTCCTGCCGAACGAGCCCGTGGTGATCACCTTCTCGCTGACCACGAATACTTTTGCGCGGGCGTCGGCGTTCGCGTGTGACCGCTGGGTCACGGGCAAGACGTCGCGCACGGGAGACCAGAAGATGTGCGAGGTGGTGCTGTATAACCGGTATCTGCCGCCGGCCGAACGTCGCTCGGTCGAAGCCTGGCTGATGAGGAAGTGGTTGCCCGTGCAGCCGCCGGGCTATGCGGTCGAAAACGACGGCGAGACAGTCGGCGAGATCCGGGCGGTTCCTGAAGCCGGCATGTCGGCGGCGGTCGAGGTCGGTACGGCGGCGTCGGTTTCTGTGGGTTCGTTAAGCGGCACAGGCACTCTTGAAAAGCGCGGCGGCGGCATCCTGAAGACGGCGGGCTTCGATGATTTTGCGGGGCCGCTCAAATTGTCCGAGGGTACGGTGGAGGTCAAGGCGCGCGCGTTGCCGGAGCCGTTCGCGCTGCCGGGCGGCATTGCGTTTCACCTCGACGCGTCGGCGGCCTCGCGTGTGCTGTGCGACGCGGACGGCGTCTCGGTGACCAACCTGCTGGACGCCTCGGGCGGGCCGCGCTACGCGTTGCCTGCCGCGGCGCAACCGCGTCCGCAGTGGGTCGCGAACGCGCTGAACGGGCTGCCTGTGATCGACTTCGGCGTGTCGAGCAACGGCTGTTGCCTGCTGTGGGACACATCGGTAAAGGCGGTTCGGACGGTGTTCTGGGTGATCGGAAGCCAATCGGGCGGAGGCGTGCTGCTGGGGACCAAAGAGAGCGCGGACGGCGCCGATTTCATCCGTTCCAACGTGACGACCGCACTGGGAGTCTGGAACGGCGGCAGTTCGAAGACGCTGAACGGCATGACGCGCATCGATGGGCGGATCGTCAACGGCGCCGTTACGGGGTTGAGCGGCGGGTATCAGGTGGTGAGCCTGATCACGGCCGAGCCGGCGACGGCGTCGGCGTTTGCGGCGGATCGGTTTGCGGGCGCCGATGCGGGGCGTTTCGCCCGCACGGGCGGGCAGCGGCTGGCCGAGGTGATCGTCTACAGCCGGGTGCTCAGTGACCTCGAGCGCCGCGATGTGGAGGCGTATCTGAACCGTAAGTGGTTCGGGCGGCTGCCGCAGGGCTATGCGGGCGCGGGTGTCGATGTGGCCAAGGTCGAGTGGGCGGGTGGCGTCTTGCGTTCGGCGGACGCTCAGGCGGGGATAACGGTCCGCTCATTGACGGGCGCGACGAATCTCGTCAAAACAGGGAATCACACGCTCACGGTGTATCAGACGGACGGATTCAGTGGCCGGCTGGAGGTGTCGAACGGTGTGCTGGCGCTGGCGGGCGAACCGGTGGCGGTCGACGTGCCGTCGAGCGGGCTGCTGATGCATATGGACGCCAGCGTGACGAACACGTTCACGCTCGTGGCGGAGAACGGGACGAACTTCGTCACGCGCTGGAACAGCCTGGCCGGAACACGATATGCCGCACACGATACGCTGTCTAAGCGGCCGTACTTGCTGGACGCTGAATTGAACGGACAGCCTGTCGTGGAGTTCGGACCTTTCTTTGGCCAGAGCTCGGACCGGTACAACGGGGCCTATCTCGACTGGGATCAGGAAGTCGATACGATCAAAACGGTGTTTCTGGTTCTCGGCAGTCAGGCGGGCGGCAACTTCCTGGTCTGTTCGCGCGACGGCGTTACCGCGCACTTTCACCGCGGGTATGATGTGGAGGGAAAGGTCTCCGTTAATGCGCCGTTGCTGGCCGACGGGCGTGCGGAGATTCCGGAGTGCTTCAAGTCGATCGGGGCCTATGCGTCGGTCGACGGCATCAAGGTGAACCCGTTCGTCACGCCGCCGTCGGGCGGTTATCAGGTGTTCTGCTTCCAGACCGACGGGACGGCGGGTGTGAAGGGAGGCTCGTTTGCCCGTGATCGCACCTATCGGTTCGGCGGGCAACGCCTGGCGGAGTTCATCGCTTACGACCGAGTGATCTCCGCAGAAGAGCGGGCGCAGGTCGAGGCGTACCTGCAAAACAAGTGGTTTGCCCGCCTCTATGGCGAATACGTGCGGGACGTGCCGCTGAACGACGTGCGCGTCGCGTCGGGCGGGACACTGGATCTGACGGGAGAGACGCGTTCGATCGCGGTGTTGTCCGGCATGGGGCTGGTCACGAACGGGACCGTGCGTGTGACGGAACTTCTGACCCCGGGCGATGGCGCGGGCGTCTGTGCCACGCTGGCGGTCGCGGGCGGGCTCACGCTGGCCGACGGCGTGGAGGTGGCTTTCGATTATCCGCGTCCCGCGCATGACCTGGTGACCGTGGCAGGAACCCTGACCGTGGCTGGCGGCGGCCAATTGACGGTGCGGCTGCCCGACCCGCAGGGCAGCGGCCTGCTGGGCCGGGTGGCGGTTCTGACCTTCGGAACGTTGTCGGGAGGGGAAAACCTGGCGTTGTGGACGGTGACGGGCTTGCCGGAAAAATACTCGGCGGGGCTGGTTGCGGACGGCAACACGGTCTATCTCGAGGTCCGGCCGTTAGGCACGCTGCTGCTGATGCGGTAGCTTCGGTTGTCGTCGCACCGGGAACCGAGCGTTCCCGGTGCGGGTATGTGCCTGCGCATCGCGCAGGCGCTGCGGTTCACGAGCGCGCGCCGGCAGGCTTCGACGCCTGCCTCTGCGCTTCCTCCGCCGCGTTGGAGAGCCTCGCTCAGCGCGGCTGTTTCAGAGCCATGCGCTTGCGATAATCGGGACGGCTGGCGAGCGCCTCGTCCACGGTGAGATACACCACTTTGCCGTCGCGCCAGACCGGAACGGGAAGTCCGGTTTGACGATAGCCCTCGATGGCGTTCCACGTCGCCTCTTCTTGAAGTCGCGGCCCTGTCATCCATTTTTCATTTACCACACGAGTGTAAATCGGCAACAATAGATTAACAAAAAGGCGGTAACGAGTATGATCGACACATATAGCCCGTGCCCGTGCGGCAGCGGCAAGAAGTACAAGTTTTGTTGTCTTCAAGCACAGCGCGAACGAGACGTGCGAGAAAGCCGCTCCTCGTTTTGGTCGATTTCATCGTCGGATGAGTTGGCCGATGAGGGGGCTGCGTCTGCGGTCAGCGGAGATCTTGCCGCAGAACGCGCCTTTTGCGAGAAGGGGCTGCGGCTGATGGCTGCGGGCGAGTTCGAGAAGGCCATCGCGCCGTTGCGGGATGCCGTTGCAAAGGCCCCGACCATCTACACGGCTGCCAACAATCTGGCGCTTTGCCTTTTTGTCACGGGCAAACTCGATGAAGCCCTTCTTGTGCAAAAGGAAAGTCTTACGGCTTCGCCTTTCCCCAATCCATTCGGGCTGGCCAACCTGGCAACCTTTCTTTATGCGGCAGGCGACGAGCATGAGGCGATGCGGTATTTAGATGAAGCCCTTGACGTGCGGCCGCCGAGCGTCGACGCCTGCGTAAAGATCTGCGAAACGCTTGCCCGCTTCAGACGGCATCAGGCGATCCTTGACCTCGTCGACAAAAGCAGATACGGCGGTGAGCCCGCCGTCTGCTATTTTACTGGCATCGCGGCCGCGAATCTGGGTGACTCCGCCCGCGCGCAACGCGATTTGCGTCGGGTGAATATGGGGCATCACAAGGCTGATTGGGTGCGCCGATATTTGGAACACCTCCGCGAGGGGACATCGCCCCACGCGATCCGGGGCGATTGGCCCTACCTGCTGCCTTACGAAGTGTGTCCGATCACGGTCATTAAGGCGGAGGTCGCCTGCGATCAAGCGGCGTGGCTTGCCCGTCGTATCGTAGCGGACGTGTTTGAGGCGGTACTCAACGACTCGCCCGACAAGACGGACAGCGGGATCAATGCGCTGAAATGCGTCACCCATCCGGATGCGACCGCGCTGCTGTGGATGATCGCCAAAGGCACCTTCGGCCCGGACAGCCTCCGCATGGCCGCCTTGCAAGGATTACAGGAGCGCGGCGAGATCGCCCCGCAACATCAGGTCGAAGTTTTCATGGGCGGCAAGCGGCGGGAGGTCACTGTCACAGGAACCCAGTTGAACCCCGAGTTCCGCTATTGCGAAGCTCTTCCCGACAAGCTCGAGAGGTTGTTCGCAAAAGCCATCGAGGCGGGGTGCAAGAAAAAACCGGACTGGGCCGCCATTGGTGTCATCTACGAGGAAATATTGGCAGCGGCGCCGGGGTACATTCCCGCGCGTTTCAACTACGCGGTCAGCCTTCTCAACCGAAGGCGACTGGCCGAGGCGGAAGACATCCTGCGGGCGCTCGTGTCGGAACACCCGGAGTATCTCTTCGCGCGTGCCGCCCTTCTGCAGCTCTTTAGCGAAGACGGCCGCGACAAGGAAGCCGAAGCCCTGCTCAAATCGACCGCCATGCCCACGGAAACGCACCCGGACGCCATGGTCGCATGGCTGATGGCGCAAGCCCTATATTTTGAAAACCGGAAGGACTTTGAAGAAGCCCGAAAATACATCGAGCAAGCGCACCAGATTGCGCCCGATAAGCCGAGGGTGAAAGACTGGTGGAAGCGATATCAAAACAGGACGGGCGAATGTAAGGAGAGCCGCTAAGGCAATATCCAACAAGGAATTTCCAATGTTCAAGTAACCGATGGGTATACGCAGGCGCGCGTCCGGTTGATGAAGCGGGCCGGTCTCAACGTACTTGAGAGTGCCGAGTTCTTCGGCTCTCTGAGGCTGCCTGCCCTCGCACGTCC
>CAYZQL010000043.1:0-18953 GCA_964480555.1 uncultured Lentisphaeraceae bacterium | reverse complement strand
TTGAACGAAAAGGCGGTTGATCGAAATGAGTTGTGCGTCGGTATTGTTCGGCGGTGAGTTTTCGGCAGAGGAAATTTCAAAGACGAGAGCTGCAAACGGGTTGCTGACGATGGAGATCGAAGTCGGGACCGTCTGCAATTTCTTGTGCCGGTACTGCTATGTCGGCGAAGGCGGCGCGCAGCCCCCTGCCGACAGGCACGAACTGTCGCAGGAAGAGATGCGCGACGTCATCGCCCAGGCCCAGGCCTTGGGCGCACGGAAGATCATTCTGCTGGGCGGCGAGCCCATGCTGTATGACTTCACGCCTGCGCTCTGCGAGTGGATGCGGAACCGCGGCTTGGCGGTGGAGCTTTTCACCAACGGGTCGAACATGACCGCAGCCCTGGCAGGCCGGCTGTTCAAGCTGGGCGTTGATGTCGTCCTGAAATGGCACTCCTCGGATCACCGCGTTCAGGATTGGCTGGCGGGCGTGGAAGGCGCCGCCGCGATCATGGAGGAGGCATACCGGAACCTCCGGGCGGCCGGCTACCCGTCGGCGTCGGCGCACATGGCGCTGAGCACGGTGATCTGCCGGCAGAACATCGGGGAACTCCCGGAGCTGTGGCGCTGGATGCGCACCGAAGGCATCGAGCCGTACTTCGAGATGATCACGCCGCAGGGCAGGGCGCGGCAGAGCGGCCACGTGTTGTCGCCCAGCGTAGAGGAGACGCGCCGGCTGTTTGAGACCATCCAGGCCATGGACCGCGACCTGTTCGGCCGCGTCTGGGAGGCGCAGCCGCCGCTGGTGGGCAACGTCTGCCTGCGGCATTCGTTCTCCTGCCTGGTGAACGCGGCGGGCGACGTCATGCCGTGCGTCGGCGTTTCGCTCCCGGTCGGAAACGTCCGGCGGCGGACGCTCGCGAAGATCCTGGCCGAGAGCGAGGTCATCGCCGATTTGCGCAACCACACGCGGACCATCCAAGGCGCCTGCGGGCAGTGCGAGAAAGCCGCAGCGTGCTACGGGTGCCGCGGGGCGGCGTTCCAGCTGACGGGCAACTATCTCGGCTCTGATCCGCTGTGCTGGCGCAACCAGGGGGAAGTCGACTGCGGCGCGCTGCCGATCGCCGCCGAGCGGCTGGTGCCGCATCAGCCGCCGGCGCGCATGGTCGACGCCCTGACCTCCGTGGCGGAGCGCACGGCAACGGTGGCGGCCTGCGTCGCGAAGACGAGCCCGCATTGCCGGGAGGGCCGCCTGAAAGAAGCCGCGCACCTCGAGCTGATGGCGCAGGCCGCCGCCGCGATGCACGGCTATCGGCACCCGATCCCGCAGAACGGCGTCGCGAAGCGCGGCATGTTGGTCGCGGCACGGGACTTCGAGCTTTTCGAGACGATCCGCGCCGGCGAGGCCCTGACCGTTTCGCTGCACAAAGAGGTAAAGCTGGGCACCTTCGGCGTCATCCGGGCGGAAGTCCGGCGCGACGGGACGCTCGTGTCAAAAGCCGAGCTTAAAACATGGAGCGAAGAATGAGCCGCTCACCTCATCTTTCGCGCGGCTACGCCGCACTCGCGATGGCGCTCTTCGCCGCGCTCGCCCCGCCTGCCCGCGCCGCCGCGGACAGCGTGCTGACCAACGCCGTGTTGGGCAAGCTGGAGGCCTCCTTCTCCAACGTGAAAACCGTGCGCACGCGTTTCGTGCAGGAGAAGCGGCTCGCGCTGTTCAAAAACACCTTGCTCACGCGCGGCGTGATCCAGCTGCAGCCGCCGGACAAGCTCCTTTGGCGCGTCGAGAGCCCGATCAAGTATGTGCTGCTGATCGACGGCAAGCAGGCGAAGCAGTGGGACGGCGAAACCGGCAAGACCCAGAAAATCCCGCTGGCGGACAACCCGGTCTTCTCGGCGGTCACCGAACAGCTGCGGTCGTGGTTCGGCGGGCGCTACAGCCTGCTCGCCCAAGACTATGCGATCGCACAGCGCTCGGAAACACCCGCGGTGTTCGTCTTCACGCCAAAGCCGGATACGCCGCCCGCGAAAATGCTGCTCTCGGTGACCGTGACCTTTCGCGAGGACAAGCGTTACATCACGTCGATCCAAATCGACGAGGCGGGCGGCGACTCCACGGTTCTGCGCTTTGAAGCGACGGAGATCAACATTCCGCTCGAGCCAAAGGATTGGGAGTTTTAGTGGCGGCCGCCCTCAAAGCTTTGCTCCGGGAAAAGCTGCAAAGCCGGACGTCCGTTGCGGTGGCCGTGCTGTTGATCACGTTTCTTTCCTGCGCGTGCCTGCCGTTTCTGAAATTTGACGGGCGGATCGACGTGATGCTGCCGGACCGGTCGGAGCTGCGCGGCCTTTTCACCTTTCTCCGCGAGATTCAGGTCGCCGACAAAGTGCTGGTCACGTTTTCGATGCGCGACGCGTCGGCCGACCCCGACGCGCTCGTCGCGGCCGCGGACCGGTACGCGGACGGGCTGGACCCCGCACTCGCGACCCCGATGAACACCGGCTTCCAAACCGGCGAGATCGCGCAGGACTTCGTCCGGCTGGCGCGCCAGCTCCCGGACTACACGGAGGAGGCGGACTTCGGGCGGCTTTCGTCGGACACCTCGGCGGCCGGCATCCGCGGCGCCCTCGAGGCGCTGCGGCGGAGAGTCCAGCAGCCGGAAGGGATGTTCGCCGCTTCGGCGGCGCGCTCCGACCCGCTGGACTGGAACGGACGCACGGTGAAGAAAATCCTGTCGGCCGTCGCTTCGTTCGGCTATCGCGCCGTGCCCGTTCAGCAGCACCTGATGGACCAAGAGCGCCGCCACCTGCTGATGATTCTTCAAACCTCCGTGCACATGACCGACGCGACGGGCGTGCGCCGCCTGCTCAACCATCTCGACGCGCGGGCGGCCGGGCTCCCCGCCGGCGTCGAGGTGCAGCTCGTGTGCGGGCACCTGCACACGGCGGGGAACGAGGCCGTGATACGCCGAGACATCACCGTCACCTCGATTGCCATCACGGCGGTCTTTTTTGTCCTGTTCTTCGTCGTCTACCGCGACGCGCGGGCGGGGCTTGTCGTGCTGATCCCGTTCCTCGCCAGCATCCCGGCCCTGGCCTTGGCGGCCAGCGTGTTCAGCAGCTTCTCCTACATGGTGGTCGGATTCGGCTCCGTCATCGCCGGGATCGCCATCGATTACGGGATCCACACCTATGTCGCGGCGCGGGGCAGGCAGGCCGCGCGCAACCTCAAGCTGATCCGGCTGCCGGTGACGCTGAGCGCGCTGACAACGCTGTGCGTGTTTGTGGCCTTCTGCTTCTCGTCAATGCCCGCCTACCGCCAGCTGGGGCTGTTCGCCTCGTTCGCGATTCTCATCTCGCTGGCGTATGCGCTTTGGGCGCTGCCCCTGTTTGTGGCGAGCCGGGCGGACGGACCGCTTGCGCCGGAGCAGGGCGACTCCCTTCTCGCCACGTTCGGGCACTCGCGGTCCGGCGCCTGGACGATCATCCTGCTGGCCGTTGCCCTCTTCGTGGCGGGCCTGTGGCTGGCCTCCCGCCTGAGGCTGGACACGGACGTCTCGAAGCTCGACGGCACGCCGCAGGCCACGCTGAAAGCGGAGAAGCGCGCGCTCGCGACCTGGGGCGGCGGCGAATCGCTGGCCGCGATCCTGTGCGTGGACGCGGCCGATGAGAGCACGGCCCTGCGCCTGAACGACCGGCTGTATGCCGGACTCGTGAGCGCCGGCATCGCGGCGGCCGAGATTTCCAGCCTGTCGCCGGTCTGGCCTTCTGACCAAACCCGGCAGGCGCGGCGCAAAGCGTGGTCCGCATACTGGACCGACGAACGGGTCCGGCGGTTCCGGGCCGACCTGGAGCGGCAGGCGGCCGAACTGGACTTTTCCGAGAACGCGTTTCAGACGTTCTGGGGGCTGTTCGCGGAGTGGCGGGTCATGCCCGCAGACCGCGCCGCCGAGCCCATCGGCTTCCTGGCCCCGTTGCGCGACCGGTTCGTCCATGTGCGGGACGGCGTCACGCGCGTGACCACCTTTGTCCCGGATGAGCCCCGGTGCCTTGCCGCCGCGCAGTCGCTGCGCAAGGAGATCCCGTCGCTGCGCGTGATTTCGAGGCGGGCTTTCTCAGGCCTGCTGTCGACAACCCTCGCGCGGGAGGTCTCCTGGATCTCGCTGGTGGCCGCTTTGATGATTGCCGTGGTGACCGTGGCCCTCATCCGGCATGCGGGGATGGTCGCGCTCTCGATGCTGCCGGCGGTGGTCGGCACGGTGTGGGGCGGGGCCGGCATGGCGCTGCTCGGCCTGCCGCTGAACCTCTCGAACCTGATCGCCGGAATCATTGTGCTCGGCCTCTGCATCGATTACGGGATCTGCATGGTGTATGCGCACCGGCGCGGAATGCGGCGCGACGTGTTCCGCGCCGTGACGCTGTCCGCCGTGACCACCGTGCTGGGCGCCGCCGTGCTGCTGCTGGCGCGGCACCCGGCGTTCTTCTCGATCGGCGTCACGCTGGTTTCCGGCGTGTCGGCGGGGTATTTCACGGCGTGGAAGCTCCTGCCCGCTCTGCAAACGGTGTGGCCGCGCCTCAACCCGGCGGATGCGGCGGACGTCGGAGGGGCGGCGCCATGAAGATCGCGGCCCTGATCGTTGCTCTTGCGTGTGCGGGCCTGATCGGCTGCGTCACAGCCCCCTATCCCGCCCCTGACCCGTTCGTCGCGGGGCAAGAGCCGCAGGCCGGCGTTCCGGCCCGGTTCGCGGCGCGGCTGGCACCGAGTTTCGAGCAGGTCAACGCGCTCGTCTTCCGTTTCAAGCTGCACGACATGGCCGCCTTGGGCGTCGCCTCCGTGGATCTGCCGACGCGTTCGTTCGCCGCCACCTGCATGACGCCGCTCGGTGTCAAGCTGTTCGACGTCGTCTGTTCCGGCGGCCGCGTCGAAGGGCGCTTCGTGCATCCCGAACTGGCCAAGCGCGGCGGCGATTTGGCTCAGGCCGCGGGGGCAGACCTGACGCGCGCCTACCTCGACTGGCAGCCGCCGGAGCGCACGCCGCACGCCGTCAGAGACGGCCGGCTGGTCTTCGCGGCGGCGGACGCGACCGGCGTGACCGAGTACCGCTACGCGTGGCGCGACGGGCGCCTCGCCGAAAAAATCCGCTTCGAAAAAGGACGCCGCCTGTGGTCCGTCGAATATCGCGCATACGCGTCCGGCGACGGCGGGCTGATACCGACGGGCATCGTGATCGCGAACCGGCAGTACGGCTATCGGCTCGTCGTGTCAACGCGTGAGGAGAAGAGATGATATGAATGTCTTGCTGATAAGACCCCACCTGATCCTGGAGCTCTCACGCAGGTTCCACGCCTTCCTCCATCTGGAGCCGCTCGACCTGGAGATCGTTGCGGGCGGCGTGCCGCCTCCGCACCGTGTCGAGATCCTCGACCTTTCCCACGAGCGCAAACCGTTCGCGGCGCTGCGCCGCAGGCTGCTCGCGACGCGCCCCGATGTCGTCGGCTTCGGGTGTTACTCGAACCAGGCGCCGGCCGTGCGCGCGCTGGCAGCGGTTGTCCGCGAGCTGCTGCCCGGCGCCAAGGTCGTCGTGGGCGGTGTCCACGCGAGCATCGCGCCCCGCGACCTGAACGTGCCCGCGCTCTTCGACTACGTGATCCGCGGCGAAGGCTCGGCGGCCATCCGCCGGCTGCTGGCGGCGCTCGACGCCGGCGGCGCGCCGACCGACGCCGGGGTGCTCCAAACCGGGACGCCGCGGTTCGAGGCGCTCTCGGACGGCCCGCCGCCCGCGCACCCGGACTACGACCAGGTCGCGAAGCCCCGGCGCGACCTCGTCGACCGCTCCAAGTATTTCTGCATCTGGTCGGGCAAGCGCAACGAGAAGCTGCCCACGCTTTTCCCGCAGGTCGCCTCGATGCGCACCAGCGTCGGCTGCCCGCGCCGGTGCAGCTTCTGCGTCGTCCACTTTCTGGCGCACGGGCGCTATATTCAGCGCGACCCCGAGGAGGTCGTCGACGAGATCGCCTCGATCGCGGAAGAGTACATCTACTTCGTCGACGACGAGATGTTCATCAACCCGCAGCGCGCCGAAGCGATCGCCCGTCTGCTGCTGGAGCGGGGAATCCGCAAACAGTACATCAGCTGGGCGCGGAGTGACACGATCTGCGAGCACCCGGAGCTTTTCCGGCTCTGGCAGAAGGCGGGGCTGCAGGTGGTCTACGTGGGGCTGGAATCGATGGAGGAGGAGGCGCTCAAGGGCTTCAACAAGGGCGTGAGCGCGAACACGAACCGGCGCGCGGTGGAGCTCTTGCGGGAGATCGGCATCGTCCTGCACTCGGCGCTGATCGTGAACCCCGATTTCACCAAAGAGGATTTTCTGAAGCTGCACCGCACGATCGATTTCATCGCGCCTGCGGAGATGTCCTTCACCGTGCTCTCGCCCTCGCCGGGAACGGCGTATTGGCAGGAGACGTGCGCGCGCTTCATCGCGCCGGACCCCTACGCGTTCTACGACTGCATGCACACGCTGCTGCCGACGCGCCTGCCGATGGCCACGTTCTACCGCTATTTCGCGATTCTGTACCTGCGGGGCTTCCGCAACAACCCGTGGCGCGCGCACCACATCCGGGTTCCGCTGAAAGACATGGCCCGCCTGATGTGGAACGGGATGCGCACCGGCTTCACGCTGCACTTCCTTCACCGCGACTATCCGCGCGACGTGCAGGCGAAGTGCGGGCGCGACTAGAGCGTTTTCGTTTAAAGGGCCGCCGTTTCCGTCAGGGACGCCTCCCCGAGGCGTCCGCGGACGGTTCGGGGAACCGTCCCTACCTGACATCGCCCGACGGCTGTTCTTAAATGTATTCCGCTCAAGCCGCGGCGCGGCGTCAGGTCCGGCGGATCTTGCCGCTCGCGGTCTTCGGAAGCCCGGGCACGCTCGTGAAGGCCTTGGGGATTTTGTGGACGGCCAGCCGCGCCCGGCAGAAGGCGCGGAGCGCGGCTTCGTCAAAGGGCGACACGTCCTCTCTCCAAACCACCTTGGCGCAAGGCAGCTGCCCATACTCCGGATGGGGCTCCCCGTACACAAGCGATTCGGCGATCGCGGGATGCTGGTTGAGGACCTCTTCGACCTCCTGAGGAAAGATCTTCATTCCAGAAAAATTGATCACCGCTTTGCGGCGCCCGACCAGGCGAAGGCTTCCGTCCTCGGAGAACTCCCCGACATCGCCGGTGTGAAACCAGCCGTCGGGCTGGCAGGCCGACTGCGGCTGCCACGGCGAGAAATAGGCGTCGAACATGCCTTTCCCCCGGACGAGCACCTCGCCGTCTGGCGCGAGCCGGACGGTGTAGCCCGGCAGCGGCTTTCCAAGCAGGCCGTCGTGAGCCGGCCCCTGCGGGCAATAAATGAAAGGCAACCCGACCTCGATAATGCCGTAGGCCTCGGCCAGCCGGATGCCGAACCTTTCAAAGAAGCCCTGGGCGATCTGGACCGGCAGTTTGACGGCGGTCGACACGGCCAGGCGGAGCGCGGCGAACGAGGCCGGCGTCAACACGCTTGCGACGGTCAGAAGCCGATAGTGGATGGGGCTCGCATAGAGCAACGTGAGCGGGTGTTGCAGCAGCGCCTCGACCAGAGCCCCGGGCATCGGGTCGCCGCACAGCACGATCGTGGCCCCTTTGCGGAGAAACAGCAGAATGGTGACCACGAAATGGAAGCTCATCGAAAGCACCCAGCCGACGGTGTCGTCCGAGGTCACGCGCAGACCCTTGTCGGCCGCCTCGGTCCGGTCCAAGATGGTCTCGTGCGAGAGGACGACGCCCTTGCTCGTCCCGGTCGTTCCCGACGAGAACCGGATGAAGGCCGGGCGGATCGCGTCGTAACCCTCGGGCATCGCACGCGTCGCGCGTCGCGGAACCAGGCAGAACGTGCGGCTCAAGTCGCCGGTGCCGCGCAGCGGGCCGCCTGCCGGGTCGGATGCGGAGGCCGCCTCCGAAAGGATGTGGTGCACGTCCATCTGCTCCGGCAGAGCGGCGCGCTCGTCGGACATGAGCCCCGGAGCGACCGGGACGACGGCGGCGTCCAGCGAGAGGACCGCCAGAGAAAGGAGGACGTAGTCGATGCTGTCCGGGCATATGAACGCGACGCGCTCGAGCGGCCGGACGCCCCGCGCCCTCAACTCCTGCGCAAGGCGCGCGACAGCCTCGGCGAGAAACCCGTACGTGATCGTCCGCGGCCCTTCGACGAGCGCCGTTTTTCCTGAAAGTCCCGCCGTCTCACGAAAGATCGAGTCCGCGATGTTGAAGCGCGTTGTCATCTAGCGCTTCTGGTAAAAGGCCTGCAGCTTCTTGCCCAGGTTGTCGTCGAGCTTATTGATGATGCGGGACCAGTGGCCGGATGTGCCGCAGCCGTCTTTCCACGTCAGCACGACGGCACCCCCTTGGTACAGGCTCATGCTCATGTCGAGCGACGCCGCACCGGCGCCATAACCGACGACGATGCGCGCGGCGGAGCTGCCCGGGTTGTAGGCGTCGTAATGGACGACCAGGAGGTGGCGGGCCGCGTCGGTGTGCTCGCCGCGCTGCCGGATCATGCGGACGTCGAACCCGTAGCGCGCGAGGCGGCGGGGAAGATCCCGCTCCATGTAGTCGCGCAGCTCGCAGCGGTACGTGTATTGCTTCGCCTGCATTTCGGAGGGCTGGCCCTCTTCGATCAAGACGTCGAGCGCCTGGCGCACTGCGGCCGCGGCGTGCCGGGAAGGCTCGGCCTGTCCCGCGCGCGACGAGCGGCAGCCCGCCGCCAACAGAACCAGCGAGGTGCAGACCACAACAGAAGCGAAAGAACGGAAGGTCATAAGATCCTCATTTCTAAAGGTCGTGTTTGGTTACATTCAATTAACGCCCACATGATAGGTTTTCCCAAGACGGAATTCCAGCCGAAAAGCGATGCCCAGCGCGAGGAATCGCGAATCGCGCTTTCGCCCAATAAAGACTTGATCCGGAAGGATATGGTATGTTAACTTTCTAAGAATTCTTCATTAGATCGATTGGAGTAAGGAATGAAAAGATTAATACGACCTTTGGCACGCAGGTGCGCGGGGGTGTTGCTGGCTGTGGTAATGTCCGGCTGCTCGTCGGTCGGGACAATGGTTGTTTCCAAGCCGCCTGCCAACCCTCAGAAACTGGGGCGGGTCGAGGGGTTTGCGCGCGGAGCACTTTTGGGTCTCATCCCGATCAGGGAAAATTCTCGGACGGAGCGCGCCTACAATGACGCCTTAGCTCAGGCGCCGGGCGCAAAAGCATTGATGGACGTAACGATTCAGGAGAATTGGTACTGGTATTACTTGGGTACGATACGCTGCGTGACGATCACGGGGGAAGCGGTTAAATGAATGTGAAAATCATGACCGGCGCCTTGTTGTTGGCTTGGATCGGGGCGGGGTGCGTTGGCACGCCCGTTCATTTTGCAGACGCGCCAATGGATAAACTTGATCTAGCTCGCGGGCACAAGGTCATCGGGAAGGCGTCCAGCCTTCAACTGTTTGATGTGATTCCGATCGGAGTCAACTCCAGACAAGCCCGCGCATATGAGCGCATGAAGAATGAGGCGCCGTTTGAGCACTTGACGGATATTAAAGTCCAAGACTCTTGGAAGTATGTGATCATCGGCTTCAAATACAGCACCATCATTACAGCGACCTCCTACCCGGTAAAGGGCACGACGCCTCCGCCGTCGGATCAGGCCACGCAGACGCTCAAGCAGAAGTTGGAAGACCTGGTTGACGCACATAACAAGGGGTTGCTGACGGATGCCGAATATGAGGCGGCACGGAAGAAAGCGCTCGGCCTTTAGTGGCGGAAGAGCCAAGGACGTTGCGCGAGCGCGCGTGAGGGCCGGTGCCGCCGATGTTCAGACCGCCGCCTCCCACTTGCGGCAGCGGCCGCCGCTGCGGCTGATCCGCTTGCCGTCGTCGATGACCTCGATGATCTCGCAGAGGTTGGGGCAGTCTGGGCACACGAAGCCCTGCGTGGCGATGGGCCGCAGGCAGACCTCATAGCCGCGGAAACGGGTTTGCCGGATCTCCGCACGCGCCGCGATCAGCGCCGCGCCGTAAGCGCCCATGACCATGTGGTGGCGAGGTATCAGCGGCTCGATCTTGAGGATCTCCTTGAACGCCCTGCGGATGCCCAGATTGACGCTCACCCGATTGAGCGAAAATGCGGGTTGCGTAATGCCACCTGCGGTTCTACAATTCTTATGTGTTTAAAACCGAACACTCAAAAAAGGAATCGTTCATGCAGTCTACAACCTCGCTGTTTCTTTCTCTCGGCGCGCTCGCACTGAGCCTCGTCACGCCGCTCGCCGCGGCGGACAACACCCTCACCCCGGAGCAGAAGGCCGAAGGCTGGATCGCGCTCTTCGACGGCAAGACGCTCGACGGCTGGTCCGTCAAAAGCGGGTTCGCCACCTACAAGGCCGTGGACGGAACGATCGTGGGAACCACCGCGTCCAACAGCCCCAACACATTCCTGACCTCGGACAAGGCCTTCGGCGATTTCGATATGACCGTGGACGTCCTGCTGGACGACGGCGGGCTGAACTCCGGCCTGCAGGTCCGCTCCAAGCTGAAGGGCGAGCCCTACGGCGGGCGCCTGTACGGCCCGCAGGTCGAGATCTGCCCCGGCGTCGCGGGCTACATCTACGGCGAGGCCACCAAATACGGCTGGCTCACGAAAGAGCGCAAGGGCCACAAGCTCTTCCCGCTCAAGCAGTGGGTGACGTTCCGCGTGCGCGCGGTCGGCCCGAAAATCGAAACGTGGATCAGCGGCGAGAAAGTCACCGAGCTGACCCTCGAGAACGAGCTGGCCACGGATCATGCCGAAGGCCATTTCGGCCTTCAGGTCCACGGCGTCGGAAGCCGCGGGCCCTTCACCGTCCGCTGGAAGAACATCTACCTCAAGCCGCTGGCCGCCGCGGCCAAATGAGTTGCCGCGAGCCCCGGCTAACGTCGACGACCATCGGCTGAGCCGAAAGCGGCCGTGGGTTCAGCGGCCGTCTTGTTGGAAATGGTTATTCTCACGCAAAGGCGCAAAGATGCCAAGAGGTCCTATAGCCTCTGCGTCTTTGCGCCTTTTCGTGAAATGCTGAACCCCTGAGTTTGCCTGCCCGTCGTTCTGTTGTCTTATTCACTTCTCATGAGATGTGAATAAGCATTGGACAGGCCTTCACGATCCCGACACCGCGAACCCTCCTTGATCATTTCTTCCATTTTCAAAGCCGGCGAGACCCAACCACCGGCAGCGCGAAAGCGTCCGTGCTGAACGGCGAGGCCGACAGGCCCGCACCGTTGAACAGGTTGCCTTCGGGATTGGCGTCCAACGCGTAGCGCACCGCAGCCGGGGCTTTCACGTCGGGATGTGACACCGCAACGGTCTCGCCGACGATCCCTCACTCCGGCTTCGGGGCGCGCAGAGCCGACCGGAAATCCTCCGGCGGCGGCGCCTGAATGCGGCAGGGCTGCCCGCCGGCCGGATGGCAGAACCGGATCTCGTAAGCGTGCAGGAAATGGCGCGGGCACCCCTCGACAGGCCGCGCGCCGTAGAGCGTGTCGTTGACGATCGGCCAGCCGCCCAGCGCGAGCTGACAGCGGATCTGGTGCGTCACGCCGGTGCGGATGGTGACCTCCAGCAGGGTGCGGCGGCCGACCCACTCCAGTGGCCGGTAGGCGGTTTCCGCGCGCATGCGGCGGTCGGGCGAGGCCAGCGAGCACGCGTCCACCATCTTGCAGTGCGGCAGCTCGGGATGGTGCGCCAGCTCGTGCGCCAGATGTCCCGGCACCGCGATGTGTCCCTCGACCAGCGCGAGGTAGACCTTCTCGACGGTCTGGGCGACAAACTGCGCCCGCAGCGCCTCGAACGCCTCCGGCGTGCGCGCCGCGAGCACAAGCCCGGACGTGCCGGTGTCGATGCGGTGCAGCGCGCCGGCCATCAGCGGCTGGTCGCCGACGGCCGCAAGTTCGGGGTAGCGCGCCACCAGGCCGTTCATCAGCGTGCCGTGCTCTTCGCTTGTCAGAGGATGCACCGGCATCCCCGCCGGCTTGTCGGCGGCGATCAGGCACGCGTCCTCGAAGACGATGCGGGGCCGCACCGAGGCGTCGGGCCAGACGCGGTTATCGCACGCCTCCTTCAGGCAGGCGACCGTCACGGCATCCCCCGCGCGCAGCTTGTATCCCTTGAGGCACGGCCGGCCGTTCACCGCGACAGCGCCGCCCGCCACCGCCTGGCGGCAGAAGGCGCGCGTCGATGCCGGGAAGCGGGCATGCACAACCTGGTCGAGGCGCTGCCCCGACTCCTGTGCCGTCGCCGTAAAAGCCGTGTGTTGAATCATACGAACGCTCAGACCGGAACGCGCAACCCTCCGCGCCGAGCGAACATCCCGGAGCGGGAACGTTCAGCGCCTTGCGCCGGGCGCCGGACGTTTCGCTCAGTTCTGCGGCGCGAGCTGCTGGAGGCGCCGCGCCGCGTACTGGCCTTCGGCCGAGCTCGCGCCGCTGCGCCGCACATAGGCCTGATAGGCCTGCGCCGCCTGCTGCTTCTGCCCCTGGCCTTCGTAGGCCAGCCCTTTGTAGAACGCGGTACGGGCGTCGCCCGGCACCTGCCGCTCGAACGCGCTGAGGTGCTGCAGGGCGCCCGCGTAGTCCTTGCTCTGCAGCGCGCACTGCGCGAGCACGCTCTGCGCGCGCGCGCCGGAAGGGCTGACGCGCGCGGCGAGCGCGGCGGCCTGCCGCGCGGCAGCCAGCTGGCCGCCCTTCTGGCTGGCCTGGGCCACCAGCATCAGCCCCACGTAATCGTTCGGCGCGACGCGCAGCCCCTGCTCTGCGGAGGTCTTCGCCGCGGCGTACTGCTTCTGGGCGAGCTGGCTCTCGGCGGCGGCAAACTGCTTGAGCGCGCCTTTGTTCTTGCGGATTGCGGCCGTGTTCGCCAAGAAGGCCTCCTGGCTGACGGCCCCCCTGTTCTGCCCCGCATACTCGGTCGCCGCGCGGCTCTGCGCGTCCCGCAGGCGCTCCGCGCTCATGGGGTGCGAGGAAAACATCTGCTCGAGCGCCGAAGGGTTGGCGCCGCTGATCCGGACCAGCAGCTGCATCAGGCCGATCATGCCCTGCGGGTCATACCCCGCGCGCACCATGTACAGCATGCCGCCCTGGTCCGCCTGCCGCTCCTGCTCGCGGCTGTAGCTGGCGAGCACCACCGCGCTGCCCAGCTGTCCGGCCGTGCCCGCCAAGTCGGCCCACGAACTGCCCTGACTCGCCAGATAGCCGCGCGTGCCCGACACCAGGGCGTCGTAGACCGTGCCCTTGCTCATGGCCGACGCGGTGTGCCCGCAGTTCACATGGGCGATCTCGTGCCCGAGGACCGCCGCCAGCTGCGCCTCGTTCTCCAACTCGGCCAACATGCCGCGCGTGACCGCAATCGTGCCGTCCGGAAACGCGTAGGCATTGACGTAGACGGCATTCACCACCTGGAAGCTGAAGGGCATGTCCGGAAAAACCACATCCGAAGGCTTCAGCGTAGCGACCAGCTTGCGCCCGACCTGCGCGACATAGGCGTTGGCCTGCGCATCGCTGACGACCCCGTAATCGGCGGCGAACTGCTGCGGCACGGCTCCTTTGGCGAGCGAGATGAGCTGTCCCTTGCCGCTCTCTCCCTGAAGGAGGCTGAACTGCTGTTTCCCGGTGATGGGGTTGGTGACGCATCCCGTCGCCAGCGTCAGCGCGCCGGCCGCCGCCCACATGAGAATGGCCCTGCGCACCTTCCGCCCTCCACCCTCCGTCCCCCGCACTCCGTCCCCCGCACTCTGTCCTCTTTGCATCTGTCCCTCCTAATTTTGTGTTAGAACAGTCTCCGATGACTCGCCGAACCGGTCGCCCGCCTGCATCGGATGACCGTTTAAAAAAGATTTTCCGTCCATCCTGCGGCTGCCGTCCGGCTGCACCGCCGTCAGGCACAGCGCGCCGTTGCCGGTCGCGACCACCGGGCCGATGGCCGAAAGCGCGCACAGCGAGCCGGGCGGCAAGCCCGCGGGGCCCTCCACGGGGCACTTCACCACCTCGGCCTGAAGCACCTTGATGCGGCCGGAAAAGCCCGGCTTGTTCAGGCGCGCGGGCAGGAAGGTGAACGAGCCCGGCCAAGGGTCATAGGCGCGGATGCGCCGCTCGATCACGACAGCCGGCTGCGCCCACTCGACCAGGCCGTCGTTCTTCTGCATCTTGGGCGCATAGGTGGCGAGGGCGTGATCCTGCGGCTCCCGCACGAGCCCGCCGCTGATCATCAGCTTCAGCGCCTTGACGAGCGTGACCGCGCCCAGGATGGCCAGCCGGTCCATCAGGGTCACGGCCGTGTCGTCGGAACAGATGGGCTCGATGGCCTTGAGCAGCATGTCGCCGTTGTCCATGCCTTCGGCCATCATCATGACGGTCACGCCCGTCACCTCGTCGCCCGCCGCGATCGCGGCCTGCACCGGCGCGGCCCCGCGGTACTTCGGCAACAGCGAGAAGTGCCCGTTCACGCAGCCGCGCGGCGGGATCGCCAGCAGCCGCTTGCCGAGAAACTGTCCGAACGCCACCACCACGATCACGTCGGGCTTGAGGCCTTCGATCTGCGCGATCACCTCGGGCGCGTTGACCTTCTCCGGGGAAATGACGGGGCCGAGCCCCCGCAGCGTGGCGTAGGCCTTACAGGGGCAGGGCGTGAAGCGCTGACGCCGCCCCGAGGGACGATCCGGCTGGGTCACCACGCCGACGACTCTCAGCAGCGGTGACTTCAAGATCGCCCTCAGCGCGGTGGCCGAGGCTTCCGAAGATCCCATGAAGACAAGACGCATTCCCGATTTCCTGTTGCTTGCGAATTTTTGGGCATTTTAGCATATCGCCGATTGGGTTGCGCACAAAAAATATCGGGTATGCACGATTTCAAATATTGGCCCCACTGTCCGCCGCTCGACAAGTGGTAGTCGGCACGCGCCCTTCCGGCAAACAGAGGGTCTTCTCAAAAGAAGAAGTCGTTTGTTAAGCGTGCCCTTGTTTTGCTATTCTTTGTCTGAATGAGAGGCAGAGATGTCTGATCCAATACAAATCCGCGACCCGATCCACAACTTCATCAGCCTGAATGAAGAGCAGGTCAAGGTCATTGACACGCCGATCTTTCAACGGTTGCGGAATATCAAACAACTTGCCTTCGCCTCGCTGATTTATCCGGGTGCGGTTCACACGCGGTTCGAGCATAGTCTCGGTGTCTTTCACGTCGCAAAAAGCGTGCTGCGCAGACTTGAACTGGACGGCACCGATGAGGCCCGTTTAGTGGAGTTTGCGGCGCTTCTGCATGATCTTGGGCACGGCCCGTTCAGTCATGTTTCCGAACAGTCACTTGAAATGTTCGCAGATCGCTCGAGTCTGCCACCCGGACAGAAGAAAGAAAAGATTCACGAGCTGATTACAGCATATTTAATCGAAAACGATTCCAATATTGAGAAAATCCTGGGAAAGCACCGCTCGCGACAGGTCACCCAACTATTGAACGCCTGGCCGGGTGATTCCGTCTTCCGGTCGATTATTTCCGGTCCGCTGGATGCCGACAAATTGGACTATCTCTTGCGGGACAGCTATTTCTGTGGAGTCGCCTACGGCCGGTTCGATTTCGCACAGTTAGAGCGCTCCTTGTGTTGCGTTAAGAAGCAGTTGATGTTGCGGAGAACAGGCGTTACAGCTTTCGAACAGTACGCGTTAGCCAAGCACTACATCACACAGAACGTCTACCGGCACAAAGGGCGATTGGTAACAGACGCAATGATCACGCGCGCGATTGCACTCGGCATCCGTACTGACAAGATCCCGGCTATGCAAAAGCTATATTGTTTTGACGGCACCTCCGCCTTTTACAAGAACTACGTCACATGGCATGATGCCCGATTCATGACAGAATTTGCCGGGGTCAGGGCAAAACAAGGGAAATGCAAGGATGTCTTATGCCGATTGGTTGATCGGCGGTTGTTCAAACGCGTTTTCAGACTTGGCTTAGAGAGTTTTTCTTACGAGGTTAAAACGTTCATGGGCAATTACATAGACAAGCCTGAAACCGTGTGCTTCCGGATGGGCATTGAGCGTGCTGTTTCGGATGTGTTATCAGCTGAGTTCAAAAGCGTGGTTGACCCGGATCTTGTCATCTTAAACAAGGTGAAAACGAAGCCGATCCACGAGATGGCGATGAATGATGGGCAAGTTTTGGTGGACGGACACAAACAACCCGAGCCGATCAACGAGGTGTCAAAGTTTTTGGATTCAGTCGGGACCGCAAAGGCCGGCGCGGGAGTTGATCTAGAAGTGTATGCCCCTGTGGAGTGGATAGCGCGGTCCCAGCGGGATGCGGTGTGCGAGCGGATAAAGCAGAGCATCGTTGGCGTGATTGATCGGGCGGTGAGAGAGGAGGCTAAAGGACATGACAACGTTTGAGTTTGTTTTGCTGTTGTTTGGTGCAGTGCCTGGTCACTGCATCGAGGGACGAACGAAATTGCAGAAAGTGGCGTATTTCTTGGGACTGCAAACTGGGGTTGCCAAATCACTGGGTTATCGACCCTACTTCTATGGCCCTTATTCGGCTGAAGTGGCGGAGGCCACCTCGACTCTGATCGCACTTGATTTCATAAAAGAGACTCAGCAACCCGGCCCTCTCGACGACAAAGGGTTCGAGCGCAAGAAATACCGGTATGAGCTGACGGCCGACGGGATAAAGGCCGTGGACTTCATGGCTAAGGGACAGGCTGCTGATCTCAACGCCAAAATCAAGCAGGCCATTAAAAAGCTTAACGCGGTTGTTAAGGCGGACTATGTGAACCTGTCATACGCCGCGAAAGTCTTTTGGCTCACAAAAGGGCAAGAGACAGACGCACAGGAAATCGGAACGCGAGCGGAATCCACCGGGTGGCATCTGGATCAACCCCAAATCGCTGAGGCAACCGGCTTCTTGAAGAAAATCAAAACACGGGGCTTCCAGCCGACTTGGGAATAGGCAGGCTTTGTCCGTAAGGGCAGGGCGATGACCGCATAGATGATCGGCGGGCTCGTAGCGCCCGCCGTACGGCATCCCTCACCCGATCCGCTTCACGCCCAGAATCAGAGCCTCGATCTCGGCGTTGATCTCGCGGGACAGACGCTCGGCGTTCGCCTTCTCGCGGGCGATCTCTTCGCGCCCGGCTGCCACGCGCTTCATGATCTGCTTTTGGACGGACAAGGGCGGCAGCGGGATACACATGCTGAGAAGCACATTAGGTGATATTCGAGGCATTCGTGCACCTATCGCAACTTTTGCCTGCTCAGCAACGGCAGCTGATCTAAGGTAATACGCAAGCCAAGCCTGACTGACTAAAAATTCTTTTGGCCGCAAACAGATAAACTCACTTGATGCTACACCTTGATCAAACGCTAATTCGGAACAATCAACAACTTTGCGAAGATAGGGACGCAGTTTTCCATATAACACGAGTCGTTTGTTAAACACAACACATGTGCTTTTAATGGTATTCCCTTGTCTTATAGTTTCTCCTTTTACATTTCCTGTAATTGGTTCCACATTTTCCATGCCGAGATAGTTGAAGTCCTCGCTTGGCGATTCACTCGGATTGACACGTTGTGCCGTTTTGGAAAGCGGTTGTACTACATCGCTTAACAAAACATTCGGATAACAGTTCGATTGGGGATTGAAAAGTGGGCGTCGGAAATATGCTACGTCCCAGCGATCAAGCATTTTCCATGTTACCGCAAAATGTTTTTGCTCTCGTTTTGCTTTCGCAGGAGATTCCAACCCTAAGTCCCTTAGAAAACAATCTTCGATTTCACACTGCTGTTCCTGAATTCGCCAACGAATGGTCCTTATGTCGCCTTGCGCCTTCAGCCAGCGAGTAACAATTGCTTTTTGCTCCACCACCGACGGAAGAGAGATCTCGAAGTTGAGAAATTCTTCCTCTTTAAAACGATTTCGGCTCACCGCAGAGGAGCCAGTAGATGCGGATGCCACTGCTTGAATCGTTGCCTCGCGCATGCAAAAGAGATAGAGATATTCTGGCATGACGCGGGCCGAGTCTGGCACGAACTGGGGAAACTCGCTCGACACATAACAATCGGCAAGATCCTGAGGAACCACGGCGAAGGACGCCTTCCACGCAAAGAGTCTGTTGTAGATCAACGCACCGGCAACCAGCGGCGTAACTTGACTGGCGCTCATCGCGTCCCCCCGAACCGTCTCGCGATGGAAAACCCCTTCGCCATACCATCTGACTCCGGCCATCTTGTATTCGATGTCGGGTTGCGCTTTGATCCGGGTCGTTACCTGTTTGACGATTTTCCCAATGCGGACGCGCGTCCAGCCAAGAGGAAGTTTCTGGCGAAGAAGCAGCGCGGAAGGGATCACCCACCGTTCCATATCTCGCCACCACACGGCGAAGGCCCGCTGCTTAATTTCGGCGACAGCGGTCATTTCGCCGTCTCCCCGATGAAGAACGGCGTCGGATCTTTCTTGAAGGCCTGATACAGTTCCACGCTGGTCTGGGTGACGCCGGGAGGCAGGTTGTCGTTGGGATAGAGTTCGTTCTGGTCCTGCTCGCCCGTGGCGGTGATGCCGACCTTCTCGGCCTCGTACAGGAAGATCGGATACGGGAAGCGGTTCTTGAGCGAGGCGCGGGCTTCAGTTGCAATGCGGTCGTTCATGCGCTTTTGGTAATCCGCCAGTTCCTTTTGCAGGGTCTTGCGGCTTTCCGTGTCGCGGGCCTCTTTTGCTGCCGCGATGACGGCCTCCAGCCGGTCGGTCTCGGCCTGCATTTCCGCCGCATAGTTCGCCGTCACCTCCGCGAGCGTTTGCGCCTGCTTGGCGTCGAACTCAGACTGTTCTTTCTCCGTGAACTTCTGCATGAAGAGGAGCGAGGCTTTGACGCTCGCGCCCGACG